>JBBCIV010000073.1:0-5962 GCA_037189665.1 Phycisphaerae bacterium | reverse complement strand
AGGCAAGACTCTCCATGCCGATCAGGAAAGACGAACACGGGAAACGCAGGGTCGAGATGGAAGTGATCGTGCCCGGCACGCCGGAGCAGGTGTGGCGGGCGGTGGCGACCGGCCCCGGCAATACCGGCTGGTTCACCAAGTGCGAAATCGAAGATCGCGTCGGCGGCGCGATCCGCTTCGACTTCGGTCCTGGCAGTTCTCAGGGGGAGGTGACGATCTGGGAGCCGCCGTCCCGCTTCGGGTATGTCGAGCGCGAGTGGAGCGAAGGCGCGCCGCCGGTGGAGACCGAGATCACCGTGACGAGCAGGCCGGACGGGAAATGCCTGTTTCGCATGACCCATTCGTTGGTCGCTTCAACTGATGACTGGGACGCTTCGCTGGAAGGTTTTGAGGCGGGCTGGCCCGGCTTCTTCGAGGTGCTGCGCCTCTATCTCACGCACTACGCGGACAGCCCGGCAGCCTCGTTCCACGTCATGGCGAGCGCGGAGGCGCCGCAACTCGAAGTTTGGAAACATCTCACCGAGGCACTGGGGCTGGCCGCCGCCAACGTCGGCGAGGAACGGACGACACCCGACCTGCCGGAGAGATTGTCCGGCACGGTTGAGCGTGTGCAGCAAAGCGATCAAGAACGCTACGTCCTGCTGCGGCTGACTTGGAGCATGGCTCCAAGTTGAATCTTGTCGCGGATGTAAACCCTGATGCGCACCTGTGAGCAGGTGATCGGAAATTGTTGGGTTGCGATGTCGATTTCAGAGACGTTCGTTCGACGAACTGTTAACCACGGCCACTCACAACCCATGAGGAGAAACATTCCATGACGGATTCGTCCAACACGGTTCGGCGGCATCGCGTGCTTCGAGCACCGGCAGAACGGGTTTATAAGGCATTCCTCGACCCGGACGCTCTGCGCCGCCGTACGGCTGATGGAAGCACGTGAGCGGCCCGTCTTCGGCAGCCTCGTCTCACAACGGATGCGGCGGAGCGGGCGGTCACCGCCATTCTCCCCCTGTAACTGTTTCAGAAGAAACTCACCATGGGTTCAACTCGCATCACTCGTCACATTCAGGCACCACGGGACAAGGTTTATCGTGCGCTGCTCGACGCATGTGCGATCTCCCAGTGGAGATTCCCAGAGGGGATGAGCATCCACGTGCATTTCTTCGACGCCCGCGTTGGCGGCGAGTTTCGGGTTTCGCTCACGTACGACGCACCGACGGGAGCCGGCAAGACGACTGCGCACACGGATACGTACCATGGACGATTTGTGGAACTCACTCCGAATGATCGAGTCGTGGAGGCGATCGAGTTCGAGACCGACGATCCCGCCATGCAAGGCGAGATGAAGGTCACGACGATGCTTACCGATACGGCGGGCGGAACGGAATTGATTGCCGTTCACGACGGATTGCCGCCGGGGATTTCGACCGCGGACAACGAAACCGGATGGCGGATGGCGCTCGCGAGGCTCGCTGCGTTGGTGGAACAGGACCGATGAAACCTCGGCTGCGAATGTGCCGAGCGGGCGCCAAGGGCGGTACTCCGTCCGTTCGGCACTTCGACAGGCGCGCAAGTCGTCGCAACGTGATCAAAAACGGTGCGGCGCGATCTTCTCGCGCCGCGCCGTAAGTTTGCAGGACGACTACGCCGCGATCTTCAGTTCCTGCTGTTGCGCACTCGCGCCGCCGCCCTGGATGTTCGTCGAGATCGGCACGCTGATCGGCCCGGTTTCGCCGTTGCGTCGGCCGTACCACGCGGCGCAGATCCATACCTGCGCGCCGCTGGGCACGCTGTTGGCGAAGGTGATCTCGTGCTTGGCCTGGGTGGTGTCGCCGTCGTAGTTCCACAGCGTGGGGTCGCTGGGGTACTCGGCCCCGATGAAGGTGTACACCTTCGCGCCGATCACCCCGGCGGGCTTGCCGCGCTTGCTGTTCGACGCGCTGTCGTGGATGTGGATGGTGACGGTGCGCATGGACACGCCGACGAGGTCCACGCCCGGCCGGACGCTGGGCGGCGGGATCGGCGTGGGGTGGGTCTTGCGGATCGTCAGGCCCAGCGCCTGCCGCTGGGCGTCGGTGATGTTCATGTTGTTGCCGATGGTGCGGGCGAGCAGGCGGGTGTACGCCATCAGGTCGCGCTTGGCGTTGTCCTTGGCCAGCACGGTGGCGTTGCCGCGCGTGGGCGGCTGTTTCGCGGCGTTCATCGCCGTCTTGTACGTGTTGTACTTGGAACTATAGACGTTTGGCGATCGATTGCGCGATGCCGTACGCCTCATAGTTGGCCGTCAACAACGTGGAGAAGTTCAGGGCGAACGACAGCAACCCGTCGTCGGTGGTGGGGAGAAATGAGCGTCCCATGATGTGGGAACCTCCGATGAGAAAGTCTCAGCGGAGAGCCGTCCGGCACGCGCCGGATTCGCCGCCGCTTCGTTTCATGCGTCGGCGGGACGGACGGGCGGGCGGGTTAAGCGGATCGTGCGGAAAATGCGGACGATTCCCGCCAGCGGATCGAGCGATCATAGCGATGCCAATAATCCCGGCCGTACAGGACAGCGGCGCGCCGCATGGCGAAAAGGCGCGAGTGCCGGAAGTCTCGGCGCACGCGATGGAAGTTCCGTCGCACGCGCCTCAAGTTTCGGTGTACGCGCCGCGACTTCCGGCGCGACGCCCGCAAACGGAATCGACGATCGCGACGCCCGCCGTCGCCGCAGCAGCGCCGTGCCGCCCAGCGCCAGCAGGGAGAGCGACGCCGGTTCGGGGACGACCGACCAGGCGATGCCGTAGTCGGTGATCAGCGGTGCGCCGCCGATCGCGTCGTAGGACGTGCCGAACTGGTTCACGACGAAGTAGTACGATCCGGTTTGAGGCAGCGCGAAGTGAAGATGCTCGACGTTGGTGCGGCCGGCCACCGATTGCGCGATCAACTGTCCACCCGAACCGTTGTCCAGATAGACGAACAGATCGAGATCGGCAAGACGGTCGGTGCCGGCATCGATGCTGGTCGTCGTGTAGGCGTCCAGGGTGCGCTCGATGAACCAGTCGAGGGTGAGCGTCATGACGTCGCCCGCGTGCAGCGTTCCGGTGATGTCGTAACGGTTGTCGGCGCCCTCGCCCGTGAGCGAGCCGAAATCCCAGCCGAGCTTCTGGACGGCCCCGCCCCCGGCGCCGGGGACGTCGGTCGTGCCGCTTAGATACTGGTCGAACGACTTGTCGAGATTGATCACGCCCGCGCCGAGCTCGAAATCCAGGGCCTGGACGGTCGTGATGACACCTGCGCCGGACGTCAGCTGTTGGTTGTACCATGCCGGGGTCTTGTCGGCGGCGTTCATCATGACGGCTTTGATGACGCGGGCGTCGATGGCGCTGCCGAGCTGGGTGGCGACATCGCCGAAGCGCTGCCGGCCGGCATCGACGAGCAGTGCCGCGCCGCCGGCGACGATCGGCGCGGCGAGACTGGTACCGCTTACATTGAACTGATACTGCGACGGGTTGGAAGTCAGGTATAACGCGAGGGTGAGATTCTCGCCCGGGGCGACGATGTCCACGGCCGCACGTTGGAAATAGCCCGTTGCATTGGGATCCAGCTTTGTCGCCTGCGGTCCGCGCGAGCTGAAGTTCGAGATGGTTGTGTAGGGCGCGGGGCCGGTGTCGCTCCCCACGGAACCCACGGTGAACACATTGAATGCGTTGCCCGGCAAAGACACGGTATTGTTGCCCAGGCCGCTGTTGCCCGCTGAGACAACGAAAACGCTCCCGGATTCCCTGATCAATCCGTCCGTCGCCAGGGTGAAGCCCGATGTCGCGAACGTATCGATATATCCCCAACTGCTGTTGATGACATCGGCCTTGCGGGCGCTATACCCGTTGCCCGTGTAGCCTGTGCGCATGGCTGTCAGGTAGGGGTAGAGCGCCACTTCGCCATTGGCGATCCAGCTGGTGGCCGGCTCGAGCGCGATCGCGCCGGTCCACATTTGAACGCTGGGTGCAATGCCCTGACCGTATTCATAGCCGGGCGTGTTCTGTCCGAACAGGGCATGGCCCACCGCGGTCGCATGGCCCGTGTCGACCGTGCCCAGGCTGGTCGATTCGTACCCCGGCGCCTTGATGAACGCCTTCATGCGATGTGCCGAGGTGGTGGTGTTGTAGGTCGTGTCGTGGATGCCGATGAATCCACCCTCGATGTTGATCGCCACGGCGGCGTTGCCGATGTAACCGGCGTTGTAGAAGCGGTCGGCCCCGAGCATCGTGTTGATGTTGATCCCGTGATAGGGATCGCCGGGGGTGGAGTTTGAGCTCGAGACGCCGAACACCTGCGACGCGGCAGGGAGGATGACAATGGCGATGCTCGCGAATCCCCGGAATTTCCGAGGGACGGACTGGTGCATTTTCTTACCCTTCCTCTGCTTCGATCACCGAACGTTGATGACGGCTTGGACTTTGAGGGAGACGTTGAGAGTGTTTGCGCAAGAGGCCCTTCTGCCTGCACGGGAAGAACAACACCTCCGCTCAGGCACGGAACCGCGAAAATCATCTCATGCGGCACAGAAATGACAATCCCCTGCGCAGGGGATGGCGGCGAAGGATCAGTGACGGGCCAGCCAGACGGCGGGTGGCACAGGCTCGTACCCGAACCTGTGTTGACTTGCGCGGAAAACGAGCCGCGCCATTCGTCATATCACTGCGAAGCCGGGTGCCATGGGCGGTACTTCGCCCGTGTTGAAGATGCGTTGGGCATTCCGGCAGGTACGGCTACGGGGATTGAGCGCCCATTTCCCGAATGCAACCTCTTTTAATCAACCGGCTTGTCGGTGCGCGTCCACTGGGCAACAGGACGGCCGTCACGACGCCACCAGGAACCCGCTTTATCGAGCTGAATGGTTACGGGCGAGTCTTCCCACGTCTCCTGCCGGCCGTACGGCGTCAGGTCCAGCAATTGCAGAGTGGGCAGCATGGCTTCGATCCCGTGCCACTTGGTTTCGTACGTCTGGAACACTTGGTCGTCGGCCCGCAGGTAGCAGCGGAGGTCGCCACCGTCGCGGGTGGCCAGCGCCTGGCCTGAGTCGGCGGTCGAGTACCATGGCGTCGTCCAGCCCATGAAATCCCGATACGCGATAATCTCCTCAAGCGGGCCGCTGCTGAAGACGGCGTACGTCACATCGCGCTCGGCGAGATAGGCACAAGCGGCGGCAGTCATGGCGGCCTGGCTGTGCGTGCAGCCCTCACACTGCTTGTGATGAGGCGCACCCTTTTTCCACATGAAGTGATAAACGATCAGCATTCGCCGGCCTTCGAACACCTCCTGCAACGGAACGGGCCCTTTCGATCCCACGACAGAGACCGGGTCCATCGGCGTCATCGGCAGCCGCCGACGAGCCGCGGCGAGCGCGTCGCCGGCATGTGTATGTTCCTTTTCACGGACAAACAGTTCCGCCCGCGCCCGCTCCCACGCCTCACGGCTGACAATTTCGGGTGTTGTTGCTTCCTTCATCGTGCTGCCTCCAGGGCTAACGACAAGGTTCACCGCCGCATCTTTTTATTTTACCGGAGTTCTCGTTACCAGAATGCCGGGTGCCGATGCCCGGCCGTTCGACCGTTGCGAAATCAGCGACGCACACCGCAGATTTTCGGTAAGCTGGAGAACCTAGGAGGATGTTCGCGCTGCGATTGCTACGTTTGCTGCCGTTGCCCAGTCGGCGATGCTGCGGCGTTGGATTGCCGCCGCAATGAGGTCCGGGAACAGGTCAGGCGTGCACGCGAATGCCGGTGAGCCGAGGGAAGCGAGAGCGGCGGCGTTCTCGTGATCGTACATCGGCGCGCCGTCGTCGCTGAGGGCAAGTAGTGTGAGCATGTTGACGCCGGAATTGATGATTGACGCAGCACGCTTGAGCAAATTGTCACGGACGCCGCCCTCGATGAGATCGCTGATGAGCACGAGGATGGTCGCTTCGGGCCGCTGAATGAGAGAT
>JBBCIV010000072.1:0-10976 GCA_037189665.1 Phycisphaerae bacterium | reverse complement strand
GCCAGGGTTGAGGCGCATGCGGTCGTCGTCGACCATGATCATCGTGCCGTCGCGGCTCACCACCGGCCGCGGGGCGGCGAAGTAGAGGGGGACGATGGGGATGTTTTCAAGGTAGATGTATTGCCAGACGTCCAGTTCGGTCCAGTTCGACAACGGGAAGACGCGGATCGATTCGCCCTTGTTCACCTTGCCGTTGTACAGGTTCCACAACTCCGGCCGCTGGTTTTTCGGGTCCCACTGGTGGAGCCTGTCGCGGAAGCTGTAGACGCGCTCCTTGGCGCGGGATTTCTCCTCGTCGCGACGAGCCCCGCCGAACGCGGCGTCGAAGCCGTATTTGTCCAGCGCTTGCTTGAGCGCGACGGTCTTCATGATGCCCGTATACTTGTTCGATCCGTGATCGAACGGGTTGATGCCGTCGCGAACGCCTTCCTGATTGACGTATTCGATGAGCTGCAGGTCGTTGTCTTTGCAGAACTTATCGCGAAAGCTGATCATCTCCCTGAACTTCCACGTCGTGTTGATGTGCATGAGCGGGAAGGGCGGCCGGCCGGGCGCGAAGGCCTTTTGGGCGAGGCGGACCATGACGGCCGAGTCCTTGCCGATCGAGTAGAGCATGACGGGGTTCTGAAACTCCGCCGCCACTTCGCGGATGATGTGGATGCTCTCGGCTTCCAGTTGCTTGAGATGGGTCAGGTTATAGCTGCTCATGTTGCGAACCCGCGACATTAGCGGATGAGGGGCGGTGTTGAAAAGGGGAAGGCACCCAAAAGGACATAGGAGTTGTCGGGTTTCTTCAGCGAATCGCTTATCGCTTCGGCTTGGGCATACAAACTGTGGGCGGATCTCACTGGAAATGCCCTGCCCGTGGTAGTACGATTCCGGCTCAAACAATCGAAGGAGTCGATTTATGCGTGGCACATGGATGTGTGTTCTTCCCCTCCTCGCGTTGGGCACCGTTGGCTGCCAGAACAAGCTCGCGGACGAGAACCGGGAACTTCGGGATCAGAACATCGAACTGCAGGAAGCGCTCCGCAAGCGCGAGAGCGACCTCGCCGCACGGCCGGATCCGTCGGAGGTGACGGCGTTGCGGGGAGCGCTGGATGAGCGCGACGCGCAGATCCGCGATCTGCAGTCGAGGCTGAACGCGCCCCCGCCTGCCGAGGCGCCCAGGGACGAGACCGCCAGCTTTGGCGGCATTTCCGTCACGCGCGACGACAAGGGCAACATCACTGTAGCCGTGCCCGGCGACGTGTTGTTCGCCAGCGGCGATGCCACCGTCAAATCTACCGCCAAGACCACCCTCGACCGCATCGCCGGCATCATCAAGAAGGATTTCGCCGGCAAGAAGGTCTTCGTTGACGGTCACAGCGACAGCGATCCGATCACCAAGACGAAGGACAAGTGGATCGACAACCTCGATCTCTCCGCCGCCCGCTCGCGCGCCGTCGCCGATTATCTGACCGGCAGCGGCGGGCTGCCGAAATCACAGGTCGCCACCCGTGCTTTCGCCGCCACCGCACCCAAGACGACGAAGGACAAGAGCCGCCGCGTGGAAATCGTGGTGGTGACGAAGTAGAGCGAGGTGGTTGCCAGTGGTTAGTTGCCAGTTGCCAGTAAAATGCAGATAGTACGTGCAGCGTTTTACTGGCAACTGGCAACTATCAACCGGCAACTATTTTCATGATCGGCATTCTCGATTACGGCATGGCCAACCTTCGTTCGGTGCAGAAAGCCTTTGCACACGTCGGCCATGATGCCTGGATTCTCTCGACGCCCGACGACGTCCGCCGGTGTGACCGGTTGGTGCTGCCGGGCGTCGGCGCGTTTGCGGACGCGGTGGCGACGATCCGGGGCAACTCCTTCGACCAGCCCATCCGCGAGCACATCGTCGCCGGCAAGCCGTTCCTGGGCATCTGCCTGGGCCTTCAGATGCTGTTCGACGTTGGGCATGAAGACGGCGAGCACGCGGGACTCGGCATCGTGGCGGGCAAATGCGTGCGGTTCGACGTCGATGCGACCGACGGCCTGAAGGTGCCGCACATGGGATGGAACCAGATCGACGTGAAGCGGAGGTCGCCGATCCTCGATGGCCTGCCCGACGGGGCGAACGTTTACTTCGTGCATGGCTACCACGTCGTCCCTGCCGACGATTCCGTCATCGCCACCACCACCCACTACGGCCGGCCGTTCGTTAGTTCGATCTGGCGGGAGAACGTCGTGGCCACGCAGTTTCACCCCGAGAAGAGCCAGACCATGGGCTTGGCAATGCTGAAAAACTTCGCGACGATGTAGAGGGGGCCGTAGATGGTCGCAGATAAACGCAGATGAAATGCCTGTAAAAAAGCAGCCGCCGGGCGAATCAACGTCGTCCGGCGGCTGTTTTCTTTTTGTATTTTCTATCTGCGTTTATCTGCGATCCCAAACGCATTTTATTATTTCATCGCCTGGATCGCCGCCATGCGGGCATTGGCGCGTTGGATGTAGTTGTCGATTTCCTTGAAGTCTTCGCTGTTGCCAAGCTGGTAGTTACTGGCGGCGTGCTTCATGCGGAGCTTGGCCATCGCCAGCGGGATCATGGAGTCGCCGAGCACCATCGTGTCGCTTACCTGTGCTCGCTGAACGCCGGGCGGCAGGACGTCGATGTCCTCGTCGCCAATGAAATACTTAAAGATGTGCCGCGAATAAAGGCTGGCGGCCCTTTGGTAGCTGGCGCTGGCTTCCTTCGCCAGTCGGGCCTTCTCGTCGCCTTCGGCGGTGAGCGCTTCGAGGTACAAGGCGTCGGCGAGCATCAGGTGCGCCTGGGCTTCGGAGCCCTCCATGTGCGAGAAGTAGTTGAACTCCCCGGGGAAGTCGGCCAGGAAGTATTTGTACTCCGCGACGGCGGCGTTGGCGATGCGATGGGCGTTGCGGTACCGCCAGATGATCTCGTCCAGCAGTGGTGTGCGGGCGATCTTGCGATCCAGCGCAATGCCCTGCGTCGGGGCCTCAAGCTCGGCGTCTTCGCTCGGAACGGGCAGGCTGAACAGCTCGATCTCGGCCCGGCGGGCGGCGTACCAGTCCTCCTCGCTCCACTTTTTCAGCGACAGCGCCGGACGCGACGCGATCACGCGGTCTGACAGCTGCGCATGCGTGATCTTCTTGTACTTCTGAAGGTACTGAGAACGCTTGTAGTAGTTGTAGCCCAGCGCGAAAGGCGAGACGCCATACGGATACGGCTGGAATTGTTTGAGGTACGGCAGCATGCTGCCGTCGCCCCCATCGCCGGTGGGGGCTAGGCCGGCGCGGGGTTCGAGGAACTGCGGGAGCACGTTATAGCTGTCATCGAGCACCGAATCGTGCTCCGTCCGGCGGCCGCCACTCTGGACGGATTCGGCAGCCTTTACTGGGCGCAGGTCGTAGGTGATGCCTGCTTCCTGCTTCAGCCGCTCCTGCAATCGGTCGGCGATTGGCTTGCGGATCTGGATGTAAAGCTGGGTGGCATCGTTGTTTGCCTCGCGTGGCGTCAGCACGTAGGTGGGCGCGCCGGCGAGCCGGGCCTGGCGGATGACCAGCTCGCGTTTGGCGGCGGGGAAGGTGATGCGGACGCGGTCCTGAATCGGCAGGCTTTCGTCCATCACGCGCGGGCTGAAATAGCCCTTCTCTGCGGCGTTGCCGAACTTGTCGAAGTACAGGCCGGCGATCGACGCGAGGATGTTGATGTTGTCGGGGCGCTCGCGATCGACGCTGAAGGCGTAGTCCATCGCGTCGAGGATGGTCGTGTACTTCGTCGGCACGTTCGCCATCTGGACCGAGATGTTGTAGGCCTTGTTCCAGATCTGGAACAGGTGCACGCCGTCGAACTCGGCCTGGAGCAGGCGGATCAACTCGACCTTGGTATCAAAATCGTCAAGCTCGCGATCGGTCTTCTGGTTTTCAGAACTGGTCCACAGCGCCATCAGCATCGGCCCGCGCAGGCCGCCCAGCAGCAGGCCCAGCGCGAAGCTGTTGAGCTGGCTGACGTCGCCTCCCTCGGCGACGGGCTGATTGCGAGCGCGGTCGAGGTTCTGCCGCTGGGCGAGGCACAGCTTCCGCGCGCCGACGGAGCCGAGCAACGCGATCAGCAGGACGATGACGATGGGGAGCTGACTCATCCGGCTCACGGCGCCACCTCTTTGTTTCGCAGGAAGACATAGGCCAGCGTGATCAGCGGCAGGCCGAAGAGCACCAGCACCAGCACGGGCGATCCGAGCTGCGCCAGCGTGATCGTCGCGCCGCGTTCGATCTGCTCGGTCACGCCGAAACCGCTGATATCCGGCAACACCGACGCCAGCAGCGCGAAACTGCCGGTCAGGGCGTCGACCGATTTGCTGACGACGTTTGCCAGTCGTGGATCGGACACGCCGGTGGCGACCTCCGCGCCGAAGCCGGAGCCCAGATCCAGGTTTGCCGCCGCCCAGCGGCCGAGGATGATCAGCAGCGACAACACCACGGCGATCGGCCAGCTCAGGAATGTGCTGCAGAAGTACGCCACGATCGCCACCAGCAGCGAGAACAGCCACAGTACAAACAGGCCCTTGAACAGGTTGACGGCGAACGGCTCGCGGTCGGAGATCAACTGAAGCGAGGTCGTCGTCAGCCCCACGACGCTGCCGCCGGTGCGGTTGCGGACGAGCACGTCGAACTCGCCGCTGCTCAGGTGATCGACCGGGAGGGTGAAGAACGCGGTTCGCTTGCTTTCGGGATAGACGAGCGTGGGCTCGCTGATCTTGGAGGTCTTGCGGTCGTAGACGCGAACGTCGAGCACGGTGGCGTCGTCGGTATCGGAATCGGAACCGCTGCGTTCGATGCCGACCTTCATCTCGAACGGCACATGGCCGGCTTCGGACTCGGGAATGGGCACGTCCTTGAAGCGGAACATCGCCAGTGGTTCGAGGCCGTTCTCAGCGCCGCGCAGCTGCTGGCCGAACCGACCGGTGCTGCCGCGGGTCTGGGGTTCGTTTTCGGCGTCGAGCCGCAGGCCCATCGGCTGGCCGTTCTGGGTGGCGATCACCTCGAGCGCCACCGCATCCTTGTTCATCTGGTAAAGGAACGCCGGATTGCTCGCGACGATCTGCACCAGGAACCGGCCGCGATCGTTGAGCGGGCCGTGATTGATGAGTTGCTCGATTATCGTGCGCGGCACTTCGACGTAAGGCTTGGTCGCCAGATTGATCGCCTGGGCCTGCTGCGTGGCTTCCTCACCCGGCTTGGCGGCCTGCTGCGGAGCGAGCTGCTCGGGGCGAATCAGCGTGGATTCAGTTCGCGGATCGAGGATGACGATCTGGATTTCCGGTGTCGGCGGGGGGGAGCCGGGGGCGAGCGGTGGGGCGTTCGGCGTCGGGCGATACGGGATGTTGAAGGCGAAACGATAGGTGGCGTTGGCCAACTGCGGATCGTTGATCAGGCTGGAATCAAACCGGAACGGCACGATCGCGTCCTGCGAACCGCCGAGGATCACCCGGCCGATCTCCGGGGCCGGCACCATCGCATACTGGCTGAGCCACTGCGGGCGATGGATGGTTTGCGAGAACAGCAGGCCCTCGTCTTCAAAGTGCTTCAGCCACGCCCGCTGCGCCGGGTCCAACTGCGGCGATTCCAGCGTCTGCGTAATCTGCCGGCCTAAATACCACGCCCGTAAATGCAGGTAGCCGAGGGTGAAGATGCCCATGATCAACAGCATCGCCGCCGACACGCGGGCGAAGCCGACGATCTTGCCGAGCGTGATGTCCAGTCGCGTCACCGGCTTCGTGACGATGGTGTAAACCACGCGCGATTCAATTTCGCGCGGCAGGTTGGTGGCGGCGGTGATGAGGGCGATGATCGTGACGACCAACGCGCTGGCGAAGAAGCAGAACTTGATCGTCTGGCGGATGGCGTCGGGCTGATCGACGGGCTTCTGAAGCAGCGAGATGATGATGACGCCCAGCATCGCCAGCGGCGTCACCCACAGCACGCGCCGGCGGATGGCATCGCGGAAGCAGACGCCGCTGATCGCCCAGATGCGCCCGGGCGACACGCGGATCAGGTCGCGCAACCCGTAGACGAACAGCCCGGCAAAGACGACGAGCGCCGGAACCGCCCACACGATCACATTGGATTGCAACCAGAGGGAAATGTTGCTCAATACTTGCTGCATCGGTCTGTGCCTCGTCGCGCACGCCGCTCACACGTTGATCCACACCCTCGCTGTGTGTGCGGCTCGCCGCCCTGAGCGGAACGTCGTATCAGGCGTCGCTGCTGGTGTAGCTGCCGACGCCGCCGGTGTTATCCCGCACGATCTTGATGAACAGGTCCTCAAGCGTCGTGGTGGGATGGGTGATCTGGGCCTGCGCGCCCATCTTCTGGACGTACTGTCGCAACTCTTCGATCTGCTGCGGCGTCAGGCCGTGGGCCTCGACCTGCGTGATATCCTTGACTTGGAGCAGGTCCTTCACGTGGCCCAGCGTCTGGCGCCGGCCGCGGAAGAGGATCGTGATGCGGTCGCAGACGTCCTGAACGTCCGCCAGCAGGTGGCTGCAGAGAATGACGGTTTTGCCTTGGTTTTTCAGCGAGACGATCAGGTCTTTCATCTCTCGCGTGCCGATCGGGTCGAGGCCGGTGGTGGGCTCGTCGAGAAGCACCAGATCCGGGTCGTTGATCAACGCCTGCGCCAGACCGATACGCCGGGCCATGCCCTTGGAATATTCGCGAAGCTTGCGCTTGCGGGCCTTGGCGTCGAGGCCGACGGTGTCGAGCAGCAGCGGGACGCGCTTTTTCAAATCGCGGTGTGGGATCTTGAACAGCCGGCCGTAGAAGTAGAGCGTCTCTTCGCCGTTCAGGAAGCGGTAGAGATATGATTCTTCGGGCAGGAACCCGATCCGGCCGTTGACTTCGGTGGAGCCGCACCGCTTGCCCATGACCAGCGCTTCGCCCTTGGTGGGGAAGATCAGCCCGAGCAGCAGCTTGATGGTGGTGGACTTGCCCGAGCCGTTCGGACCCAGCAGGCCGAACACTTCGCCGCGGTGGATGGTCAGATCCAGGCTGTCCAGGGCGCGGACCTTCGGCCGGCCCCAGAAATCGGTGTAAACCTTGGTCAGATCACGCGTGTAAACGGCGGCGTCGGCAGGATTGATCGATTCGGCAACGCCGGTGTGGGGTTCGGTCACAGCGGTCACGATCTACCTCTTCCTCGCAATGAAATGAACTCACGATGCGCGGGACTTTCGCGCGATTTCGTCACTAGGATGACGACCGAGTTCGCCATTCCTGACGCGAAAATCCCAGGCCGAGATCGTTGGCTTAGCGTGCGGCGGCGCGCAGGCCCAGCGGCGGGCCCTTGCGGACGCGGCGACGGCGCTTTTCGCTCGGCTTTTCGTAGTAGGCCACGCGCTTCATGTCCTTGGTCAGGCCTTCCTTTTCACAGGCCTTCTTAAAGCGCTTGAGCATCTGCTCCGCCGTCTCATTGCCACGCAGTTTGACTTTGATCATAGTCGTTGAGTTCCCGAAAACGCTGTCCCACATCACTCGACAAACACGCCACGGCGAGGCGCACAACAGATGCCCTCCAGGCCGTGGCGAATCACCAAGTCTAGCAAAGGTCTTGATTTGTTCAAGCTGCGCCGGTCGCCCAAAGCCTCAATTTTGTACGGAAAATGTTCAATGACCTTAACAAGGCGAGTGATTTTGAGCGTTCAAAGACTATGCTGTCGTTCATTCGGGCCTCGTACACCTGCGAGGCGGACGCATGATGAAGACGACGATCGATCCATCTTCCCCGCCTCAGGACGTCGCGGCTACCGCAAACCCCGCCAATGCCCAGATGACGGCCACGGTCGTCGCTCCCCATATTGAACGGCCGACCAAAAAGCTCGTCCAGCCGGCGACCATGCCGGCGGTCGAAGGCTATGTCGTCACCGAATTGCTTGGCGAGGGCGGCATGGGATCGGTCTGGCGGGCGACGCAACTGAGCACGCACCGCGAGGTCGCGCTCAAGCTCCTCGGCTCGCGCCTGTTCATCTCCGATCGAACCCGAGCACGGTTCGATCGCGAGGTCGAGCTCACCGCCAAGCTCGAACACCCCAATATCGCGCGCATCTACGACAGCGGCGTCGATAAGGGCATCTACTATTACGCGATGGAACTGCTCGACGGCGTCGAGCTTGATAAATATGTCCAGGCGAAAGAGTTAACGCTTGGGCAGACGATGGACCTCATGCGCCGCGTCTGCCTGGCGGTGCAGCACGCGCACGAGAAGGGCGTCATCCATCGCGACCTGAAGCCCTCCAACATCATGGTGACCGAAGACGGCGAGCCGCACGTGCTTGACTTCGGGCTTGCCAAGGCGATCGAGGGCGGCGGCGACGTGGCGATGACGATGGAAGGCGAGGTCGCCGGCACGCCGGCGTTCATGTCGCCGGAGCAGGCGATGGGGCGGATCGACATGCTTGATACCCGCACCGACGTCTACAGCCTGGGCGTGACGCTCTACTGCCTGGTGGTGGGCCAGCCGCCGCACGATTTGTCGGGCGGCAGTCATACGGTGATCCGCCGCATCCACGACGAGGACGCCCGCCGGCCGCGCGATCTGTCGCGGCGGGTAGATCGCGAACTCGAAGCGCTGCTGCTCAAGGCCCTCGCTCGCGACCCCAAGGCCCGCTACGCGTCGGCCGGGGAGTTGGCGCGCGACATCACCAACTATCTCAATCATGACCCCCTCGTTGCCAAGCCGCCGACGCTGAACTACTTCATCCGCAAGCGGATTCGCAAGCACCGCACGCCGATCGGCATCGTTGCCGGCACGCTGGGCTCGTTGCTCTTGGGCGGCAGTGTGTGGGGGTGGATTCAGTATCACAAGGTCGTGACCGTCCCCGTCAACACCGATCCGCCGGGCGCTGTTGTTTTCGTGAACGGGGAAGAGCACTCCTGCGGCACGCCGTGCTTTGCCTTCGTCGGCCCGGGCAGGCACACGATCACCGTTAGACACCCGGGCGACTACCTCCCCGCGACACGTGTGGTCGAGGTTGCCTGGGGCCGGGCCAAGTTCAGCACTGAAGAGCCGATCGCGATGACGCCCAACTATCAGTTCGTGACGTTCAACTCTTCGCCGTCCGGCGCCGATTTCGAATTGACGGAGCGCGACAGCGGCAAGACCGTATTTCTCGCGACGACGCCGTTCCAAACGCGCGTGGCGGTCGGCTCGTACCGAGCCCGCTTCACCAAGCCCGGCTATATCGACGACGCGGCCGCGACGTCGATCGAGATAACCGGCAGCAGGGAGGGAGGCAGCATCTCTCGCGACCTGCGACCCGAATCCACCCCGCTTGAATGATCCGCGTTCCCTCGCTTCCGGAGACGTTTATGTACACCACACGGAAAAGCCCCCGTCGAATGACGACGGCGTTTACGCTGGTCGAACTGCTGGTCGTGATCGGCATCATCGCGATCCTGATCGCGATCCTGTTGCCCGCGCTCAACCGCACACGCGAGTCATCCCGTCGCATCAAATGCTCGAGCAATCTCCGGCAGATCGGGCAGGCGTTCGTGACGTACGGCATCGACAACCGCCAGTCGTACCCGCGCATCCGCTATTTGCCGAGCATCCCGACCAACACGCTGATCTGGGACAACATCCAGACGCCGGCCGAGCTGAACAACGACCCGTTCGCGATCGACGCTTACAACGACACCAAGGCAGGCCTGTTCCTGCTCGTTCGATACGGCTATGTCACGTCTGCGACGATGATCTGCCCCAGCACCGACGATGTGGCTGATGACTTCGAAGGCTACAAGCCCATCGAACGCGCGATGTTCACCCGTCGCTACAACAGCGACCTGCCGCGAAACGTCAGCTATACTTATCACTGCCCCTATCCCGATCAGACCGCCTCGGCACTGGGCGTAAAGATGCGACTGGGCCTGTACGGCTCCGACTTTGCCATCGCGTCCGACTACTCGCTCCAGCGGTGCAACGCCGACCAGCCGCTTGGCGCGCACAACATCGCTGACCCCGGCAAGAAGGGCAACAGTAAAAACCACAATAAGGAGGGCCAGAACGTCCTCTATGGCGACGGCCACGTCTCCTGGCAAACCACCAACCGCTGCGGCGTGAACGGCGACAACATCTTCATGAGCAAGCGCAACGAGGCCTGCAATACTCAGTCGCCTGCCGACCTGACCGACAGCGTGCTTCAGGAGTAGAGCGCGCGCGGTTTAGATCTTCACGGTAACCGGCTGGCTCGCCTTGCCGCCCTTGCCGACAGCGACGATCTGGTAGTAGTAGGTATCGCTCGCCACCGACGTCTCGTCGATAAAGGTCGTCACCGGGCGGCGGTCGAGCGGGGTGCTGGTGAGCAGTTCATAAACGCCCCGCGCCGTCGCCGAACGATAGATGTTGAAGCCCTCGATTCGAGCCCCGGTGGCAGGGCTGGTGAAGCTGATTCGCGCTCCGCGACTGGTCTCCTCCGTGAAGACGGTCAGCACCGATTTTACGGCGTCCACCGGCACGATGTTTTCGATCAGGTAGATGTTGTCGTTGAAGTCATAGTTGGTGAACGACCGGTTGTAGTCGTGCAGCATAATATAGGTGTTGGGGATGAGCTTGCCCTCGCCGTCGTACGCGGGCCAGAACCGCACGAAATGTCCGTATCCGGTGCGGCTGAGCGAATCGGGATTGAGGGTGGGATCGCTGTACTCGTGGCCTTCGATGCGGAAACCGAAGACCTTGTTGCCCGGCTTGAACGCGCCGGAGGCGATCTGGTTTACGTTGCCGTTTTCCCGCGGCAGAACGGTTTGTCCGTCTCCCGCGGCGTGCGTGGTGATGCGGCTGAGGGTGTTGGGCGAGCCTCGCTCGTGCCAGTCGATGTACGACCGCGTTGGCTGATAGACGCTGTTCTCATCGAGGTACACCTGTTGGTGGAACGATGCGAGTTGCGTAACGCGGACGTAGGCGTTGTCGTCGGCAGCCTGCCAGTAGGGGGAGA
>JBBCIV010000071.1:0-37370 GCA_037189665.1 Phycisphaerae bacterium | reverse complement strand
CTTGCACTGGCAACGTTGGAGATCGTTGCCGGCACAACGCTTGGAAACACCTATTTTCAGGTTCTGGATAATCCTTTCTACGACGAAACAATCACGTATGGGAACAACATCGCGCTGGACGCGTACATCTCACCAGCCACGTTCGCCGTCATTGTTATTCCTGAACCCGCATCGCTATCGATTCTGATGTTGACGGCAAGCGTCCTCATTCGACGCTTGCCGTCCCAGAGGTCGTAGAAAAAAGGTCGTGCCTTCAGACGCATCAGCATAAGTTGTTGCCAAATACAAGCTTATCAAATACGGGATCGGCGGCTGCCGGACTTGGGAACTGTCGGGAGTGACTGTCGCAATACCCCCAAGAAATGACGCAGAAAGGGCTGACTCAAACGAGGCAAACTCGCGAAATTGGGAGACGTTGGATAAGGCGTAAGGATCTCCATGGCGAAGAAGCGAGGCATCTTCCTTTTAGGTACGAGCGATTTTGATCGCATCTACGGTTGGGAAACATATCGTGACATCGCCGAGTTGGTCGATGTGTACGCCCCTCCCCAGACGCGCGAGTCGATTGCGGCGAGCCCACACTTGCTTGAGCCGGCCGAGATCATTTTCACGGGCTGGAACGGCCCGTTCATGGACGATGGTTTTCTTCGCTTGTCACCGAACCTTCGGGCCGTGTTCCACGGGGCGGGGTCGCTGGCCAGCATCATCACCGAGGCGGTCTGGGATCGTGATATCGTGGTCACCACGTCCATTGCTGCCAATGCGATCCCAGTTGCGGAATACACGCTTGCCACGATTCTGTTTTCACTGAAGCATGGCTGGCGTCTTGCCCGCGAAACGCGTCGCCGCCGCGCATATGACGGCACTGAGCGTGATGCGGCTCCCGGCTGTTTTGGCACACGAGTCGGCCTGATCTCAGTCGGGCATGTTGCCCGCAGGCTAATTAAGTTATTGCGTCCGTTCGATGTGACCGTCCTGGCTTACGATCCGTATCTTAGTGCCAAGGATGCCCAAATGCTTGGTGTGCAGCTACTCTCGCTGGCCGACTTGTTTGCGGCAAGTGATGTGGTGTCCTTGCATACGCCGCACTTGCCTGAGACGGAGGGCATGATCGACGGCCGACTGCTTGAGTCGATGAAGTGGGGAGCGACGTTCATCAATACTGCTCGCGGCGGACTGGTCAATCACGCTGACCTGATCCACGTTGCACAGGATCGCCCGGATTTGCAGTTTATCCTGGACGTGGCTCACCCAGAGCCCCCCGAATCGTCATCGCCGCTGTACACGTTGGAAAACGTTGTGTTCACGCCACACATTGCCGGAAGCGCCGGCGAAGAATGCCGTCGACTTGGCCAGTATGTTTTTCAGGAGTTGCGGCGCTACCTGTCGGGACGGCGGCTGAAGTGGGCAGTTACATCCGATTCAATCCGAAATTCGTCGCACATACCGTCATGGACGGTCCCGAGTTCAAAAAAACACGTCACAAGCCAACGCTCTGAGCGAGCGGTTCGGCAAGAGGTTCGTCCGGAGGCGTCTGTTGCTTTATAGTTCCTTTGCTGCGGAGGTTTTCATGTCGAAGTCATCCACGTCCAGGCGGTCATTGCGTAGGGGATTTACGCTTGTCGAATTGCTTGTCGTCATTGGCATCATTGCTTTATTGATCTCCATTCTCTTGCCTTCGTTGAACAAGGCACGTCGTGCTGCGGCCGGTATTGCATGCCAAGCTCGTTTGCGCGAATTGGCCACGGCGTCCATCATGTACGCGAACGAGAACAAGGGATGCCTTCCCCCGATCGTTCGTGAAATCTATTCACCTTGGATCACGCGGCCTGGGATTTTTCCTACCAGTGCTAATGAGGAGATCTTCCTGCTGAGATACTTAGGTAAAGCGGAAACCACCAAACGCTATATTTGCCCGTCGCTTGTCGAGAGAGCCGGATCATCTACGGACAACTTTTTCTCCTATTCATACAACATGTACCTCGGCGGAATTCGCGGGGGAAATACGTACATCGGTGTCACCCGTCCTTATAGGCTCACTGAAATTAACCGTAGCACGCATTACGTGCTTTTTGTCGACAACGACACCGTGCGAAGTGGACTCGGTAATGCAGCTAACAACTTGTGGTTCCGAAGCGTTGTTGCCGGGCGTCATGCCTTTGCCATGCAAGGTGGATTGATGATGCACAATCCAAGTCAGGTCGGCTCGACTGTCAGCGGCGGGATCGTTTACCCGATCAAGCAGGGTACCGTAAACATGGCGTTTGCCGATGGGCATGTCGGCGCGATCATGATGCGGACCGATCAGCCAGGGCCCAGCGAAGATTTCCTGATTCGCCCGGAACACCCGAGTGCTACTTGGTGAGGGTGGAGGCCATCATGCATATTCGGGAATATCTGAATAGGCGTCCAAGAGCGGCGGCCATTGGCATTTCTGTCCTCTTCGCAACTGCAATTCTTTTCACCGTCTTGTTGACGATAGGTGGGGAGAGAACGGTCTCCGGTCCTCCTCAACTGTATTTCACTGACGATGAAGGTCGTACATTCTTTGTCGACGACAGCTCGCGCATTCCGCCGTTCGACAGGGGTGGAAAAACTGCTTATCTGGCCGGTGTGTTCCAATGCGAAAACGGCCAGCCGATCGTCTGTTATCTGCTTCGCTACACGCCGGAAGGGAAGGAAAAACTGGCAAAGTTCTCGGCGTCCGCGCTCAATAGTTCAGATCCTCAGGTCAACGAGATCAAAGTTCGCACGATCGAAGTGAAGGCGATTGGATCGAATCAATGGGTGCCGCACGAGCACGAGAAATTCGATGTAATTCTTGCGGGCTTCTGTCCCCCCGGCGTGAAGGGGACGCCTAAGCAGGTATTGCCATCTGATTGATAACTTGAAGCGACGCTGCTGCCCGGGAATTGCGCTGGCGACGAGTATGGTTTCCGGTAGTGTTGCTGTACGCCGGTGTTCCTGCCTTCTCTTGAGTTGTAGGCTCTAACAGAATGCCTGCTCCCCGAACCTGATCTGGCTTCTGCAGTTGGCCCGTGCCTGTCATGGGGATAGTGATGGCCAAACCGTTGGTGCTGGATGAGTTGCGGGTATTTTGCTAGAGGCTTTTGTTCATTTACGGCTGCTCGAGCGTTTGCCGGCCAGGCCGGAGATCGAGGTTCGTCGGTACGCTGCCGGCGTAGTACCCGTGATCCTGCGAAATGCCTGGTAGAACGTCTTGTGTTCCGTAAATCCGCATCGGGACGCAATTTCCTCCAGTCCGAGTTCGGGCCGCTGGAGCAGGCGCTGGGCGTTTTCGATCCGCACGCGTGCAATTTCCTCGTGCGGGCTGCGGCCGAGTTGGGCGACGAATTGACGCTCAAGCCATCGCCGTCCTACTGGAACGAAACGAAGTACGTCGCTTACCGAGCACGGATCGCAGGCGTGCTCGCGGATGTAGCGAATCGCATCCGCGAGATTCTCGTCCTTTACCGCCAGCGTGGTTGTGCTTTGGCGTTGTACTACACCAAGAGGTTGCAGCAGCACGTGACGATCCTCGGCCGTTATCAGCTTCTCGCCGCTGAGCATCCGATCCATAAGGCGGGCTGCCATGTATCCAATACGGGAGTAGTCGGCCTCGACGCTTGAAAGCGGCGGCCACGCGCTCTCACACAGCAGGTCGTCGTTGTTGACCCCGACAATCGCGACTTGATCCGGCACGGGAATGTTGGCTTCGAGACACGCTTCTGCAAGATCGTGAGCGCTGGTGTCGTCGACTGCCATAACGCCGACTGGTTTGGGCAACTGCTTTACCCACTCGATCACCGCGGGGCGATGCGTATGTGCAACGCGATCGTGGCCCGTCGGTGGTGGCAAGGGGCAGACGACAGCGGTGTGTCCACGCGTCGCTAACGTTCGGCGGAAGCCCTCCATGCGGTTGAACGAGGTTTTGTATCCCCGGTCACCGTAGAATGCGAAATGCTCAAATTTGCAGTCCATCAGGTGGCGTGCGGCCTGTTCGCCGACCATCACGTCGTCGAGCGCGACCACAGGGCAGATGTCTGGATCACTGCCACCAGAGCAGTGGACCGCGTGTTTGCAGTGTTTTAAGCCGTTCTCAAAGATGGCGAAAGAAACGCCTGCAAATATCCCTCCGTCCAACTCCGGCCAATCATCATCGGGACCAAGGACCTTCTCCATGTCCTTAAAAAGCAGCCATCGGCGTTGCAGATTGGCGTACCGCGCTGCGCCACGCAGGATCGCCCGCCCATAGGTATTAGTGCAATCGACCACGACTCCGACGAGTGGGCGACGCGTCGAGGAAGGTTTAAAAGAGGGATGTCGCAAAACGACATTATTTTAGCGGCGATTACCATGGTGGCCAACATCAGAAATTGGAATACTGGCAGAATTGTATGAGCGGAGTTCGATCCTTTCCGGATCACACTTTTTAGAGGAAAGCCCCTGTATGCATCGCGTTGTCATCAATGCCGATCTTGGCACTCAGAAGATTTCCCGGCACATCTATGGCCACTTTGCCGAGCACCTCGGCCGGTGTATTTACGATGGTCTTTGGGTTGGCGAGGACTCTGTCATTCCCAATACCCGCGGTTGGCGTAACGACGTCGTCGCGGCCCTTAAGAAGCTCAACATCCCTAACCTCCGCTGGCCCGGCGGATGCTTTGCCGACACGTATCACTGGATGGACGGCATTGGCCCGAAGGAGACGCGGCCAAGTATTGTCAATGTTCACTGGGGCGGGACCACCGAAAACAACCATTGCGGTACACATGAGTTTCTCGATCTCTGCGATCAACTCGGCACGATGCCCTATATCGCAGGCAACGTCGGCAGCGGCACGGTGAAGGAAATGGCCGAATGGCTTGAGTACATCACCATGCCGGCTGAAAGCCCGATGGCGAACCTCCGGCGCAAGAACGGCCGCGAGAATCCCTGGCCGTTGACATACTGGGGAGTCGGCAACGAGAACTGGGGCTGCGGGGGCAACATGCGTCCGCAATATTACGCCGACGTCTACCGCCAATACGCCAGCTACTGCCGCCATTTCACGCCGGGGGGCAAGCTCTATAAAGTCGCATGCGGCCTGACCGATGAGTGGAACGATATCCTGATGCGCGAGGCCGGCCGATTCATGGACGGCCTCAGCGTGCATTACTACACCGTGCCGGGTCCGTGGCACAAGAAGGGCTCAGCCACCGATTTTACGGTCGATGAGTGGAAGACCACTGTACAGCGTGCGAACAACGTGGACGAATTCCTTCATCGCACAGCCCGTATCATGGACCGCCACGACCCGGAGCGCCGCGTGGGCATCATTCTCGACGAATGGGGCACGTGGTTCGACGTCGAGCCGGGCACCAATCCTGGTTTCCTGTATCAGCAGAACACCATCCGCGACGCACTGGTGGCCGGCCTGAGCTTCAACGTATTCCATCGGCACGCGCAGAGGCTGCACATGGCCAACATTGCGCAGACCGTCAACGTGCTGCAGGCGATGGTTCTGACCGAGGGCGCGAAGATGGTCCTCACGCCTACCTATCATGTTTTCGAGATGTACAAGGTGCATCATGACGCGACGCTGCTGCCAACGCATGTCGAATGTCCGGCGTACATCGCGGCTCAAGGCATCGCGCCGAATCCAGCGATATTAGGCGCTCCGGCGGCATGGGATGACGTCATGCAGGTCAGCGCCAGCGCCAGTCGTGACTCGGCCGGAAAAATTCACCTATCGCTGTGTAACGTTCATCACGAGGAGGCCATTGAATTAAGCTGTGTCCTGCGAGGCATTACGGCAAACCGCGTCGCGGGACGCATTCTCACCGGGTCCGCGATGAACACGCGAAACACCTTTGAACAACCTGACAACATCTCGCCGACACCTTTCGACGGTGCGAAGGTAACGAAGGACAACCTGGCCGTGTCACTGCCGGCCCGGTCTGTTGTTGTACTGGAGATCCAGTGAGCGAGGCGGACTGCAAAGGCTGCCAACGCTCCGCGGCAGCGCGGTTGGCGCCGGGCGAGATCGATCGCCTGTTGGCGGCGTACCTCAAAGGGCGTCCAGGCGAGCGGGTGGTCGATGATGCGACGTACGATCGGCGGTTGGCGGCGTGCGCCGCATGCCCGGACTTACGGTTTTCCGGCACGACCTGCCGGCACTGTGGCTGCCTGGTTGCGGTGCGCGCGAAGCTAGCCGGGAAGGCTTGTCCTGCCGCCAAACCATTATGGAGCCAACATAGTGATGTGCGAGTTTGATCGGGGCAGTATTTCTTCCGGCGGTTGCCAACGCTCCGGATCGTCACGTTGTTAAAACGGTCGGAGGGCTAGTTGCAGGTTATCTCTCATGTTAAACCTCGATTGCTCGTCTTGACCGATATTTCCAACGAGCCGGACGATGAGGAGTCCCTTGTTCGATTGCTGGTCTATTCGGATCAGTTCGACATCGAGGGGCTTGTCGCCACGACGTCGACTTATCTGCGGGATACGACGCGTGAGGATTTGATCCGTCGTGCGCTCGGAGCGTACGCCAAGGTGTGGCCGAACCTCCTCAAGCATGCTAGTGGTTTTCCTCCGGTCGAAAGTCTGCTCGATGTGACCAGAACCGGTCAGATCGGTTTTGGCATGGCGGCGGTGGGGCTAGGCAAAAGCACAGCCGGATCGCAGTGCGTCGTTGAGGCAGTGGACCGCGAGGATGATCGGCCGCTCTGGATTGGCATATGGGGCGGGGCGAACACCCTTGCTCAGGCGTTGTGCGACGTGCGTGCGTCTCGCTCATCGGAGGAAGCGTCACATTTTGTCGAAAAGATACGCGTTTATGCGATCTCCGATCAGGACGACGCTGGTCCATGGATTCGACGTGAATTCCCCAACCTGTTTTATATCGTGTCGCCGTCCAATCCGGCCGGTCCGCACGAGTATTATCGCGCCGCGTGGACGGGCATTTCCGGCGAGCGCAACTTCCGGATCGGCGTGGGTCATCATTTCGAGATGGTGGACAACCCGTGGCTAGAAACACACGTCATGAAGGACCATGGCCCACTCGGTGAATTGTATCCGCCACTCAAGTACATCATGGAGGGCGACACGCCGAGTTTCCTGGGCCTGATCGATCGCGGCTTGGGCTGGAGCCTTAGTCCTGCGTACGGCGGTTGGGGTGGTCGCTATGCCCTCTATCAATCTGCGGGCGAGACACGCCCGATCTGGACCGACCATGATGGAACCCGCGACACGGTTACCGCCGCCAACGGGCTCACCGAGACCTCAAATCATGCCACCATCTGGCGCTGGCGGGAGCATTTCCAGAACGACTTCGCGGCGCGGATGGACTGGTGCGTGGCGGACTCGTTCAGCAAAGCGAACCACAACCCGCGCCCGGTGCTCAATGGAGATCGGTCCACCGGCGTGATCGAAATTTCGGCGCCGGCTGGTTCCACCGTCGAGCTTTCCGCTGAGGGGACGGACGCCGGTGATGTCGAACAAGACGTCAAAGTGAACTGGTGGATCTATCCGGAAGCGGGAACGATCAGGAACGCGTCCCTAGCATCGACGGAAGGTTTGAATACGAAGGTCGTACTACCTTCGGTGAGCAGGCCGGGCGCGGTACACGTCATCCTGCAAGCCGAGGACTCGGGAAGCCCCCGACTATTCGCGTATCGGCGAGTCATCATTTATGTGACGACCGGGATGTCTTGAAAATTAAACGCCGTGTTTTCACGAAGCGGCAAGTTAGGCGACGTAAGCGAGGTTTAGCATGACAGATATTCAACGGCGGACGTTTCAGTGGTTGAAGACGACCTGCGCGCTGGTGGGCTGGATGTTGGCCTGGCCTGCGATGCCAGCGGCGGCGGAGACGGCGCAGGCGCCTTTCAGGCATCCCGGTCTTCTGCACACCGAGGACGACTTCGAACGGATGCGGACGAAGGTTGCGGCCGGCACGTCGCCTTGGATCGAAGGATGGCAGCGATTGATTGACGATCCCCGTTCCCAGCTCGATTACAGGCCGCGCCCGACCGAGCGGGTGGTAAGGGGGAACGTTCCGGGTCAGAACGTTCGCCAATTTTTCACCGACGTTCATGCGGCTTATCAATTGGCCCTGCGATGGAAGGTCAGCGGCGATGAGGCCTACGCCAGGAAGTCCATCGAAATCCTGAATGGGTGGTCGTCCACTCTCAGGGAAGTGGGAGGCAACGCGGATCGCTTCCTGGCCGCCGGCATTCACGGCTACCAGTTCGCCAATGCTGCTGAGATCATGCGCACTTATCCTGGGTGGGCCACAGAAGATTTCAAACGCTTTCAGGACATGATGGTTAACATCTTTTATCCGATGAACCGCGATTTTCTGACGCGGCACAACGGCGCGGCGATCACCAATTACTGGGCCAACTGGGATTTGTGCAACATGGCGTCCATGCTCGCGATCGGCGTGCTCTGCGACCGCCGCGACATCTATGACGAAGCCGTCATGTACTTTAAAAACGGCGGCGGTAACGGCGCCATGGACAAGGCGGTTTACTATGTTCACCCCGGCTATCTGGGACAGTGGCAGGAGTCCGGACGAGACCAGGGACACAACACGCTTGGCATCGCCTTGATGGGGCCGATTTGCGAAATGGCCTGGAATCAGGGGGACGATCTCTACGGCTACGACAACAACCGTTTCCTGGCCGGCGCCGAATACGTCGCCAAGTACAATCTTGGCGAGGACGTGCCCTATCAACTTTACGCGTGGGGTACGGGTCAGCGCGGGCAGCACCGCGAGCAGCCGGGCATTTCGCCAGCGGGGCGGGGCGGTTTGCGTCCCGTGTGGGAGCTTGTTGTCAACCATTATGTCAATCGAATGGGCATCGCCGCGCCCCATAGCGAACAGGCAGCAATGAAAACCCGGCCGGAGGGCGGCGCCGGGGGACATGCCTCGTCATTCGATCAGCTGGGCTTCGGTACGCTGACCTTCTTCCGCGACGTACAAGTAGCCGATCCCAAGCCCAGCGGGCTTACTGCTCGGAAAAGCGGCGATGCGGTCGTCCTTTCATGGTGGGGGGCGGCGGGCTCGACATCATACAATGTGAGGCGGGCGCCCGCTGCGGGCGGCCCATACACGACTATCGCTTCAGGCATTAAAGATGTTTTTACGTTTACTGACCATGATCTCAAACCAGGCACGTACTTCTATTCGGTAACCGGCGTGCGAAACGGGAAGGAGACGGATCCGTCCAACGTCGTTGTTGTTTCGACGACCCCCGTCTTGATGACGCACCTGAAGTTCGACGAGACCGGTAGTACGAAGGCGATCAACGCCGTCGATAAGGCGGAAATCGGTACGCTTCACAACGGCGCGATTCGTGACTCGGGAAGGAGCGGTATGGCCATTTCGCTTGATGGCAAGGATGGACATGTGAGCTTGCCCGCCGGCGTGGCTGCCGAACTCGCCGACTTCTCGATCACGGCATGGGTTTACCTCAATACGTCACCGACATGGTCGCGCATCTTCGATTTCGGTGATGACCGGGGCCGATACCTGTTCCTCACGCCCAATCGCGGCGACGGCAAGGTCCGCTTCGCCACCAGTACCGTTTACGGATACAACCAGCAGGTGATTGATGGGAATGCGGCATTGCCGACGGGCGAGTGGGTTCACGTCGCGGTGACCCTTTCGGACCGCGTCGGCACGCTCTACGTGAACGGCATTGCGGCGGGCGCCAGCGATGCGATGGATTTCCCTCCGTTCCAGATTGGAAACACCTCCCGAAATTGGATTGGTCGCTCGCAGTTTCCAGACGATCCGTACCTGAACGGCAAGGTGGATGATTTTCGCATTTACGACGGGGTTTTGACTGCCGAAGAGGTTGCCGCTCTGGCGAACACGCCGGGTAACCCGTAGGAACCACGCTTGCCGGTCCGGCGGCGTTCCTTCAGCCAGAGGAACTTGGTGGACTCATGAAAGATTATCCCATCCATCCAGTCTCGTTCACCGATGTTCGACTGGACGATGCGTTCTGGTCGCCGCGGATTGAGACCAACCGCACAGTTACGATTCCGTTCGCGTTCGAGCAGTGTGAGAAGAACGTGCGGATGTACAATTTTCAGCGCGCCGCCGCTCGGCTGCGCGGGGAGACGGTAACGGACATCAAGCATTCGGAATTTCCGTTCGACGACACCGACATCTACAAGGTGATCGAAGGCGCCGCGTACGTGATGGCGGTAAAGTCCGATTCGGCGCTGGATGCGTATGTCGATCGGCTGATCGAGCAGATCGGCGCGGCCCAGGAGCCGGACGGGTATCTTTACACCGCCCGTACGCTTTCGCCCGATCACCCGCACGCTTGGGCCGGGTCGGAGCGATGGGCGCTGGAACGCGAGCTGAGCCACGAGTTGTATAACTTCGGCCACCTGTACGAGGCGGCGGTCGCTCACCATCAATCAACAGGAAAACGCTCCCTGCTGGAGATCGCCATCCGCACTGCCGACCTGCTCGATCGCACGTTCGGGCCGGGCAAACAATCGATCTGGCCGGGTCACCAGATTACGGAGATGGGGTTGGTCAAGCTTTATCGCATCACGCGCGACGAGCGCTATCTGAAGCTGGCCAAATTTCTGCTCGACAAGCGCCGCCCCGACGGGCACAAGGGCAGCGGCAATCCGTATAACCAGTCGCACGTGCCGGTAGTGCAGCAACGCGAAGCCGTAGGACATGCCGTGCGGGCCGCCTACATGTACGCTGGCATGGCCGACGTGGCGGCGATGACCGGCGATGTGTCGTACCTCGATGCGATCAACGCCATTTGGGAGAACGTCGTCGGTCGCAAGCTTTACCTTACCGGAGGTATTGGTTCGACCAAGGAGGGCGAAGCGTTCGGCCCCGATTACGATCTGCCGAACCTTACCGCCTACTGCGAGACCTGCGCCGCCATCGGAAACATCTACTGGAACCATCGCATGTTCCTCTTGCATGGCGACGCCAAATATATCGACGTGCTCGAGCGAAGCTTGTACAACGGCGTCATCAGCGGTGTCTCGCTCGACGGCAGGAAGTTCTTTTATCCCAACCCGCTTGCGTCTGACGGCGCTGACGAGCGCAGCCCCTGGTTCGGCTGCGCATGTTGCCCGAGCAATATCTGCCGGTTCATGGCTTCGGTTCCCGGTTACTTCTACGCCCGGCGTGACGATGCGATCTACGTCAATCTCTTTGCGGCAGGACGTGGAACGATCATGCTGTCCGACGGAAATCGCGTGGAGTTAGCGCAGGAGACGCGCTACCCATGGGACGGCCGGATCAGGATTACCGTCAACCCGAGCCGGTCGGCAACGTTTGATGTCTGCATACGCGTGCCTGGCTGGGCGCGCGGTGAGGTCGTGCCATCTGATCTCTATCATTTCCAGGACGGCTCGCCAGCGCCAGCGACGCTACGCGTGAACGGTCATGCCGTGCCACTAGACGTCGATCGCGGCTACGTCACTTTACGTCGTGATTGGAAGGGTTGCGACGTGATCGAACTGAATTTCCCGATGTCGCCTCGCCGGGTACGTGCGCACGAGCAGGTCGCGGCCGATCGGGACCGGATTGCGCTGGAACGAGGGCCTCTGGTCTATTGCTTTGAATGGCCGGACCAGCGGGACGCCAAGGTATCAGACGTGCGACTGGACGACGTAATCGAGATCAACGCAGATCCAAGGCCAGAATTGTTGAGCGGCGTCGTTGTGCTCGAATGCGAGGCCGGAACGGCAATCCCTTACTACGGCTGGGCTCACCGCGGCAAGGGCGAGATGGCCGTCTGGGTTCGCCGCCGGACAAACGAGCCTGGATGAGCGGCGCGATTGAAGGTATGCATCAGCGCGGATTAGCCTTCACGTCTGATGAGCGACGGAACTGAAGGCCATGGACGTGTTCGCCGACGAAGATCCGAGCCATATCGGCCGTGGCGAAGTGCCCTGGCTTTTGCGGCATCCCGTCCCAGATGGTGATGCCGTTGATCACGAGATTCTCAAAAACGACATTGCGAATATCCCGTCCCGCGTCGTAGCCGCTGATGATCGACGGGTTCGCGTTTTCGCCGACGTAGGAAATATTCTTGAACAGGACATTCTCGATCCCGCGCCCTGGGGCCGTGGCGTAGGTGCGATTGAACGTCACGCGTAGATTAACGAGTTGCCCCTGCTCAAAATCCTCAATGCGAACATCCTCGACGCGCACGTTTCGGATCAGGTTCTCATCCGATGCGTTCAACGCGAAGCATCCCTGGTAGCCCAGTTGTGGCTCGTCGTGATTCAGGATGTCGATGTTATTGAAGACGAGTTGCTCGATCACCTCCGGCGATTTCGGGTTTCCGTGGGTGCCGACGTTGACGGGATGCGCGACGTCTGCCCACAGGGTGGAGTTCTGCACGGTGATGTTTCGCGCGTCGCCAAAAAACTGGCCGCGGTGGGCGTAGATCGCAATGCAGTCGTCGGAGGTGCGGAGAAAAACGCCGTCGATGAGCACGTCGCTGCAACTCATCATATCGATGCCGTCGCTCCACTTCGCGCTGCTGAACGAACGGAGGTTGCGGATCGTCAGGTTTGTCGATTGGCCTCCGTGAACGGTGTAGTGTCCCGGATTGATTACCGTGACGCCGTCGATCGTGACACGATCTGAGTAGTCAATCTCAACGCCCCGCTGCGGCCTGTATAGCACGCCGCGGCCGGTGATGCGGACGTTCTCGACCTTGTGGCACCTGAGCTTGCTCTTGACCACGGCGCCGCCGGCGAGGTAGACGGTCGTATTGCTGGGAATGTTGATTTCCGGACCGCGATCATGAATGCCCGGGCCGAAGTACATGACGTTCGGATCGTTCGGATCGGGCTTGTCCTCCTCGATCTTGCCGGCGAACAGGTGGAGGTTGTCGAAGATATCGCCGTTCACCTCGATCGAGAGATCCCGTGGTGACGTAAGGGTGAACGTGATGGTTCGGCCGTCAGTCGCCGCCTGGATCTCCGCGGAGGCCGGCCGGATTCGAGTGAATCGCAGCTCCTTCGGACCATTGTAGGTGACCGAAACTTCCACCGTTCCGTCGAAGTCGAAGTACGCCATTGATGATGGGCGCGGCTTGTGTAAGTCTACTTCAACTTGATAACAGGGCACTTCCTGCCACTCGTCGCCGAGCGCACGCACGCTGACCGAAAAACGGTCACGTGTCGGAATACCTTCGGGAATGGAATAAGTGACAAGGTGTGATGTGTTTTGCCCCGTATCGGCTGAACAAGGCATTGCAATGCAGCAGAACGCGGCGGCAATAACAGAATGGTTCAAGCTGTGCTTCAGAATAGTTCCTCGTAAGTAAACCACGTTCTGCCATTGCGAAACGACTGCGTTCGCATTGGCAGCGCAGTTGAAGAACATGCCCTATCGTACTCCATTTAACGACCCTTTCTTGCGCGAAAAAAATGGCGGATTGCGACATCCTCCTTACATGCGTGGACCTCATGTCGCAAAGTCCCCAAATTATGACGCTATGTGGCATCGCGGCAGAACAGGACATTGTAATAGAATAATTTTATGTGACGGAGAAGGAGAACCGCATGCGTTTGGCTTGCCTGTTGTCGCTTTCATTGTTTTTAACTGGTTCGATGGCCCGCGGGGCGGAAGTGGAAATTGCGAGCCTGCGCGATCTCGTCGAGTATGCGAAGGTGTCGGACAATCGCGTTCGACTGAAGCCGGGCATCTATCACATCAGCGAAGTACTGACGGACGAGGCGATCGCCGAAATCCGCGCGCAGGTTCCGCGAGATGGCAGGCCGCCGGTGTGGATGATCCGATTCTCGGGGAACAACAACCGCTTCGATCTGCGCGGTGTCGTCATTGAAATCGATACCTCGCTCTATCCGAAACTGCCGCGGGGGTACATGCGATGCCTCTTCGTCTCCGGCAGCGGCAATACCATCGATGGCCTCACCGTCCGCTTCACAGGTCCGAATCAGGGCAGTCATGGCAACACGCTCTCCGTCTGGGGACGCGGTAACACGCTTGAAAACGTGACATTGAACGTCTGGGGGTCCAAGCCGTACGGCTACGGGGATCTCCTCGGCAAGGGCGGCCCAAACATCGCCGGCCTTCAGAAGCACAGCGGCATCATGATCTCTGGCCAGGATCATGTTGTTCGCCGGTACAAGGTTATCAGCCGTTCCTTCGGCCATTGCTTCTACATTCAAAACATGGACCCGCAGCCGACGGATAATATTCGCGTCGAAGACTGCTACGCGGAAGGTGTGATGCGTTCGACGGCGGACATGCTCCGCGAGACGTCGGGCGTGCTGGCCGACCTCCAATACCGCACGATTGCCGAGAACCGTGATGGCCGGTTCCTGATCGTTCCGGGCTACATGAAGTCGCTCAGCGAGGACGGCTTCCGCACGTACGGCGGCGTCGGGCGCGTCACATTTATCAACTGCACCGCCGTCAACACCCGGGCCGGCTTCGAAGTCCAGGGGCCGTGGAGAGAAAACGACGGCAAATCGATACTTGAAGGTTGTGTCGCGCTGGGATGTGAGCGGGCCTACCTGTTGGGCGCCAATATCATTGTTCGCAACAGCCGCGGTGATACTCGATATGGCCCGCTCCTTTATCTTCGCGGTGGCAAGGGGACGGACGTCGAGTTGGATTGGGTGGGCGAAGGATCTGATTACACCGTGCATGCTCTGGCAACGATAGCCGGCGAGGATCACCGTGTTCGCCTCTACACAAGTGAGCGCGACCAAGCTTCGCCTTCGCTGCCGGTTTACCTTGGTTTCGGCATGCCCGAACACGCCGAGATGGCCTCGCCCATCCGTCCTGCGGCGGCTTCGCGTATCCATTTGATCAACGAACTTCCGCGGGTGAACGTGATTCGCAGTCAGGATGACCGTGATAGTGCGATCGAATCTGCCGGCCGTGTCTTCGGGGATGAAGACGTTCGCCGTCTCGCAAACCGCCCCGCGCCCCAACCGACAACTGCACCTGCGACATCCTCCGGCAAATAGCGCCACCATGGTCGCCTTGTCACACATAGCGAGATTGTTGTTGTTGTTGTCGCCAGAGGGATGATGGATTGCGATGGGTTAACGGCCTGTCGCAAAACATCCGGAAAATAACGCGATCTGACGAGGCGGCAGTTGGCTTTGCGGGATAGCGTTGGCTGTGACAGACGAGCGCAACTCGTTCTCAATTCCTGGGCGTAATGCTCGCGAGCGGTGGGCGTGGAGGTAAACAAAGTGAGACAACGGCATTGGTTTTCATCAAGCGTCGTTGCATTGCTGTTTTCAGCGGCAACGATTGTTTCGGCAACAGAGCGTCCAATCTGGAATGTCGGCGACGTCCAAACGCTTGAGGGTTGGGGTGGCCTCAAAGCGTCATCCGACGGCGCCATCCTTGCAATCCCCGGTGAGGCAACTTTCGATGGCGGACGGCAGACGCAAGACGTCTATCGAACCTACGGGCTGCGCGTGGAATTACATCTGCCGGACGAAAGGCCAGTCCGAATCGAGGTTGGCATCGGATCAGGGAGGGAAGATAAACCGGTAGTCGCGCGGATGGTCGTTCGCGGGGCCGGATGGCAGTCCTTGGTGTTACCGTGGAGCGGTTTCGATTTTCCGAAGACGTTCGATGGCTTCCTGCATCGCCTCGCCCGAGTCAGCCTGTCGGCCCAATACGAGGATGGCTCCGAAGGCACGCTCTTGGTTCGGCAGGTGAGGGTTATCCAGGCTGAGCGTGTTGCGTTGACGGCGAATGTTCGCGGCAAGTCCGTCGCGGCAGGAGAGGTTGCCACTTACGACGTCACCGTCGGAAATTGCACCGACCAGCCGCAATCGATCGTTCTTTCCTTCGACCGAGCCGGTTTTGAGGCGATGACCGCCACGGTGGAACCGGCGATGCTTCAGCTCGAACCGGGTGCGACGGCTTCCGTGGCCGTCAAAGTAAACGTCCCGTCACGTGTTCCGCCTGGAGGGCACGAGATCCAGACGTTACGCGCGATCGGCAACGGCACGACATCTTCCTCATCTGTGCTATCGCTGACCACGGCCGCACGGCTGGAGCATCCGTACATCCTGCACACGAAGGCCGGCTGGGACGACGTGCGCGCCAAGATCGCCGCATACGACTGGGCAAAGGAAGCAGCCGACGACTATGTCGCCAGGTCAGACAAGTGGCGCGTGCCCGGCGTGCGTAATCCGACAACCCCAAAACGTGGCGTCCCTCTCTTTGCCACCGCGGTTGAACACGACCTGATGGCGGCGGGCATCGCGTATCAGGCGACGCTGGACGAGCAGCACGCCGAGAAAGTGCGGCAGTTTCTCCTTAACCTGAGCAACCCGCAGAACGGCTATCCCATCACGCGTCGCGGGTGCGATCAGGCGAGCGTGCAAGAGGGCCACTTTTTTCAGCACATCGCGATGGCATACGACATGGCGATCCCGTCTGGTGTCTTCAGCGAGGCAGACCGGGACCAGATCGACCAGACCCTTCGCCTGTTTGTCGGGCTTGAGGGCAGTTTCGGCGGCAACATCAGCAACTGGAATATCTCCTACCAATGCGGCCAGCTCTACGCATCGCTGATTCTCCAGGATCTCGACGCTGCCAACCGGATGCTGTACGGCCGGGGCGCGTTGATCGATCAATTTATCCAGGGCACGCTCAACGACGGTTGGTGGTATGAGGTTTCGATCAGCTACAATACGTGGTGTGCCACCGAGTTCTCCCAAGTGGCGATCGCCATGCGGCCGTGGGGAATCGACCTGGTGAACCAGCAATTTCCCGTCTCCCTCCGTCCGGCGAATCAAAAGCCTGCGAACGAAGAAGAGTACGGCATGAGCCGCGCGCGTTGGGGGCCGATTCACCGCAACAGCATAGGTTTCAAGGCGATGTGGGACGCGCTGCCGGGCATGGTCGATTACCGCGGCGTCATGTTTGGCCTGAACGATTCGACCGAACGCAAGGTCGGCGGGGCGGCGCTGGAGATCGCGTATTACCTGTACCGCGATCCGGCGTATGCCGCGATCATTAATCGTAGTGGCGATCGACGGAATCTTCTCTACGGTGTTCCCGAGCTACCCGACTCTGCCAGGGCGGACCTCTCGAAGCGATCGACGTTCGCCGACAACGCCGGCGTTGCCGTCATGCGCTCGCAAGCTGAGAACCGTCCACAGCGCGAGCAGATTCAGGCCGTCCTGCACTATGGCGACCACGGCTGGTATCACGGCCACTTCGATCGGACCAACCTCGTACACCTGTCGCGCTATGGCAGGAGCTTCTATAACCCCATGATGATCTGGTACGGCTATCCGAACTTCATGTACAAGTTCTACGTCCAGACGAGCGTGAATAAGAACATGGTCGTCGTCGACCAGAAGCAGCAAGAGCCGGTCGAATCACAACGGCTGCTGTTCCACAGCGGTAAGATGATGCAGGTGGTAGCGGTGCAGTCGAACGCCCGCTGGTCGAATCCGCCGTACGGAGGCATGCGGTACTGGGATCAGCCACACAAAACGTTCGCCGACAAGACTTTTGCCGAGGGACGTTCGCTGACCATTCCGCCCGACGCGCCTGATTGGGGCGCAGTGACCGATTATACCGAACCCATTCTTCAGCGTCGCCTGATGCTGGTGACCGACGACTACGTTGTGCTGGCGGATTACCTTAAAGGCGAGCGTGAGCACACCTACGAATCGCTGTACCAGATGAAGGGGTTTCAGGGCTTTGACGCCAATGCAAAACTCGCCTCCCACGCCGGACAGTGGAGCCGCGACCCGCTGGGCAGCGCGCAGTTTGTCACCGACTGCGACTGGTACGATGTGATGGCCCCGGCGCGCGGCAGTTTTCAATTCCGCTGGGGTGAGGGCGCCGACAACGCCGGCACACGTACCGAGCAGAATGAACCAGGCATCCTGAACATCGACCTTCACACGCTCTGGCCGGCCACGCAGCAAATCATGGTGGGCACACCGCCGGAAACGCACGACGTGCAGAAGCGCGTCTTCTGGACCATCATCGGCGATGACAAGAACTTCGCCGAAGGCAAGTTCGGCGCATGGGTGCTTGGCAGGGAAGATGTCGAGGTGGCGATCGAGGGCGTGAAGCGGTTGACACTTCAGACGCGTGCCGAAGGGTCGAAGCTGCCCACGTTGTTCTGGGCGAACGCAAGGATCGTGACTGATGACGGAAAGGAAATCCCGCTCGCTTCGCTGCCGGTGAAACTCGACAACCTCCTCGAGCCGAAGACGGCCGGCAAAGACTATTTCGGGGGACCGATCAAGATCGTCGGCGAGCCCGTCGCCAATGCGGTCCCCGCCCAACCCCAAGATGTCAAACGCGAAGGTACGGTGACGGTCGACCTCGGCGGAATTCGTGCTGCAAAATTGAAGGTCACGCTTGGCGGCGATTTTCCGCTCGGTGATGAGGCACAGCGGCGGAAAACGGTTGCGCTGAAGGTCGTTGGCAGGGAAGCACGCTTTTTGACGATTCTCGAGCCCTTCGAAGACCGGCGCGTTATTCGTCGCGCCGAGGCAATGTCGGCGGATCAGATCCAGGTCGAACTAACGGACGGCCGCGTGCAGACCATCAATATCGAAAGCTTTACCACCGATGACGGCCATCGAATTACCGCGCGCATCATCGAGAGCAAGGACGGCCAGACGTTACGCAGCGAAACCACTTCATCCAAGATGGAATGATTACATAACTTAGCCAGTGATCAGTCGCCGGCCAGGATAAGGTAGGCCGGGTTTTTCTTTCCTGCTGACGCGCGAACTTCGTCAGAATTTAAGATAGCCGTTTACCGCGTAACACCGGATGGATTACACGGCCTACAAATGGATGGGAAATGCAAGCGGTAGACTACATCACCGACACGCCGCGCGTGCTGACCGGCTTGAAATTGAAGAGCACGGTCATGTTCCACGTCCGTCTCGGCGGCAGCAATGGGATGACGAAGGACAAGGGGCGCTCGTTTCGTGCCGGTCCATCCCCGCATCCGCCCGCTCATCGCCGATCTGCCCCGCTCCGGCGATCATTTGTTCCCGGACATCCGAGAGCGGCAACTGCTCAAGCGGGTAAAGGAACTGTGCGGCACGCTCAAGTTCCCTGCTGCCAACAAGTTCAAGCTGCATTCCCTCCGCCACCACTTCGCCAGCCTGTGTGCCAACCATAGGTTGCCTAGGCGATCGGAACGCTCGAGCAGGCCGGATACGGTGCGCTGGGCGTAGCCTATGCTGACGACGAAGCCGCCTACGTTGGGCTTGGTTATGCCATTCGGTACAACGATGCAGGCGAGTCGACGTATGTGACGTGCTGCAGCCATATGTTTGACCACGATGAAAGCCGCGTCTGTGCTTGGCGTGTCGTGCCCATTTCTGATTCAGCAAATGGAGGCCGGAAAGATTCCGTTCCGAAAAATCGGCACCCACCGCCGGATTCGCTTCCAAGACATCATGGATTACAAGCGGCGCATCGACGTCGACCGCGAGAAGGTGCTGGACCAGTTTGGTCGTCGAAGTCCAAGAATTGAAGATGGGCTATTGAACCATGGCCGCGACTTTCACCGCACTCTACGACGCGAACGTGCTCTATCCCGCGTCCCTGCGCGATCTGCTGATGCGGCTCGCGCTGGAGGACATCTTTCTGGCGCGATGGACCGACGAGATTCACGACGAATGGATTCGCAATGTGTTGGAGACCCTCCAGTTGGTGCCGATCTTCAGCACGCCATCCGCCCCCGGTTCATTCTGTCGGCGATAGCTGACGTGAAACCGATTCTCTTCATCGCGGGTGAAGATCAGCGTGTCGCCCGCTTTCAGATTGTGCGCCCGCATGAACGGCGTCATGCAGGTCAGGCGGTACTCATTGCGAATGCCACCGAAGAACTTGGTTGTAGTAGATGAACGAGAACTCCCACTTCTTGCCGTGCGGGTCCATGAAGGCGTGACAGGATCGGTGCCCGGCGCCCGCACCGACATTGATGACATCATTCAACGCAAGATCGACCACGACGATTTCGACATGCTGCTGATGTCAGCCGATTGACCCGCGCCGGTGCCGAGCACGGCATGAAGCTCAAATACGATCTGGCGGCGGCGGGCATTGACGTGATCTTCGCCGCCGAGGGCATACCCGATGGCGATCATGGCGAGATCGTCGAAACGGTCGGCTTCTACGCTGCCCGCCAGTATGTGAAGAGCCTGTCGTTCGCCACCACGCGGGGCATGATGAGCAGCCTCGAACGGGGCCGCACCGTTCATTGCCTCAGACCGCCGTACGGCGTGGATCGACTGTACGTCTCGCTCGACGGCAAACCGCTCCACATCATCCGCAATCTGCCTGACGGGACTCAGGTTCAACTCCATCCCGAAACGTACGCCGTCATCCAAACCTTCGGCATCAACGCGAAAGGCAAGCCGCAGCATTATAGAATGCAGCCGAACGAACGGGTGATGCTCGTACCGGGTGATCCCGACCGTGTCGTCGCCGTTCGACGCATCTATAGAAGGTATCTGATCGACGGCTGGAAAGGCTTTCGCATTGCCCGCGAACTGGACGGCATGGGCATCCGCAGCGAATCAGGCAAGCCGTGGTGCGTCACGACCATCAACTACATCCTCGCCAACCCCGTGTACACGGGACGCGGGATTGCCAACCGATTCACCTCCGCCGTCTATCACAAGCGGTCAAAGAACGCCCCGACGAAGGTGCAATCCAGTCGTCAGGCATTGGCGAAGCGAAAGAAGCCGCCCCAGCATGTTCGGCCCCAATCCGAATGGCTGGAGGTGGAGCATCCACTATTGAAGGACTATCTCGGCGACCTCCGCGATCGAGCCGTCGCTGCCCACGACCAGAAGCTGGCGCGGCAGAGCAACGGCCACGTCGTCATGACGGCCAGCAAAGACCGCCATGTGGACAGTCCGTACATCCTCAAAGGCATCCTGCGATCGAAACAGGGCGGGCACTTGATGTCGGGTCGCACGACGGGCACGCCGCCGACGCGGTATTACGCCGTGCATCGTGGCTTCACCGCACCGAAGCACGACAAACTCATGCGGCGGCAGATCAACGCCGTGGAATTGGAGAAAGCCGTGCTCGGCGTGGTGCGGAACATGCTGTTGTCCGCAGACGATTTGAAAGAACGGTTGGTGAAGGAGATCGAACGTCAACGAAGTTCGGCCCGCGTCGATCCATCGGGTTTGGCCAAACTCGAAGCAGAGAAGCAGAAGCTGACCAACCAGATCGAACTGACCATCGACTCGCTCGGTGTGGTCGGTAAGGAAGCGGCGAAGAAGAAGCTGCATGAACTGGAAATGAAATTGACTGCTGTGACGAAGAAATTGAGTGCCGTCCAATCTTCGACGCTCAATGTTAGCAAGCTCGCTCATGCAATTGCCGATGAGATCATCACGAAGTTGAAGTCGATGGGCCAACGACTCGGAGAGATTTCCCCGAAATCTCTCCGCGAAATTTTTTTGGCAATGGTCGCTCGACTCGAAGTCGATCTGGCTGACAAATCGGTCGAGATCGAACTGGCCATGCCATCGTGGGCTCATCTGAACGGCCTGTGCCTGGACGACAAATCTGCTCGCAAATCTGTCAACGAGGCACCGATGCCCGTCCGTCTGGAATGGGCCGTTTGTACCTATAGGCAGTCCGGGCGTAAGCCGTGCTATGCGTGCCAGCGTCGTGCGGCGTAACAGTTCTGCCGATGTCCGTCGCGGGTGGGAAGCGTTGATCGCTTTCTGGCCCGCGACGGACCGGCAGACGGATCAGGCATTCCGCATCGTTTCCATCGCGGGCACAGCGTCAATAGCGACAGCTTCCACTTTCTCCCCGTCGAGCACCCGCTGGATGAACTGCCGAACGGTGGACCATTCCCGATACGGCATCCACACCGCCTCATCCACGTCTTCCTGGCCGAAGAAATCGGTATGCGTCGGCAAACGGTACTCGGCACGGATGATTCCCTACACTTCGTGCACTTCGTAATGAAAGAGCATGGGCGACTTCCCGTTCCCGATCTTCCGCAAGAGCAGATCGACCTCCATCGCAGCCTCGTGCGGCGGGATCGTCGGCCATTGCGCGATCAGCGTCCCGAACCAATCGTTTTCGTCGGTAGCGATGAACTCCATGTCATACCGTTGATGCATGAAGCAGAAGACGTTGGGATCGACGCGTACGGTATGATCGAGGTGCTTGCAGGACTCGATCATCGACAGAAACGAAGATGCTACGGTTACAGCAGACATAGAAACTCCTGGCCTCTGGGGCCGGTTAAATGACTGCCGCAAACGTACGGGTTTCAAAATACACATGTCTGACGCTGTAAGTTCCTCCTGAGCATCGACTTGCGGCTTTCGCTTGAGGCGAGCATTAATCAGACCTGCGTTTTTCCGGGCATTTCTGATCGCTTTTGCTTCGGGTGGCGCGCATGCGATTTCTCGAAAATCTTCCGCATGTGAATCTGTGCAGCCTGCGGCTGCGGGCTGCGAAATCTTTCTGCATTTCACGACCGATTTCTCCTTCGATGTCCGAGTTGGTGTCTTTTTCTGCTGATGCTCGTGAGGTGTGCATCACGGTGATGCAACCTCGCCCGAACGTCTTCGACCTGCCTGGATCACGGCGGAGTTGATGGAGCAGACGCGCGCCGTCTTTCAGCCGCTTTACCCCAAAGAAGACTTGACGGACGACGAGATCGTTGGCCTCCTGCAGAACGTCGGCGGGCTGTTCGAAGTCCTTTACCCCGACCTACAGAACCATGGCCAAGACCAACAAAACCAAGCTGAAAAGGAAGATGACGGAGGAGCCAGGCGTCAAGCGGTACGTCGCGCTTGCTCGCGTCAGCAGCCGTGAGCAGGAGAAGGAAGGCTTCTCCCTCGACGTTCAGGAAGATGCCCTCCGCGCCTACGCCGAAAAGGAAGGCGGGCGCATCGTCAAGCTCTGGCGCATCGCCGAGACAGCGACCAAGGCCGAACAACGCACGAGCTTCCGCGAGATGCTGGCGTACGCCAAACAACACGCCGGGCAACTAAACGGGCTTCTCGTCTACAAGGTCGATCGTGCCGCCCGCAACATGAGCGACTACGGCAAGCTTGAAGAACTGGAATCGGTCTTTGGGCTGCAACTAATCGCCACGAGTCAGCACACGCAGGATAACCCCGCAGGACGCATGGCCCGGCGCATGCTCGCGTCAATGGCAGCATTCTTTACCGAGCAACTGGCGCTGGATGTAAAAGATGGCCTTGCCCGCCGGGTGCGCGACGGCTGGTTCCCGACGGTTGCGCCATACGGCTATCGCACCGAGCGGGTTGATGGCCGCAGCATCGTGAAGATCGACCTGACGGAAGCCGATCACGTTCGCCGAATCTTCCACTTGTATGCGTTTGAGCACTGCACGCTGGACATGGTGATCGCCAAGCTCAATGCCGAGGGACGAACGTACACGCAGAAGCAGCCGCACTGGCAGCGGAGCAAGGTGCATCGCATCCTCCGCGACCGCTCGTACATCGGCGACCTTCGCTATCACGACGCATGGCAGCCGGGCCGGCACGAGCCGCTCATCGATTCCGACACGTTCCAGCGCGTGCAGAAGCTGCTTGGCGACAAAATCTATAAAGCCCACGAACTGACCTACGCGGGCGAACTCATCACCTGCGGCCACTGCGGTCGCCCGATCACGGGCGAGATCGTCGTCAAGAAGCCGAGCGGCAAGAGAGCTACGTCTACTATCGCTGTGCGCGATACACAGCGAAGGACCATCCGCGCATCCGGCTGCGCGAGGAAGAGATCGACAAGCAGATCATCGCGCTGTTCGACCGCATTCGTCAGCCAGAGCCGGTGCAGAAGGTGTTCAAGACGGCGCTGGTCGCGTGGGCCACGCATCACCTCGAACAATCTCGCGCCCGTACGCGGGACATCCAACGCCAACTCGATGACGTGCGCCGCCAGCAGGAGCGTCTGCTGAACCTTCATCTGTCCGGCGGGATCGACGAAGCGATGTTCAATGCCAAGAACGTCCAACTACGCGATCTGGTCGCCAAGTTGACGCTCGAACTCGAAGCCGCCGACCGTGGGAAGGACGAAAAGGTCGATCTGGCGGTGAAAGTGTTTGAACTTTCACAAAACCTGAAGCAGAAATGGTTTAACGCGGACTACGCCGAAAGGCGTCGAATTCTCGAAATGGTCTGTTTGAACTTGACGCTCAGCGGCGCAACGCTCGGTATTTCAAAGAGAAAGCCCTTCAACTGTCTTGTTGAAGGGCTTCTTGTCTCGGACAGCGGAGAGGACAAGACACCGGTCGAACTTTTCATCGACGCTGCTAGCGGGCTTTCACTTTGACGCTTCACCTCGTGAGAACGTGACCAAACGCATATGGAGCGACGTGAGAGGAAGCTACTTGATCGACGCAATCAAGTGCCGCAATAGAGAGCGATGCAATTTCTAGCCCTACGCCACCGTGAAGGCGGCGGAGTAGTTCGGAAATCACAAGGCATCCGGCGACCAAACCTACGAACGGGACGCCGACGGTACGAGAGGCAAGCCGAGTCAGGCCGCACTCGTCCATACCGCTGTCGCGCAACGCGCGATAGGCAGGTTGGTCTTCTACCTTCTCAGGCACCTGACTGATCTGCTTTGTCCAAATATCCGCGGCGGTGCGGGACGCTGGAAACGTATGCATCACGATACTGCGGAAGGCTTGCGGACCGGCACCGAGCCCGGCCTCGACGACCAAACCGAATCCGGCCTGTTCGAGGGCCGCTCGCGCGTTCGGGTTGTCAACACCGCAGAGTGCCACGCCGGGTTCGTCACCAGCTTGACGCGTCCAGGCACCAAACCGGCGCTCTTCGAGGAACGTCTCGAATCCACGAGCCTCAAGCCACTCGGAGACAACGCGTGTCTTTCGACGCCCGATGTCGCGTGTGAATGAGAGAATCGACGTGCTGTCGTTGGAGTTGGCAACTCGGTCAAAGTCTTGCAGAACGAGTTGTACTTGTCGGGAGTCCGCGTACGGCAGCGTTGCCAGCAGCCAGGCGAATGCTTGGCCGAGGTTTCCCAATCCGATGAGCCATAGGCGCGATGGTAGGTACGCGAGCGTCGGCTCGGTCGGGTCGGTCACGAACCAATCGGTGCCGACGCGCCATAGAGAGAGGCCGGCTGACCGGCGGCCGGCCATCAGGTGATCCCCTGCGAAATAAGCGAAGGCTTCGGCTGCGCAGATGCTGGCCGCCAAAGCCGGTGCGAGGGGAAGTAAGTTATCGTCATTAAGCCGGTCACCGTCCCGATAGGGCACGACACCTCCTCTCCATCCTGACCACGTAAGACGCCAGGATGGTGCCTTGGCCGTGCCGGGATCGGCAGAGCCAATGATGGCGACGGGCCAAGCCGGGTTCGGCTGGTCGACGAGGCGGCCGCCGAGGGCGAGTACGGCATCCGCCAGCGATTGATTACCCACTAACGGAGTGAGCGGTTCTGCGGCCGGAAGGCCAACGATCTCAATCCCGCCCAGAAGGGTGCGCCGGACGACATTAACAAGAGTGAGTAGTGCTGTCTGATGCGCCGCTGAGTACGCCGTCTCTGTGCCTACGCGGATTGTTAGCCCGAACTGGCCAAGCAAGCGCATTGCTGCCTCATGCGTGTCGGCGCGACCGTTGTCCATGAAATACTTGGCCGTGCGATGGAGGGTCGTCTCGTCGATGGGGAAGTTCATGTTAACTCCAAAATCCTGTGTAGAAATAGCGACTTGCCCTGCGCCCGCCGCGGTCGATCCATTGATGCTGGCCGCAGTACTCATAGACGCCAAGCGTGCGGGAGCGGATCGGCCAGCGGGCAAAGTTCGGCACAATGACGGCAACGTGGCCGGTTGTTGCGATCATCGGGTTAGTGCGATCGGCATGGCTTTGAAACGCGGCACCGGGATGGGTGTGGACGTCGGCGACGACCATCAGCTTCTTAGCCCGGCACAGTGCCCAGAGTTTGGCGAAGGCATCGCCATGCAGTACGCAGACACCTGTGTCATATGCATGGGAATCGAGTTCGTCGTAGAAGACGACTTCGGTGACGACTCGGCGGCCACGGTGTTCGATCCCCAGTAAGAAGGCGCCTGCCTCGTGGCTTTGTGCACCGCGACGTTCGAGTTCGTTGATGGTCTGCCGCCAGAGTACTCGCTCGCAGACGACCCGGTGGTTAGGTACCCACAATGCCCGAATAATCGCTTTGATTGAAAAGCTCATAGATCTGCTCCAGGTAACACACGATCCCCCGTGTCGGCTGCCATAGGCGCGCAGGGTGTTGGTCTCGCCACTGCTCGTGACCTTCCATCGCCACGCGGTCGCACGGCAGATAAAGGCAGATGCCGTCCTTCCATTTCGGGCGGAACACTGATGCGACGATGGACCGTCCGGTCGGCCAATGCGGGGCCGGAAGAGGACGGCTGCTCTGCAAATCCCACGGCTGCGCTGTCGGTGCGAGTTGCCGATACCCGGAGCACTCGAACCTGAAGCCGAACTCCCCCGGGGCATTGGGCCGCTCCGGGGCTGACACGGCGAACAGGACGTGCGGCCAGTTAGTTGCGACGTGGCGCCAGCGACCCTCGATCTCGCCGCAGCGGAATTCCGCCGCGGCGAGATCGATTTCGAGCAGTTGGCGGTCGGGCGGCGTGTGAGGATTCATTGGCACCCCTCCACGCGCTTTTCCGGAACCAAGTCGAAGCAGACGGAACAGCGTTGGCCGTGGGCGAGTTGCTGCAACGGTGTGTCGCTTGCCGGCCGTTCGGTCGAACCGCACAACTGCAATACGTGCTCGGCAGCGTCCTGCGGGGCCATTTTGAACTGGTGGACGGCCCACTCTTTCACGGCGCGGACTCGAACGCCGGGCGGGAACTCATGCTCCGCGGAGTGTTGCTGGAAATTGATCGTGGTCTTAATTCGCCGGCAGCGTGTGATGTGAATATGGCAGCCGCGTCTCAAGCCACCAATTGGCCGATGCGAGTCACCCTGATGGTGGTGCTCGTCCGCCTCAACAAAGACCAGCATGTCAGGATCGACCGGGGCACCTGCGGCGCGCAACACCTCCTGGAGTTCAGCGAGAGTGGCGTTGTTCGACAGTTCTGCCTCGATCAGGCCGGGACGACCATATACGTGCACGAAAACAATAAGCTTGGACATCGGACTCTCCTTGCGGACCAGACATAGGCCCGTCAAAAAGAGAGCGATGCGGCAGGGGAAAAAGCGGGTACAATAGAACGGATTATTGCCGGCAGATAAAGTAGCACGGGCAATTTGGGCAGGTCCGCGTGTCAGGATCTGGCAGAAAGGCGCCCTGCTCGATGCCAGTGATGGCGTCCGCGTACTCCTTGACAGACTTGTCGTCGGTGGTGGGTTCAAGCGGGACACGCTTGCCAGTGCTGAGATACAAGATTTCGAGTCGGATAGTCTTCCCAGGATAGCGATGCCGCGCACCGCGCATGAGAAGCGGATAGATCGGCTTGGTGAGCTCCGACTTAGTTTCCCGCCCGGTACGAACTCGTTGAACGTGGACGATATCTGTGGGAAGCAGCAGCACGCGATCAGGAGTGACCGCAACCCTGCGGGCGCCGACCGGCACTTGCCATTCCTGGCGATCATACTGGCCGGATTCCGAGGCAATCGTGGCGACCATCTTGACGACCATGTTTTCCGCAGCGCGCCGATAGTAACGCTCGAACGGATGGTCGATAGGACCGGAGGTTTGCCATCGCGCTCGCAATGTGGCGAGCGCGGTATTTATATCGACTGCGGTACCGGCGACGTTTTGCTCCTCCAACCAACGGACGGTCGCGTAGACACACCGGTGGAACTTGACGTAGGCCGCCCCGTCGCGTGCGCCGCGGAGTCCGTCGATGACTTCGTAACGGTATCGGGCTGGGCACTGCATGTAGAGCGAGAGGTCGCGCTCGTCGTAGCAATCGCGGACGACGGGTGGGGAAAACGTGGCGATCGGTAAGGCGATCCGGCCGGTGCCGGCCTGTGTTGCCGACCGTACAGCGTTGGCGATCGGAGGGATGAATTTCGATGCACTTGCGTTTTGCGTTGTGTAACGTTGCGCCCGCGTCAGAGATAGAAAATCTCTCGCACGCGATAATCCAACAAAGAACAAACACTCTTCTTCTGCGTCGTGATGACCAGCTTGGAGTGCGAGATGGGCGAATGCCGACGGTGGCGGACAGCGCGTGGCTTGGCGGCTCGTCGGCATATAACGAGTTGCGAGCGTTGGGAAGTGGACCGCGCGGAACTCCAGCCCCTTGCTGGCGTGGATGGTCATGACGCGGACGGCATCAACGTCCGTCGCCTCCGACGCAACCGCGCGATAGGAACTGTCTTGGTTAAGGGCCTCGATGCGGCGAATCTTGTCGGCGAAGTGCCTGCGACTTAAGTTGCCTACGGCCGGGTGCTCGGCGCACACTTTGAGTAAGTGGTAGACGGCAAGTTGCTTCTGCTGGGCTTTCGAATCCTGTGTCGCACAAAGATCCAAAAGATACTCACTCCGTTCAAGCAACCAAGTAGTGAGCAGCGTCCAAGGAGAGGCAAACTGTAGGCCGTCCAACTCGGTACCAAGCTTGGCCAGCCCTTCCCTACCACGTTCAGAAAGTCCTTCAACCTTGTGTAGTTGTTTGAGCGCTTCGAAGATCGGTAAGTGTTGAGTGATTGCCCACCGGATGACGGTCAGTGCGTCGTCTGGTGTTGCGTGGTATTGCGGCAGTGCGGCGACACGAACAAGGCCGATCCCTCCGGGCTCCGCATCGATAGACACCAGAGACAAAAGGTCACGGATCTCATCGCGCTCGAAAAGGTCGCCGAAGTGAAGTAGTGGTACCCCGAGTTGTTCGAGTAATCGTGTAATACGTCCCAGGCTCAGATGGGATCGACCAAGGATCGCTTGCTCACGGTAAGGCACGCCACGATCACGATACAACTCGATTTTGTCGCGTATTGCCTCCGCCTCTGCAGTGAGATCGGGCGTAACAGTCAGCGTGGCCTCACCACCGTCACCGCGCTCTGACTTCCATTTCCCGGCCATGTCCTTGCCACTCCCCATAGCGCTGGAGAATTCTTGGAACACGCGCACGATGGGAGCGAAGGAGCGGTAGTTTGTATCAAGTGAATGCCTCGCGCCGTCAAACTCGGGAACGAAGCGGGTGACATTTGACGGTTCGGCACCGCGGAAGCGGTAGATAGACTGGCGCTGGTCGGCAACAACCCAGAGGGCAGTATCGGGACCACAAACGGCGCGGAGCAGTCGGGCGCTTGCCAGATTAACGTCTTGGTATTCGTCCACGAGGACGTGCTTGAACACCGACAGATATTGTTGGACATCGGGGTGATCATTGGCTAGCCGGGACGCCATGACGAGCAAGTCACCGAAGTCAACCGCATCGGCCTCGGCCAGCGCCTTTTCATAGACACGGTAGATACCGGCCACCTCAATCGCCTTTTCGGCGCTCACCCGCTCCTCGTCAGTCTTGGCGTTTGCCAAGGACGCTTCGGCCTCCGCAAGGTATTGCTCCGCCGAGATAAGCTCGTCTTTACAGCGCGAGATAGCGTTCAGGACATTGATGAGCTCGTATGCCGGCTCGTACAGGTTTTGGTAGTACTGAAGTGGTAGCTCGTCGAGGTGCTCCTCCAAAACAGCCAGCGAACCTGCCCGGTCCAGTGTGCGCATGTTTACTGTGCGACCGAGCATTGAGGGCCATTTTGTGACGAGTTCGAGTCCGAACGCGTGAAAGGTACCAATCCACATCTGGATCGCTGCGGCCGGGTTGATTGCGGAAATCCGTTCCCGCATCTCATCTGCCGCCTTGTTGGAGAAGGTCAGTGCTAGGATCGAGCTGGGTGTGACCCCTTCGGCCAGTAGGTGGCAAATGCGCTGGACAAGGGTACGGGTCTTGCCGGTACCCGGACCTGCGTCCACGAGTAATGGCTTTCCTTTCCAGGTTGCGGCGGTCTGTTGGCTGGTGTCTAGCGTGTGCGACACAGCAGGTGAGATTGAATCGGCGGGACGAAGTGGCGGCAGTAACATCGCACGTATGCACTGGTTGATCACCAAGGGCAGCGGGAGTCCCAACTGACCGGCGATTTCGCGCGGCCGACGACGATGGTTCAAGAGCTCATCGCGAAGCCAATCTGTTGGACACAGGCATTCGCCAGCGAAGATGTCGGCTTGCACTTCCTTGCGTTCCCGCGGTGAATATCCCTCCACCTTCCCCGCACCGCTGTCGACCGGATCGCCGGCCAGGAGCGCGGATCGCACCGTCACTTCGCTGGTAAGGTCGTCGTGAAGACGGTTGTGGCCGATTTCATGGGCAATAACCACGGCCTCGTCAGCCGGTTCTTGTCCCTTGGCCACGTTGACGATGCCATAGCCTCTCTCCAAAACGCCGTAGACACCATGACTGAACGTGACACCCGGGTCGAACATCCGCAGTGCCAGGTCGTCCGCTTGAAGCGCGGCCCGCATGAGCGGTTCTGCCCGACGGTCGCCTCCAGCGGCGGCAAGTGCCTGTTCGTGACACTCTCTCGCTTTCCGGCGGATGTCGATCCATGTGTCCACGGTTACTCCTCTTCTAGCCAGTAGCGCTTTCGCTCCTCCGACATTGTGCTGTCGCGGATGATCTCGGCGTAACTTCTGGCAACGGCGGCGGGTGCTTGCTCGGCTTTGGCTAGGCCAGTTCGAGGTGCAGCCAAGGCCGCCTTGTGGGCCTCATCGAATGCCTCTGGAGTCATGGAGAGGGCTGTCGTCACCGCCTTCTTGAATCGCATCAGAATTGGTGTGAGCATCCGGCCGCTGAACAAGTCTGCAATAACCCCGCGTTCAATGTCGATCTCCCGTGCCAATTCACGCACGTTCTTTTGCCGCGCCGCCATCGCGTCGTGAAAAGACGGAGTGCTCTTGGGCTGTGCGGGTGCCGCCGATTCGGCTGCCACCTGCGCCTTGTAGAGTTGGTCGAGGACGCGACTGAACCCACGTGCAAGCAGGGTCTCATCGACCTGCTCAATTGGCTGGCCTTCCATCGCGGCCCAATCGCGAGCGACCGCCGCGTGATCGCGGATGTCTTCGGCGAACTGCGGGTACTGCCGGGTCCAATCGATAATCTGCTCGGCAGTTGGCCTCTCGCATGCTTGATGAAAGGCGAAGAGCACTTCGTCTCGTGTTGTGAGGGTGTTGCGAGTCATGTCTTGTCTCCCATCGTCTGCTTCAAGAGTTCCTGAGCCTCCGCGACCCACGCGCGCGCAGTCTTCTCGTTTATGCCGAGCGCCTCGGCAATCGAGTTGGAGCGCGTGGACTTGAAAGGGAGCCCGTCCATGAACAGCCGAAAGGCGAGCCGCTTTTTCGGATCGGAGATTGTCGCCAGTACGTCCTCGACGTCGAGCTTCTCATCCAACTCCGCCGCTCCGCTCGGGACCGTTGGCTCAAACGAAGCCACGCTTTGCTCGTCCTGAACTGCCGGCGTCGCGTTGGCTGCCTCCATTTGGTCGTGCCGCGCGCGTAATGCGCGATATTCTACGGCGATGGCGTCCTTAATCCGAAAGTTGAGACGTGCCGTGAATGCAGTCCGCAAACCTTTCCCATCGGCCGAATCGGGCCGCAGAATGGCGTCCCAGAGCTGGGTGTGGACGCGGTTGATGATATCGACCCCCTCATTGGGATGATTGCGCCCGATGCGAGCGCGCAGCATGCGCATCATCAGGTCCGACAGAAATTTGGCGAGCGCGTTAAGCACCACCTTGTCGCCGTTCGGCAGCAAAGTCTGAATCGCAACAACAATCTCCTCGGGCCGAAGACCTTCTAGCCGACCATAAGAAATCGCCGCACGCCAAGCTGTTACGTCACCGGGTGGCGGAGGTGTGTCATCATCGTCGGAGTTGATTACCATGGTCGTCCTTCTGAAACGTCATCGTCATGGGCTCTATATCAACAGCGATCCGAAGCCCGAAAAGGCGGTAAAAATTCTCATATTTTCGCAAGCTTCTATTTGATAATTAGTTACAGTGTGCGCCTCGCCAAATTGTGAGCGGGATCTCCCCCGTCAATCCGGTCGTATAGACAAAGCGCTCAAGAGCGCGACTCCATATCGCCATCTCTTCGCTGTAGAGACGAAGCTTGCTCCTACTTGAAGTCATGTTAATCCACCATGCCTATCAGCCTATCGTCCGTAGATTGCTTCGTCTTCTTCATCGCGTTGTTCCTTGTCCCGGCGTTGCGTCGCGCGCTCGATTCCCAATCGAGCTATCTGCTGCACTCGCGGATCGACCGACTTCAAAATGCCTTCCCACTCCTGACGCCACCCTTCCCAATAGACAGACGCTGGTCCACTGTGTGCGAAGCTATGCCCCTCAGCGGCATTCATGATGTTCTCGGCCGAATAGCCTGCGTTCAGTGCCAACTCTGCCATTTTGGCCCACTCCTCTGACGGTCGGCCCTTCAATGGCATCAAGTGGAGCCGTTTCGCGCTCGCATCGGCAAGCAGCCGTTGATAGACCTCGACATCACCGTCAACAATAGTGGCAGGCAAGCCATCTGGGACATAAATGTCTGTTGCAGCTATAGCGCCTAGAAGAGCGACCCGCTGGTCCGCCGAGAGGGTTGGAATCGCACCTTTCAAGTCGTAGTCCGCAAGCTCGAACAGCGGTGTTCGGTCACGTACGCGCGCAATCAACCAGTCGAAGGCGAGACTCCGGTCTGATGCAAGAATGTCGCGAACAAAAAGGGAGCGGCCACGTCGCTGCTGCTTCGCGCCGCAACGCAAAAGAGCAGTTCGCCAACTCTCACGCAGATCGGCGGCGATTTCGCCTTTTGGCGTGGCATTCCACGCTCCTACCGCGGCCGCCGCTGCCACACCATCCTCTTCGTGAGTTAGCAGCCGGCGCAGAGCAGGCGTGTCGATCTCGCCTCGGAGGCAGAGGATATATACGACGTGCGTGAATTCTGGCAGTAATCTAAGCACTTCCTCGAACAGTGGCCCGTCTGTCGCGCTGCGGGTGAGCACCTGCGCTATTGCCATTGGGCGAAGGCCAATGTCGCTCAAGCAGCGCCGACAACACTTCACCCATTGCGCTGAATCATCGCGGTGAAGGCGACGTAGAAGCGGCACAATCAATTCCGGCCCTGCGCCTGTTTCAATCAATGTGTCAAACCACTCCTGCGGGTTCTGAACTTTCTCCGCGAGCGATCCCCCAAATGCGTCGAGCATGCTGCCGCGCCGATCGACCGCTTCTGCCTCGGCGCGATAGCGTGCCAGGAGGCGGGCTATCTCCACAGGCGGCCGCTGAGATAACGCGAGGGCCAGTTTCTTCGCAGTTTCGGCTGCCGCCATCGACCATGCTTCGTAGTCCTTCCAGTCTTCCGAAGGGTACAACGTGACGAAATCGGATGGGACCTCCGTTGCGACCGCGATGTCCAGCCAATTGGCGATCTCCTTCAACTCGATAAGGATGCCCGGGTGTGCCGAAAGCTTTGTAGCAAGTTGACGGATTACGTCAATTACCAGTTCCCTACTTCGTGAAAGGAAAGCGTCTTCCGGACTTCGACCGAATGCGTGTGGCGAGCCGACCTCCCGGATCGCGGCGAGCATCGGTTGCCATCTGCTAACCTGGTCTATTGGAACGAAATCAAGTACGCGACTCCACAATGCTTGCAGTTCTTTCATCTCCTCGACATGAATGAAGCCTTGTGTAAGCGTCATGGTCATGCCGGCTCCTGGGTCCATGCTGGAAGTGGCGAAAGTCGGCACTAAAGCAAGCGTCACGGCGCGTACGGCTGTGTCAGGGTTGCCGCCTTCGCGCAGCCAACTCTCCACCGCATCAACCAGACGCCGACGGCGCTCCATCGCATCGTCGCCGGGCTGGCCACCTTGGACCCAATCTTGGATTTGCCGAAGTGGATGGCCAGGATTCGGCGCTGTGTCACGGGCGTCGCCGACAGCCGCGGACAGCAACGCCCGTAGAAACTCGTCCGGTGCCCGATGAAGACCGATGAGAGCAACTTGTACTAGCATGTCCGGCCGCTCGGTGATGACTCGACGCGCCTGGTCGGAGCCAAGCGCAGCATATGTCTTGAAAAGCTCCGTAGTTCCATGGTCAAGCAGACGGCTCCAGAGCAGATCGTCTGAAACGCCCGCGCCTCGGTGTGCTGCTCCGAGTAGCACTTCGGTTACCGCGCCCGGGCGGGCAGCGGTAAGTAGTTGTTCCGGCACTGGAAGGGCAAACTTGCCAAAAAAACGGTCACTGACGAGTGCCTCACGTAGCGCTTCGGGCTGCACGACGATTCGTCGATTGCCGTGGTAATCTGTGCCTTCCTCCACCACGCCCCCCGCGGCTAATTGCAGGATCAGTCTTTGGGCATGTGGTGACGGTTGGTGAAGTACGACCGCAACATCCGTCAGCGACACGCCGCCCGCGCCGCCGATAGCGAGCATCGCAAGGACGTCCAAAGCTTCGGCACCTACCAATACCTTAAATGTCGTCTCGATTTGTTCGACAAGGACTCGGCCGAGGCTAACGTGCTGCACGTCCCCACGTAACGAGAGCCAGGCAAGGGTCACGGCAAGGCCTGCGCGACCACGCGCTTGATCAACGATTTCCCGAACGAGTTCCGTCGGACCGCCGAGACCCGCATCATGGATAACTTCAACGATGGTATTGCGTGCCAACGGTCGGAGCTCCCGCACGTCACTGGATGCAAGTCCCAGGATGTTACGAACCTCCGGCTCTCCTCCTGGCCAGCAATCGGCGATGATCCTCCAAGTGCCCCCGGTGTCATGGCGGAGCTGACGCAGCGACTTCAGCAACGCCAGACGTGCGTGCGCGTCAGTAACGATAACGAGATCTGGTCTCTCCTCGCGTATCGCGGCGTCAATCGCGTCAACCTCGTCAGTAACAGCAAACAAACCATCATTCACTTTGGCGTAATGTCGGAGCAAGAATGTCTTGCCGATGCCCGGCTGTCCGGCAAGTAGCGCGTCACCCACACAGGCACTAAGCCAAGCCAAGTCGTCATCACGACCACGGAGTGGCTGGTCGAAAAATGGTCGATGATCTTGCGGAAATGCCGAGAGTGCCGGACGGCTTGTCGTGATGCCCAACAGGTCTCTGCACCATCGCGGGCTCCGGTAGAGCAGTTCGGAAACGGCGGCGCGCTCATAGATGTTGAGCAGCGTAAAGCCCGCGTCCGCCGCCGCCTTGCTCAAAGCGCGCTGTTCGGGTGGCGTCAGCTTACGTGATGTCGCGGACACCACATGCGTTCGCGCACCGATCTTGGTCTTGTAGCTCGCCAGACTCTTAATCAGATTAGCCTTAACGTCCTCCTGAGTCGTACACACCAACGGTATCGGAGGCGCCGTGTCTGTCGGATCGCCGATTGCACCATCCATTCCAGCATCACCGCCACCACGAACTGGGGTGATCTTGGGGTAAATTCCCTGCTCGCGCAGCATCGACACCATCGCCGCTTCGAACTCATCCCCGACGAGTGGTCGATCAAGCGCATCCTCAATTTGGCGGAGCAGCGGGTCGCGAATCGGCATAGGGCGCACCTCGACTACATCTTACATCGAGGTGACTCACCGATTCATGCCTTCATTGGACTTGCGCAATAGCACATGGGGGGCTAATCCACCCTAGCCGAGTTCGAATCTGGAACTCCCTCGAGGCGGAACTATGCCGCGCTGCACGAGTTATAAAGAACGGAGAGGGGGAGAGCCACAAAGTGCCTTTCTAAAAAGAGTTATGGCTTTTCACTGTCCACCGCCGCTACGCAATTTCGCGGGCAAAACCGGGGACAGTGAGAGGATGACCGTTGTAAATGAGGCATAATCAGTGATTTGTGATTTCAGGCGAAGAGTAGGAGAGCCATAACTTTCCTTGTAATAATGACTTCCGACACTATTTACGTGGGAAATTTCGACGCCGTTAAAATGGGAAAAATAATGGAAACACATGCATTTCCATGAGCATACCAAAGACCGTAAGCGGACTTAGCGGACAGTCGCAAGTCCTGTTAATGAGGCAACTTCCGTTGCCTAACTCCTATCTCTTCTGCCTATCTGAAGTCAAGCGGATTTTTGGATCAGTTGCGAACAGACCAACCCTTTTCTCGGCGATTGCGTATAATGCATCTATTGCGTTTATTTCGATTTTTGATACTGTTCGGGCAGACGTAAAGCGAGGATGCCATGACCACCGTTCTTGATGAGGCCGTTGCCCCGACAGAGCAAGAAACCAAGCTTGCTCAGGAATCGAGCCGGCGATTAAATTCACTTGCAGAGCAGGATCACGTACAGGTTCTCATTCGCGCCGACGACAAGCACTCTTCGGCCGTCGAACTGCCGCGCGCCGCTGTTGGATTGCTCATGCGCATTCTTACAGAAATGGCCGAAGGCAACGCCATCACGCTCATCCCGATTCACGCGGAACTAACAACACAGCAAGCCGCGTCTGTACTTGGTGTGTCCCGTCCATTTCTCATTCAGCAGATGGAGGCCGGGAAGATTCCGTTCCGAAAAATCGGCACCCACCGTCGGATTCGCTTCCAAGACATCATGGATTACAAGCGGTGCATCGACGCCGACCGGGAGAAGGTGCTGGACAAGTTGGCCATCGAAGCTCAGGAACTGAAGATGGGCTATTGAGCCATGGCCACGACCTTCATCACCATCTACGACGCGAACGTGCTCTATTCCGCGCCCCTGCACAATCTGCTGATGCGGCTCGCGTTGGAGGATATCCTTCTTGCGCGATGGACCCGCAAAATTTACGACGACTGGATTTGCAACGTGTTGGAGAATCGAAAGGATCTGAGGCGTGAGCAGTTAGAGCGAACCAGCGATTTGATGAACGGACATGTACACGATAATTACGTAACGGACTACACCGATTTGATCCATTCATCGCTGATCTTCTTCGTCGAATAAGGCCTTCATATCATTTCTACGTCCGCATGGTAAGTATGCACCCTATTCCTGTTATAGATGTCTTTGCTGGCCCTGGTGGTCTCGGGGAAGGCTTTGCCGCACATCGTTCCAACGGTCTTCGTGCGTTCAAAATAGCGCTGTCCATTGAGATGGATGAAGTTGCACACCGAACGCTTGAATTGCGGGCATTTTTTCGCCAGTTTGAAAAACTGGCGGACGTACCGGAATCTTACTATGAATATCTGCGAAACCCTAACAGAAGCGAATCTGAACGGCAGCAATTACTGAAGTGCGACGCGGGGCATAGTGCGCGACAGGAAGTTTGGCGTTCCACATTAGGTGTTGAACCCTTGAAAAACGTGCGAGCGAAAATTGAAGGTGCCCTTCGGACCAGCGAGCAACCCTGGGTTCTGATCGGGGGACCTCCGTGCCAAGCATACTCTATGG
>JBBCIV010000070.1:0-75961 GCA_037189665.1 Phycisphaerae bacterium | reverse complement strand
GCAGGGAGAAACGGATGCAGGCAACCAAACCATGGCGAACGCCTACGAGACCCACTTCACCCATTTGACCGCGGATGTGGCGACTTATCTGAACGCGCTGGGTTACGGAACCGACGAAATGGTCTACATTACCGCCTTGATTCACCACCCCGGCGGCGGGATGACGTACGCGCCGACGGTTCGGGAGGCGCAGATGAACGTGATGAACGCGCTGGATCGGGGGGCGTATTTCGATACAAGCGATCTGGAAAGGATGCCCGCCCATTACCATCCCCTCCGCGGGCAGCCTGGCATCTACGGTGGGACTTATCCCGCCAATCTCCACTTTGGGGAGTCGGCAAACAACACGATCGGGACGCGGTTTGCCGAATCCTATTTCGATGTCGTTCCCGAACCCTCGACGATGCTGGTAGTCAGTGCGGGATTTTTGCTTGCGGCTCGTCGAACGCGCTCGTGAAACGCAGCCAGGTAGATCATATTGCGCGACTCGCCTTTGTGTGCGATCTGGATTGCTGACATTCTTCGATGTTGGAGTGTGAATGATGCGGCGCGTGATGGCTGAGTTGCACCCATTTTCCAGTTCGGAGGGTCATCCATTCGCGGTGAACATTTGGCCGGCAAAATGGATCGGGTTTGAGGGAATCAGCGGCTCCATCGTGGCGGCGTTCCGTCTTTCGCTGCCGGCAACGCCAAAGCCGATCCGCCTTCACATCAGCGCCGACCAGCGTTACGAACTGTTCCTCGACGGCCAGCGCGTCGGACTTGGGCCTGAACGCGGAGATCTACGATGTTGGTATTTCGATACTTATGAACTAGGGCCATCGACTTCGTCGCGCATGCTAGTCGCCCGCGTGTGGTGGTTCATTCCCGATCTACAGGCGCCCGATGCACAGATGACCTCGAGGCTGGCGTTTCTCTGTTGCGCTGAAGACGAGTCACAAACGATTTGCAATACAGGAACGGCCGCTTGGAGTGTTAAGCAACTTGGAGGCTATGGGTTAGTCCCGCCGGCGATGGCGTGGGGCACCGGCGCGAAGCTGCATCTTATCGGTCGCGAGCACGAATGGGACGCGATGGCCGGGCAGGGTGACGGCTGGCATACCCCGGTCACGCTTTCCGCGGCGCATGGCCCCAATGCGACGAACGGTGCACACTACTGGCACCTCAATCCGGCGACCTTGCCGCCGATGCGTGACGACCTCGCTTTCGCGGCGGGCGTCGCGCGACACGTCGAACGGTTTGATCTCGATGAGAACCCGAACCAGAACCGCATTTACGGGACGAATCACTTTGCCAGTGAAGCACGCGCATGGGACACGATGCTGGCCGACAAGGGAGAGGTCCGCATCGATGCTCACCAGCAGAGGCGAGTGATCGTGGACCTGCGCCAGTACGCGACGGCTCGCGTTCGCCTCGATCTCGTTGGTGGCGTCGGTTCGAGCGTCCAAGTCGAATGGGCCGAATCCCTTTTTGCCGACACCGCCGGTTTCTGTCCACCAAAGGGAAACCGTGATGAAATCGAAGGCAAGCTGTTTCAAGGCGTAGGGGATCGCTTCGATCCCGACGGCGAATCACGGTCGTTCGAGAGCCTCTGGTGGCACGCCGGTCGATATGTCCAGTTCATTGTGCGTACGAGCGATGAGCCTCTGACGATTCGACGCTTCCTGTTGCGGCACACAGGCTATCCGTTTGATTGGATACCCGACATCGATTGCGAAGATGCGCGGATCGCTCGCCTCGAATCAATGCTTCGGCGTACGCTCGAAGCATGCGCACACGAAACCTACATGGACTGCCCTTACTACGAGCAGTTGATGTACGTGGGCGACACGCGTCTTCAAGCGTTAGTGACATATGCATTGAGCGGAGATGATCGCCTCCCGCGCAAAGCGTTGCGGATGTTTGATCTCTCACGCGAGCCAGGCGGGCTTACACTCTCGCGATACCCCTCACATCGCAGGCAACTCATCCCGCCGTTCTCCTTGTGGTGGGTGGCGATGGTGCATGATTTCGCACGGTGGCGTGGCGATCGTGAGTTCGTGCAGACCTTGATGCCCGGCGTGCGTTCAGTGCTGGACGCGTTTGTCGGGTATCTGACATCCGAACGGCTTCTGGTGGGCTTGCCGGGCTGGAATTTCATGGACTGGTGCCCGCAGTGGGGGATGGGTGTTCCGCCGAACGGGAACTTCGGTCCCAGTAGTGTGATCAACTGGCAGTTCGTCTGGGTCTTAGGCCAGGCGGCTGAACTGGAAGCATGGCTCGGAGAGCCCGAGTTGGCGTCGCGCTGGCGGCGGCTTGGGTCGCAGGTCGCCGCCGCTTGCCACCAAACCTTCTGGGATGCTGCGCGAGGCGCCTATGCGGACGACGTTGCACATCAACACTTTAGCCAACACGCCCAGTGTCTCGCCATACTCAGCGGTGCATGCCCCGCTGACGTCGTAACTACCGCCGCTGATACTCTGCTGAGTGACGAGCGGCTCGCTCAATGCACCATCTATTTCTCACATTACCTCTTCGAAGTTTTCGGAAAGCTTGGCCGCGTCGATCAACTTCTGCGTCGATTCGACGAATGGTATGACCTGCTCGACCGCGGCTTGTTCACCGCCGTCGAATCACCGGAACCGACTCGATCGGATTGTCACGCCTGGAGCAGCCATCCGCTTTACCACATCCGTACGCAGTTGCTGGGCGTACAGCCTGACGCCCTGGGGTTTGAATCAGTGCGAGTTCACCCGGCGTTGCACGTTCTGAACTGGTGTCGAGGATCGGTCATGACGCCGCACGGTCCGGTACACGTTGACCTTCGACGTGATGGTACTGATGTTCGCGGTACCGTCCTCCTGCCCGATCGGCTAAGCGGGAGATTTGTCTGGCACGATGAAGAGCGTCCCTTGGTCCCGGGAATCAACCGTTTGTAGCAGAGGGTCGCACGGACCTTTCCCTCTAACCCCGTTCCACCGCGAAAGTGATACTTTTCAGGGGTGACCCTCTTCCCAATTCCGGTCCACCTTAAATGCGAAAAGTCGGCTTCGATTTGGCCTGATGTCCTTGGTTTTTTCTTGCGAATTCGCCTGGGACCAGGTTGCCCAGTGAGCGGTGAGGACGTTCCTCATTGCACTCTCGTCGTCACAGCGCGAATTTACGGAAGGCCACTTAGCCTTTTACGGCGCCCTCGGTCAGCCCTCGCACGAAGAGCTTCATGGAAGCGATGAATAGGACGATGATCGGGATGCTGGCCATGGCGTAGCCAGCCATGAGCGGTCCCCAAAGTTTCAGGTACTCGCCTGACATTCGCAGCAACTGCACCATGACGGGAAGTTGGGCGTGATCCTGTATGACGACCAAAGGTAGAACGAACTCGTTCCACAAGTTGATGAACTGCATTACGCCAACTGTGCCGAGAATGGGGCCCGAAAGGGGCAGGACGACGGTCGCCATCTGTTGGAAGTGGTTGGCGCCGTCAATTTCGGCCGCTTCGTAAAGGTCCGCAGGGATGTCCGCGACGAAGTTGCGCAGCACGAAGATGGAAAACACCTGTCCGGAGGCGGTGCCCACGAGAATCAGAGCGGAGAGCGTATTGAGCAGGTTCATATCCTTGAGCAGGCGAAACAAGGGCACAAGGTTTGCAATCATCGGCATCATCATGAGCACAAGGATCGCGTTCCAGAGAAACCCGTGCAGCGGCATCCTCCGGCGGGCGAAGAAGTAGGCGGCGGCCAGAGCGAAAACCAACGTCAGCGCGGTGGCAGAGGTCGAGACGAATACGCTGTTGGCCACCGTTGGCATCACGAGTTGCCACGCTTGGCGCCAATTCTCCGGATGCAACGGTGTGGTCACGGTGGCCGGAGCAGCGTAGAACTGAGTGTTGGTCTTGAAGCTGACCACGAGCATGAGATACAGGGGCAGAAAAGCCATCGCCAACACCGCCCAGATGACAGCATGCTTCGTCGTGCGGAGGAAAATCGACTGGAAGGCGATCCAGCGGCGGAAGCCGGGTCGCAGGTGCCGTTCGATATTACGCTGGATGCGGGCGCGTGTTGCCTCGACCTTGGCCGGATGAACTACCGCCGCCTCGGTTATCGCGCCGGGCCGCCATCGCCAGAGACGTCGTTCGGGGTTCATCAACCAGGTGAGCACCTTCTGAAGACAGATGACGATCAGCGTCAGGACGATGCCGATGGCGCAGGCGTAACCCATTTCCTGTTCGACGAACGCTTTGCGGATCATGAACAGCGCAGGAACCGTCAGCTTGCCACCCGGCCCGCCGTAAATGCCCGCCAGCGCCAGCACCATGCCGGCGTCCTTGATGGTGTCGATGATCACGAAGACCAGCAGGAGATAAACGGAGCCCATGATCAGGGGCAATTCAATTTTGGTGAACTTGCTCCACCAACTCACACCGTCAATTTCTGCAGCTTCGTAGACGTCCTTGCTGATTCCCTGGAGTTTGGCCAAGTGAATCAGGACGGCGAACGAACCAACCCAGGGGAATCCCCAGACAATGCAGGCAGTGAGGATCAGGCGCGGATCGCCCAGCCACGCGGGCGATTGCCCTTCGACAAAAATGCCGCCCCAGTTGAACCACCTATCCAGGTTCACCAGCAGGTCCATCAGCCCGGTCGCACTGAGAAAACGGTTGAGGTAACCGGACGTGGCCTCGAAGAAGAAAGATCGCCAGATGAGGACCGTTACCAACGCGGGTACCACCATCGGAACGACAAAGAGAATGCGGTAGAGAAATTGCGTGCGCGCGCTGCGGCAGCGATGGATGCAGACCGCGACCAGCAACGCAGGAATCATCTTGATAACGTTCCACAGGCCGAGAATCATCACAACCTTGAAGGAGTTCCAGAATTCGCTCGACTTCAGCAGGTTTACATAGTTGTCGAACCATACGAACTCAGAGATGTCGGCGCCGTTCCATCGGAAGAAACTGTGGAAGACGCCACTGGCGGCCGGGTAGTACATGAACAGACCGATGAGAATGAGCGTGGGCAGCACGAAAAGGTAAAGGGTCCAGTGGTTCTTTACCTCGCTCCACCTGACGGGACGTCCAATCATCGTGTGTTCTCCGGTTCCGCGTTCGTGAGCCTGGCGCGAATTTTTGCGAGCACTTCTGGTGTGAACGAATAGGGTGCGGGGGTATCGGCGTTGGCCTGGGCCCACGTGCGAGCGGCTTCATTTCCCAATTCGCGATTGATGAGGCGGCCGGCCACCATCTGGCGGTACTTGATCATGCGCGATTGCAACTCGTCACCCGTGGCCATCAACGCACGATGGCGATAGCCGGTGACGAATTGCTCATCGCGAATGAGCGCGCGACGCCGATTTCGCTGGATCTCGATCAACTCGAGGCCGCCCTTGTCGAGATAGAGGGGCTTGTACTGCCGGACCATTTCCTCGTAATCGATCTGGCCGATCTGGAAGAGCGAGGTGAGCTGTGTCCATTTGATGATGGTTTCGCCGCCCACGGTCACGGGCATGGAGCTGTAGGTTCCCTCAAGGTGTGGTTCGAAGGCGCTCATGAGCCGCGAGACGCTCGTGCCCTTGATGGCGGGAATCCAGCCGATAATTCCGTTCATCTTCTCATTCCCGGCTCGGCTGCTGAGAAACTGTAGGAAATCAATCGCCGCTTCGGGGTTCTTGCTCGTACGCGTCACGGCGAAGTTGAAGTTCGACGCGGGCGCCTCGTAACGCGGCCCTTCGATGATATTCCCATATTCGGGGTCATCTTTCGTGGGATATGGGAAGTCCATGATTCCCAGCTCGAAGTGGTCGCGCGCCTGCTCCTCAAGGCTGCCCGCCTCCCATGTGCCGCTGATGATGAATACCGCCCGTTGCTGGGCGAACAGCATCACGGCCTCGTCGCGCCCCAGCCCGGAGAATCCGGTCTGAAAATAGTTTGTGAGCGTTCGCAACATGCGAAAGCTGGCTTCGAAGGGAGGGGCGTCAAAGTCGATCCGGCCCGTCTTGATGGCATAGTAAAGCTCGTCCACGCCGACGTAACCATCACGGTTGAAATCGGCCTCCCGTACCGCGCCGAACGTCAACGGAGCGCACATGAATGCTTCCCAGTTGGTTATGTGATAAGCCGACGAGGCGATGGGAACATATGCTTTACCATCAGGCAGGCGTTGTGCTTGGATTGCCTCACAGGCGGCGAGGAAGGTGCGGAAATCGGCCGGCGGTTCTTCCAGGCCGGTCAATGATTTCAGTAAATCCTTATTGTAGAAGATTCGCGAGCCGAACTGGCTCAGCGGAATGGTCATGTATTCCTGTAATTCCTCTATGTAGGACCGGCGCATTGCGTCCTTGTACGTCTGACGCCAGGGCATTGTCTCAAAGTCCGAGCCGCGGTTGTAAGGGTTGGGTTGGTTCACCTGCATCGAGAGCGGCAGGAAGTAACGGTGGTAAAAACCCAGCAGCACGTTGTAGGGAACGCCAAGGCCGACCTGAATCATGTCCGGCGCCGTGCCGCCCATCAGTTGCGTTGTGAACCACTGGCCGTAAGTGCTCTCGGGAATCGCATCCTGCACGATCATGACATCGGGATGCAGTTCCTGGTATTCGGCGATCATCGCGTTGAAGGCCTCGCGCACGCCGCCTTCCAGTTGCCAGTGCCCGATGCGCAAAACCGTCTTCACGCCCGGTGGAATCGCTTGCCGACGATGCGAGATGATCGTGACCGACGACCATATGAACGCCGCTATCACCACCAGGATGGCGAAACGATTGGTAAACCAGCTCCAGGCGCGTGCGATCACGGTAGCCTCCCTTCGCGTTCGAGTTCGATCCGCAGCGTCGATTCCCGCTCGTCCATGCGTTTCAATTCCTGCTTGGCGAGGACGATGCGCATGTCGGTGGGGTACTCGGCGATGAGTTTGCGGTAGAAGTGGCGCGCGGTTGCCCAGTCGCCGGTTTCAAATTCCGCTCGTGTGGCAACCCCCCAGTAAAAGCCGGCCGCGTCCCGCACGGGATTAAGGGGGTCGGTCGGCGCCGCCTGCCGGGCGTTCATCGTCTCGTCCAGCGCCTGCTGAGGCATTCCCGAGATCTCGTAACAGTGCGCCCGGAGCGAAATCGCCGTCTCGCGATAGGGCGTTTCTGGATGAGTGACAAGGAATGTCGTCAACGCATCCAGGACGTGCCGCACGGCTTGCTGATCCGATCCCTCCAACCGTGCGGCCTGCTGAAACAGAAACGCCTGTTCGCCCGATTCCTGAAAGGGAAAGCGATCCACCACCGCTTGGTAATCACGCTGCAGCGCATCGGCGTCTATCCCATTTTCGACCGCGCCTGGTGCCGTCAACCGCATGCGCGCCAAAGCGAGCAGGCTCCAGCCCGCCAGTTCATCGTCCTTTGCCTCCGCGATGACTTGGTCGTACAGGCGTCGAGCTTCCGCGCGGTCTTCGCCAGGGCGCCGCAAATTATGTACGCTGGCCAGACCATAGATTGCCTGAAGACGTGCGGGAGACGGGGCAGGCGCTTGTCGGATTGCCTCTTTGAACTCCTTGGCGGCCAGTTCGTACTCGCCCTGCGCAAACCGTTCCCAGCCGCCTGCAATCCGCGCTTCGCAGGACTTTTCCGTGACATCCACATCCGACATTGCCCGCACAAGAAACGCTGCCAGTACGAGAGCGGCGCTCGTGCCGACAACCCACTTGCAACGAAGGATGCCTTTCATCGTCATGCTCATGTCGTGCCCTTGGGGATAGGAGGGGGGACTTCGTAAGTCCTTTCGTTGCGTACTGTGATTAGTCTGGTCGAAGGATCACGGCGTTGTCGTCTTTTGCCGATCGGTGCCCCCCCATACGAGGACCGAAACGGAGGTCTGTCCCCGTAGCCTCTACATTAGATGGCGGAAGGAAAATACGTCTTTCTTGCATTCATTGTACTCTTGTATACAATGATGTCCAGATCACGTCAATGCGGCCGAGTTTGACTGGAAGGTTTGGCTGCTGAAGGGCTTTGCCGAGCGGTACGCCATCATCAACCGAATCAATCTGCGCTTCGACGAGTCAAGAGGGGGCGCCCATGAAACGCCAGCCGAATGACATCCCGAAGCCGCCGACGCGACGACCTTGTCGCACGCGTCGAGCAAATCGTCGATGCGGGCGGAAATGGCGTGAGGTTCATTGCTTTTTTGGCGAACTAGGCACGGAATTGCCGGGCATCTTCGACGGGCTGTCGATACGCAAATGAGAATCCCTACCGCGACGCTATCGGTATTTTTGTATGGGAATAGTTTGCATTAACAAAAACCTATCTTATTGATGGTGCATGAGTGGGGTTTTCTTCTTGTGAAGATATGTATTCTTGTATACAATCATTTTGGAAGACGGCATTTCAGGCAACTAATAGGAGGTCATGTAATGCGAGAGAATGAGCGAAACGTAATCGTGGCGGCGGTGGTCGGCGTCGGACTGGTGGCGGGTATTGCGCCCGTGTATGGGGCGCCCGGCACATGGCTGGCGGCTCCGGCTGACAGCGATTGGGCCAATGCGGGCAATTGGGTGGGCGGCACGATTGCGGGGACTAACGACGGGACTTCGACAGCTACCGCTGCGGCTACCGTCGGCGATGCAACGTTCAGCAGCAGCAATCAACTGACGGTTCAGCCGGATTTGAACCGTCAGGTAAATAACCTGATTTTCAGCAACACGGCTGGCAACTACATCGTCGGTTCGGGCGTTACCCCCAATACCTTGTATCTCCGCGGCAGTATTACCGGCAACAATGCCTCAACCATTACGTTCAACTCTCCTAGCCGAACCCTCGGCAACTCCACTGCCACCGCCGCGACGGGACAAGTGTTCAATTTCGAAGGCCTCTACACCCTAGCTCACGGACAGTCTTTCATTACGAACGCCAGTGGCACGATCAACTTTAATGGAGGATTCTCTTCTTCGAGCACATCGGGGGTAGACCGCCGTGCCAACGTCACGCTGGGGGGCACGGCAATCATTAATTTCAATGCGCCCTCGCCTGCGGCCCAACGGGTTGGGATTAGCATCTCGGGGACCGGCACGGCGAACCTCAACGCCGAACATGTCATCTTTGGTGAGAGCGCCAACGGTGGCCCGGGCAACCGGATTTTTAGCTTGCAGACTGGCGGTAGCGGCAAGCTGAACGTGAATGAGGCGGACGCCATCTATGGAACCGCCGGCCTGATGGCAGGCAATGCCACGAGTGGAACCACTTCGGTGGTGACGATCAACGATGACCAGGCTTACACGGGCAGATTAAGTTCTGGTGTAAGCGCTGGCCAAAGCGTTGGAACGCTGCTGGGAAATGTCGTCTTCAGCGCCAATGTGAACCAGCCAATTACGTCTGTTCAGGTGCCCGACATCGCCGCGAATGGCCATACGACGGCCACGACCGCCACCGCCCACGCGACGCTGCTGGTGAACAACGGTCCCAGTTCCACCGGCTCGGCGACCGGCAACAGTGATGTGAACATCGTCACCGGCACGCTGGGCGGCCATGGACGCATCGCCAACACCGATGTGATGATCGGCGCCAACACTTATCAGCAGGGCGTCACGCTGCACAAGCGGACCAATACCACGAACAGCACGGTGACCTACGGCAAGCTTTCCCCCGGAGCGTCGGCAGGTGCGATCGGCACGCTGGCGTTCGATCTGGGCAGCAAGGGATTGAACATCGCCGCCCCCGTCAGCGACGGTAATTCCCAGGTCCTGCTGTTCGATCTCAACACCGTTTCCAACAGCGACAAGGTGGTCCTTGGCGGCAGCACCGCGCTGCACATCGGGACGGGCGGGCTGGAACTGGACGATTTCGCCTTCACTCTGACGGAAAATTTTGGAGACGGCATTTACACGTTGTTCGACACGAACGCGCTGATCGACGGCACGCTTGGATCCAACATCACCGGAACGCTCGGCGATTTCGATGTCAAGCTCTCTTTCGCCAATGACAATCAGGACGTCGTGCTGCTGGTCGGCACCGCCATTCCCGAACCCTCAACTCTCGCTGTCCTCGGCTTGGCGGCGATGGGGCTGGGTCGGCGTCGGCGGGGCTGAATGAAAAGCGCGGATCGCTTCGCCATCAGAGGCGGATGGCGAAGCGGTTTGGTGGCGGATAACTCACGACCGGCGGTGTTTTTAACGGGAGAGTTATTCGAAAGGTCAATCTGTCATGCGATGTCGAATTGTAACAATCGTAATGACGTGGTGGGTGGTGCTGGCAGGCGTGCTGGATATCGCGCCGCACACGATCGCCGCCGCGGTGCGCGTCCTTGATGGCCCGCCGGTGATCGGGGATGCCGGTGCGGGGCCGGTGGTCTATTGGCAGGACCGCACCGCCAACAATCGCCTTGTCCACTTCCTGCGGGTCGACCTGGCCAATCCGAACTACGAAGTGACGACGATCATGGATCCCCATCCGGGTCTGATGCCGGCCGAATATCTTGTTGATCCGACCAAGGGCACCGACGTCACGACTGTCCTGCGGAACCCGCTGGCGCTGGCGAACGAAAACAACGTCGTTGCCGCCATCAACACCAACGCGTTCCGGTATGGCTGGAACACCGTCGATTTCGGCAAGAGCAGCTGGGTCGCCGGGAAGCCAATCATGACCTTCGGACTGGTGGTGCAGGACGGCGTTCAGCGCAGCCAGAAACAGGACGCCCGCATCCCGCTCTGGATCGACAACAACAACCGCGCGCACGTCGGTCATCCCGGTCCAGATGATCAGGTAAAGCAGGCCGTCGCCAACTGGGAGGCGGGCACGGATGGTTGGCCTCTGCAAAACGGGCAGGTGGCCGCGACGTCGACCACGCGCTATCTGCGGACCTTGGCGGGCACCGACCAGACCGGCCGATGGCTTTACCTGTTGGCCACGGGATCGACTGAAGCGGGTGGCACGCAGATCACCCTCCCCGAAGCCGCCGCCCTCATGCTCGCTCGTGGCAGTTATAACGCCATCAATTTCGATGGGGGCGGCAGCTCCACCATGCTGCTCGACAATGGCGTCAACGGTGCGCTCAGGGCGGTAGAAGATCCCAGCTATCTGCGTCCACTCCCGGTCATGCTGGCGGTACGCGCCGTGCCCGAACCGTCGGCCTTGGCGGGGTTTGGCCTGGCGGTATTCGGGTTGACGGCTCGTCGGCGGAACGGTCTGAAAAACGGTGGGGGCATGTCGTCAGTTCAAGTGAGCCAATTGGCTCAGTTCACATCTTTCAAGTAGTCGGAGGAGATGCAATGCGGGAGAATAAGCGGAATCTAACGGCAATCCTGACGGCGGCAGTAGTTGGCGTCGGACTGACGGCGGGCATTGCGCCCGTGTATGGGGCGCCTAGCACGTGGTTGGCATCGCCGGCAGACAGCGATTGGGCCAACACGAGCAACTGGGATAGTGGCGTGGTCGCAGGCGGTACTGACGGCACCTCGACAGCCGTTACCGCTGCCACCGTCGGCGGCGCGACGTTTGGCAGCAGCAGCCAGCTTACGGTCGAGCCGGATTCGAACCGCCAGGTTGCTGGATTGACTTTCACAAATACTGCCGGCAATTATGTCATCGGCGCCGACGCCACGGCCAATGCGGGCAAATACCTGTATCTCCGCGGTAACATCGTCGGTAACTCGGCCAACACCATTACCTTCAATTCCCCCATCTGGACGCTTCAGGACCAGAATGTCACCGCCGCCGCAGGTGAGACGTTCAACTTCAACGGTGCCTACCTGGTCAGAAGCGGGTTGACCACGGGTCTTAACACTGGCAACGGCGCTGGCGGCACCATCAACTTCAATGGCGGGATCTATTCCACCAGCACAAGCGACCCGCGCGCCAATCTGAACGTCAACCAGAACGGCACGGTCAACGTCAACGCCTCCGCCCCGGCGGGCCAAAGAGTTACCTTTTCCGTGAATGGTATCGCCACGCTCAATCTTAACGCCACGAACGTCGTCTGGGGCGTGAGCAACAGCGTGAATACCCTGTCGGCCGGCACCGGCAAGATTAACGTCAACGCCTCAAATGCCGTCAGCGGAACCGCCGGCCTGTTCGTGGGTAGCACGACGACCAACAGCAATGCTCCGGTGGTGACGATCAACCAGGGACAGGATTACACCGGCAGGACCTCCGCGCCGGTTGCCACCAATGTCAACGCGAACCGTCGTACCGCTGGCACCGGCATCGGAACGGTGGTGGGCAATGTCAGCCTTTACGATCCCGACGGCAGCGGAAATGAATACCCCAATCTTTACGTCGTCGGCCAGAACGGCTACACCGTTTCCGCCGCCACCACGGTGGCCGGTGCGACCCTGTACGCCAACAACGCCACTGGCTCGGCAACCGGCAACAGCGACGTAAACATCGTCACAGGCACGCTCGCCGGCAATGGCTTCATCGTTAACACCGATGTGACCATTCAGATCCCAAGCCTCGTCGAAGCCGGCAACCCCATCACTTACACGCCCACCGTTTTCGCCCAGGGCGTGACGCTGCACAAACGGCAGCAGGTGGCGGCTTTAACTGCTGGTACCGGCCATACCGATTACTTTAATGGTGTAACTCCCGCAACCCTGGGAGAATATGGCTTAACTGCCGCCGGCGCCGCCACCTATGGCAAGCTCTCCCCCGGAGCGTCGGCAGGTGCGATCGGCACGCTGACGTTCGACCTGGGCAGCAAGGGATTGAACATCGCGTATGCGGTGGAGGACGCGAACACGCAGGCGCTGCTGTTCGATCTCGACACCGTTTCCAATAGCGACAAGGCCGTTCTGTTGAACAGCACCGTGCTGCACATCGGTGTTGACGGGCTGTCGCTGGACGATTTCGCCTTCACCGTTGGCGGCGGATTCACGGACGGCATCTACACGCTGTTCGACACGAACGCGGCGATCGACGGCACGCTCGGATCGAATGTCACCGGTATGCTCGGCGGATTCGATGTCCAGCTTGCTTTTGCCAATAGCAGTCAGGACATCGTGCTGAAGGTCGGCACTGCCATTCCCGAACCGACAACGCTGGCCGTCTTCGGCCTGACGGCGTTGGGATTGGGACGTCGGCGTAGGGTTTGAGAAATATGGAAGGCATTTCATTGATTCATTGGAGCTGGTGAGGTTCGGTTAATTCACATTTCGTAAACAAGCGGAGAACTTGCAGTGCGACAGAACAAGCAAAACCAAAAGGTGATCCTGGCAGCGGCGGTGGTCGGCGTCGGACTAACGGCGGGCATTGCGCCCGTGTATGGGGCGAACGGCACATGGCAAGGTGGGGCAACGGAAATAGTGGGGCCTCCGGTGGTTTCCGCTGACAGTTGGGCGAACCCGGGTAACTGGGTAGGTGCAACGATTCCCGGCGACAACAACGGCGCGAGTTCCACCACGGGGGATTACGCGTACATCAATACCGTCGGCGGGCTTGATAATCCGAATATCACGGTAGATGCGAATCGGGCCGTTAACAGGCTTTATGTTGGCGGCGGCTACACCGTCGGCTCATCCGACGGCAACGCGATCTGGATAACCAACATCGGATACATCTGGGGGAATGGCCCAAGCGGCATCGCCACCATCGGCGCGCCGCTGAATTTCATCGGATCCGGGACGATCCAGACGGACACGACCAAGCCGCTGGTGTTCGATGGCGCAATCAACATCGCTACGGCGACGAATATCACCGTGCTGAACACGGCCGGCACTGTGACCTTCAACGGTTCTCTGAGCGGCGCGGGGAAGATTCATTCCAATGGCGGCAACGTTCACACGATCATTCTAAACGCGGCCAATACCAATGCTCAGGGGATCTCGCTGGACGTGTCGCGTGGAACCGTCGTGATGAATCACGCCGGCGCAGTCAGCTTTGGGTCGGCTAACGCCGGACGCGGCGGCAATTTTGAGCTTAACGCCGAAAATGCCATGACCGGCAGCGGCGGCATCAGCGCTACCGCCATCTATTTGGGTACTCTCAGCCCAACCAATGCCATTTATGGTTCGATCGTGCGAATCAATGCGGACAACAATTACACAGGCAACACCTCGATAAACGGTGCGGCGGTCGCGCTGGATCGCATTGGTCTGGACCCGGAAATTACAGCCGCGCTGTGGGTGAACAACGGCCATGACTCGACCGGATCGGCGACCGGCGCTGGTGACGTGACGGTCAGTGGCGCCTTGCTGGCCGGCGATGGGCGCATTGTCAACACAGGCAGCGGAAAAGGCATCACGATCAGCAATCGCACCACGAATATCGGCAACGATCCTGATGGTGCTGGGCCGCTCGCGGCTCCGACCGGTGTGGCCCAGGGGAGGCTTTCCCCCGGCGCGTCCGAGGGAGCGGTCGGCACTCTGACATTGAGCTTGGGTGTCAAGGGACTCAACATCAGCGATGCCGTGACCCCCACCAACACGGGAGCGCTGCTGTTTGACCTGGTGAGCCCGGCCAACAGCGACAAGGTCGTGTTGACCGCCGGGGTGCTGAATATCGGTTCGGGTCTGGAATTCGACGATTTCGTGTACGGTCTCCCCAACATCACGCTGGAAGATGGCGAATATACGCTGTTCGATACCAACGCGCTCATAACTGGTTCGCTGGGGACGAATCTTGGCGGCACCATTGGTGGAAAGACCGCCACGCTGAGCTTTGGCGATGGCGGTCAAGATATCATTCTGACAGTCGTGCCCGAACCCTCGGCCTTGGCCGGCCTCGGTTTGGCCTGGCTTGGGTTCGCCGCCCGCCGGCGGCGCGCGTTATGCTAAATGCATCATGAGCGGCGAAGCTCATGACGGACAAGGGCTTCTTTCGACAGGTAGGTCATCATGGCAGTCAGTTTTAAAGATCGAGCGTATCAGCATATCCGTGCCAAGCTGCTTCGCGGCAGTCTGGAGTCGGGTGAACGACTGTCGGAAGAAGCCCTTGCATCCGAGATCGGAATCAGCCGAACGCCGGTACGTGAAGCGCTCAACCGCTTGGCGACGGAAGGGCTCGCAATGCAGTTGCCGCACTACGGAGTGTTCGTCAGGACGTTCGAGCGGGACGAGCTGGCCGACCTGTATGACCTGCGCATCCTGTTGGAAAGCCACGCGGTCCGTCTGGCGGCCGAGCGCCGCACGGAAGCCCAGCTCGTCGAGGCCGAGGGGATCTGCGATCGCCAGCGCGAGATCGTTCATGCGTTTCGCCGTTCGGGGGGGGCGAAACTCGAAGGCGATCTGGCCGAGCGGCATAGCGAGTTGGATCTGCGGTTTCACTCGATTCTTCTCGACGCAGCCCATTCGTCGGCCACCACCAAGGTGGCGTCCGACCTGCGCCTGCTGACGCAACTCTGCGGGCGCCGGCGATTCGTGCCCGGCGAACACCTGTTGCATATGCTCGCCCGAACACTGCGTGATCACTGTGCCATCGTCGGCGCCTTGCGCGATCGCGACGGCGCTACGGCTGGCGACTGGATGGGCCGCCACCTCCAGCGCGGCAAGGTCGAAGGGTTGGCCGCCTTCGACTACAATCACGCTACCTCCGCATCCACGTCAACCAACCACCTCAATCGGTTTCAACTCGTTAACAAAGACACATCAAAGCCAAAACGAGGTTTACCATGAAAAACGCAACCCTTGCGTCATCTCGGATCAGTGGATTCACGCTCGTCGAATTGCTCGTGGTGATCGGAATTATTTCGGTTCTGATCAGCATCCTGTTGCCAGCGCTACAGAAGGCGCGGGAGGCAGTGGTACTGGTGAAGTGTAAAAGCAACTTGCGCCAGATCGGGCAGGCGATTTACCTGTACACCAATGATAACAACGGATCCATCTGCCCGGTGGGTGGATATTACCCCGATGGGAACTTTGGTGCTGCCGCGCTCTACGGGGAACCCAAAGAACTCTTATACGGAATTGGAAACAACGTTGCCAACAGCGGGTTTTTGTTGATACGCGGTCAGGACGGTAGTACGGGCTTCCCGGCGCCAGGCGGGGTTCCGCATGGGAACTACGTCGGGCTCCTTCACCTTTTCATGAGCGGCTATGTGAAGAATCCGCTGCTCTTCTACTGTCCGGCCGACTCGGTGTTGCTGGGCGGGGCCGGCTCCAGTTCGCTTGGCTCTCATGCTGGATACAGCGCACTGCAGCGACACATAGCCGCAGCGCCCCCAACCGGTTCCCCCAGCTTCGACTATGGCGGGGATTTCAATAGCTGGTGGGTGTATGGCTCCTACTCCTACTTTTCGCCGCAGTACACCCTGCCGGGTTTTCACCCGTCGGGCCAAAGCCCGTATAAACCGGGCAAGACCGCCAGGCTGAGCCGGGTTGCCAAGTATCAGATGGGCTTGGCGGCAGACCACTGGAGCACCGGTCTTGCAGGCGGGTGGGGAGGGAATGAAAACAACCGCCCCGCCTCGCACAAAAGTAAGAACGGTCGGCCGCGCTACAACATCCTGTATGCCGACGGTCACGTGATCACCTACGACTATCCCAAAGACATTCCGAATTGGGTCACAAGCTGGGGTTCGGCAGACCCGAACAGCAACGCAAACAGGAATAAAACGCAGGGGGAATTGAACTGGAGCGCGTCGAGGGAGTTTTGGACGCGGACGGCGGGACAGTAAGCATAGGAAGTGGCAGTTATCGACCACCAGTTCTGCCGAAGGCGAGGCATATCATGAGGCATTTCCACGCAGCTCGTGACCGTTGGGGCTTCACACTTGTCGAATTGCTCGTGGTGATCGGAATTATTTCGGTTCTGATTAGCCTCCTGCTGCCGGCGATCCAGAAGGCGCGTCGGGCATCACTGCTGGTAAGCTGTCAAAGCCAGCTTCGACAGTTCGGCATCGCCACCCACAACTACGCAGCCGACAACAGAGACTACATCATGCCAGGTGGCGGATATTTCGCCCCCGTCAGTCGGCCGTCGGTCAGTTTGTATGGTCAGCCGAGTGACGGAGGGCATCCGTGGCTAATCGCCTATAGCGACGGAAATGGGAATGCCAACTATGTTGGCCCGATGTTCTTGTTTGTGAACAGGTATCTCAAAAAACCCGAGTATTATTATTGTCCCGCTGATACGGATCTCACCCTCGAACCAAACGACTTGGCGGGCTATCTGGCTAGTTTTCATCGCGGCATTCGCCTTGGGGGGGCACCTACGGGAATGCCAACGTTCGGCAGTATGTTCCACATCTGGTCATCGTATACCTACTTCAATCCCTGGCGGACGATGCCGAAGTATCCTTGGGGGTCGGAGGCCGTTCCGAAGTTATCAGAGGTCTCCCGTGCCAAAACGGGCATACTTGCTGACAATTGGATGAACAAGGTTGGAGCTGGGCCCAACGGTCGGACCCTGCTGCCTACGCATACTAACCCGGCGCGTTACAACGTTCTCTACGGCGATGGACATGTGTCGACCTATAAGCGCAACAATGACACCGACACCGATCTGACCGGCAAGAGGGCGGGCTGGTGGGGTACTGGCTTGGGCGGCATGGCCCAAGACAATTTTTGGCGACGTACACAGGGATTATGAGAGACGAATACGGAGCTGGCCGGCAAGTATTTCCACTCTATGTATCAAGGGTTTCTATGTCGCCAAAAAGAGTAGTTTCTTTTTAACGAAAAGCCTGTGGTTGAAAGGATGCCAGATGAGGCATCCTGATAAGTCGATAGAGAGCAAACAAGCGTGGTTTTTCGCATCAGACGAATGCGCCGTATATCTTTCATTGCATTATTGGGCCAGGTTCGTTTCTTTCTGTCTTTCAGATTTTCAAAATAAATGCAATAAACGTATTAAACATCTATAGGCGGCGCGCGTTTGTATGTAAGCCGCGAATAAAAGGGCATGAAAAGGTGGGACGAGCTTTCGCTGTGTGCCTAGAGGCGCGGCAGTTTTTCGGAGACATGATCATGAAACGTTGGTTGGCTGTGGGAGCGTGTCTGATATCATCGGTACCCCAAGCGTTTGGTAACGATGCCCTGGATGGCGCGATTGCCATCAAGTCGCAGGAGGCGGTGGCGCACGTTCCGGTTGTCGAGATTGAATCCAAGGTTCCGTGGACGAAGAATCCAATCCGCATCGACGGTGACCTGAGCGACTGGAAGGACGTGGCGCCGGCGGTCGCGCTTGAAGGTGACAAACATGCTTCCTGGTTTAGGGGCGTATACAAGGGCAGGGAAGACCTGTCGGCCTCCGTGCGGCTCTGCCGGGATGATCGGAATCTCTACATTGCGTTGGAGATCATCGATGGCCAGCTTCCGGCTGCCGATCGCGTTTCGTTTGCGTTTGCGGACGCCAAGAGTCGACTGATCACCACCTGGCAGGATGTTGGAAAACGTTACGGCGTCGACGACGTTCACACGATTTTCGTGCTGGGCAAGGACGATACGGTCGGCTTGCACTGGGCGCACGTTCAGGAACGCATGGATCGGGTGCGGATTCAAGATTCTTTCGGCAGCGAAACAGAGCGTCGCACCCATCTCGAGGAAGGCGGCGCGGCCGACGCTTCCCAGGCCAAGATCTTCTCGAAAACCGCCCGGCGCGCCGAAGGTGGGAAGACGATCACGACCTTTGAGGTGAGTTTTCCGTGGAAATCTTTGACCCCGTATAACCCGGTGAGCTACGGGCCGTTGAAATTCAACATTGCCGTAGAAGACAAGGATGGCGAAGGCGTCGCTATGACCAACGGTGCCGTTGCGTGGACGCCGGGGCTGATAGGCACCTATAGTGCCGCGCATTTCCCGACGCTGACGTTCGACCCTCCGTCCGATCGCAAGGCGGTGGATGTCTACGCGCAGACGCCCGCGGTTCATTACATCAACCAGAACATCATTGCCAACTTTGCCTTCTTCAATCATGGAGAGGCTCGCAACGGCGAATTGCAGCTCTTTGCCGGCGACAAACAAGTGGGGTCGACAAAGATCGCCCTGCCTCACGGAGGCAGCCGAAAAGATTTGCCAGTTCACTCCGAAAAATTGAATACGGGTAAGACGCAGCTCAAAGGTCGCCTGGTGCTTGATGGGCAGCCTGCGATCGATATCCCCGTCCATGTGCCGACGCTGGATGACATGGTATCGGTCCAGAAAATCGCCGAGTTCGAGGCGAAGATCGCAGCGCTGGAGCGCAATGCGCAATCGCTGGAGGCGCTATATGAGCAGGTCAGAGCGAAGGGCCTGGATACGGCGTATCCACGGGCTTATCTAACGTTGCAGAAGATGTTTATTCCGCGCTGCCGTATCGATCTGGAGAAAGGCGACGCGGCCCGCGTTCTGAAGAACACCGCCTACCTTGAAGAGCTGTACGGCACTTCTAAAAACTACATGGAAGCGATTCTGAAGGATCCTAATGCCCAGTTGAAGGTTCCGAATCGATTCAATCCCGACGTCCTGACGATGAAGGACGGCTATTACTTCGATGGTGACAGGCCGGTTTTCCTGTGGGGACCGTGCGTGTTCTGGTACCTCAAGGCCGATCAGCCGCTGGTGATCGATCTTGGATTCAACTCGGTGGTGACCGAAGTGCCGCAGGATGCTTCGAATGCGGAAGTCCAGGAGCACATGAAGATGTGGTTCCGGGATGGGGTATCCCTGAATGCCAGCATGAGCGTTCCCAGTTTGGCCGCGACCGGTGCCGACGCCAAAAAGCTAGGCCTGCTGAAAGAGCACCCGGAAATGGCGAATCTCGACGGGAACAACTTTGTGCCGTTTCTCGTGCAGCACCCCATTGCCCGCCGGGAGATCGCTGACGCATTCAAGAAGAGCATCGGGTTCTGGAAGAACTTTAAGGGCGTTCGGTCCTATTGGCTCTGGAACGAGCCGTGGTATCTGAACTACTCGGAGCTGACTCGTCAGGACTTCATCGAGAACTACCTAAAGCCGCGATACAAGACGATCGAGGCGCTGAATCAGCGGTGGAAGGGCGACTACAAGAGCTTCGACGAGATCAAGCTGATCACCTGGCCTGACCCTTCCAATTACGCGCCATGGTATGACTTCCAGCAGTTCCGCGACGACCTGCTGGCCGATTTCTGGGGGTTCCTTGACAAGACCGCTAAAGAAAACGACTCGACCAAGCCAACGCACGTGAAGTTCATGGCCGCGTCGTTGCACTCGGGCAACATGGAGAAGTACCAGGGGCCATTCAATATCGCCGGTCATGACGGGTCGAGCGGCAACCGCGACATCGTTTTCATGGACTACATGAGGTCGATACATCCCGATCGCCCGCTGGTGAACACGGAGATCCATATCGCCTACGCTGGCCAAAAAACCGTCGAAATGGTGGCGTGGCGGCTGGCGTTGCACGGGCTCGCGGATGGCAACTGGTGGTGCTGGCATTCGAACGAGCGGTTCTCCGACTCGCTGGCCAACGCCGAATCGATGTATGCCCTTGCGATTTCCGGTCTCGATATGCAGCGGGTTTTTGCCCCGCATATGTTCGCACTGAATCAGAAGGATACCGCGGTCGCGACGTTGTTCCCCGATGTGGTCGAGCGCCGCAGCGATATCAAAATGGTTCGCATCCGATTTGAACTTGCGACCGCCCAATACCCGCTGGGGTTGAGGCCGTTCTACGCCACGGAGTCTCGCATCGCACAAGGGGAACTGTTCAAGCACAAGATTCTTCTGGCTGGCGAATCGGACTACGTGAAGGAAAGCACCTACCGGGCTGTCCTGGATTACGTCCGCAAAGGCGGCACGGCGATCGTCACCCGAGGCGGATTTGCTCACAACGAGTATGGCGATCCGCGCGATACCAGCGAATTGATCAAGCTGGAAGGCGGCGAGGCCTACGGCGAAGGTGCGCGGATCTATCCTCTGGACCAGGGGAAGGTCATCTGCATCGACGCGATCGAGAATCAGGCCGACATCGTCACGGACGGCGGGCAGGCGTTACGCGGCGGCCCGCTGCCAGAAAACCAGGAGCGTCGTCGCGCTTACGAGCGCACCCTAGCCAAAGTCATCGCCGACAACGGCTTGGAAGACGCCGTCCGGATCGTCTCTGCGGACGATTCCGATCCGGATGCGTTGTATGGCGTCGATTGGCGAAGCACTGAGGTGAACGGTGCATATACGCTCGCTGTTCTCCCGTATGGAAAAGAGCCGCCGTTCGACAACATTAAGCTGGTCACGAAAAAACCCATTCGAAAAATCGTCAACCTGATTACCGAAAAGGAAATCTCCCCAGAGGTCTTCAAGCTGGAGAACGGCCCGAACCTTTTCCATATCGAACTGGAAAAGTGACGAAAGACCTGGTTGCTGCCCGAAACAATCGGCCAGAATAAAGCGATATCAAGATGCATCAGCTGTACGTGAAGAAAGGATTGTTCATGAAACTCGCGACCTCCATTCGATCTTCTGTCCCGTGGACAATAGTATTTTTAATTTGCTGTCTGGTCGGGCTTCCCTCAATGGCATTGGCTCAGTTCGCAAAAACAGAAGGAGAACAGTATCAGCTAAAAGTCTCTCCACCTCGCCAAGCGTTACAGAACGAGCCGGTGAAGATCGGAATCGAATACACCGTTCCCGCGAACACCGCATACGTCGATTCAGGCAAGGCGATCGTCACCTATCACAACGTTGATACCGGTGAAAATTTCGTGAAAACCGTGGAAATCCCACTTGCGAAGGGGAAACACAAGGCCGAGGCGATATGGGGTGCCGAAGAGACGCTACCTCACGGTATGTATGTCATTACGGTAGTTCTTTCCGATTCTGAGGGAAAACAGCTGGCTCGTTATGCGGCCGATCCGGAGAGCGTGCGGTCAATGATGGTTCACGGTGGCGGTCTGACGCGGATGCTCAATGCCGAGCAGGTGACAAAAGACGTCGATGAACTGACGACATGGCGTGAGGAACTCGAAAAGCTCGAAGCCACCGCCAGTGCCGCCGGCGCCGATACCACCCGTCAGAAGATTTTGATCGTAGTGCTCAAGGAGGCGACGTTCTGGTCCAGGGAAAGCATCGGAGGCAAGCGATATGATATTCTCGACACCAATCACAAGTACCTGAAGCGGGAAGTGATCAAAGCCAAGGCGGAACTGGAGACGCTGGCCAAGGACCCCAACGCATTCCCGAAAGAAGTTGTGATTCCACGCCCGAAGGAACGGTTCACCATCCGCGATGGCGGCTTTTATGCCGGCGATCAGAAAATGTTTTTGAGCGGGCCATGCTTTTTCAACTTCACGATTAAGTATCTTCCGGTGGCGCGTGAGCTTGGCTTCAACGTGATCCAGGTCAGCACGGGCCCAAACTCGATTTTTGAAACGTCGGAGGAGGCGACCGGAATCCCACGTATCAGCGACTACAATGAAAAGACGAAAACCGGTGGGCTTGTCGAGGTGCTCGACCAATGCGCCGAGCTTGGCATTAAGGTGGATTTAGGTCTTACATCTCACTTCATGCCTAAGTGGGTGTATGAGAAATGGCCTGATGCGAAGAATCAGTTTGTTCTCTACAACATGATGCCGTACGACATCGAGCATCCCGAGATGCTGAAACTAGTCGAACGGTTCTACGATAATGTGATGCCCCAGATCGCGGGTCATCCGGCGTTGAACAGCATCTGGATTGCCAATGAACCGGAGTACATGAACCCCAACGAGCGGAACATCGCGATTTTCCGTCCCTGGTTGCAGGAGAAATACAAGACCATCGAGAATCTTAACAAAGCCTGGGGCACGGAACTGAAAAGCTTCGACGACATCGTTGCCAGTGGCCGTAAGGGAAACCCAGTTCCCGATGCCGCGTCAACCAACGGTGCCAAACGCGACTGGTGGAAGTATTCGACCGAACGCCTGATGCGCCACTACGAGTGGCAGAAAGGTCTGGTCCACAAATACGACCCCACAATACCGGTCACCGCCAAGCTGTATAACGGGACGTTCAACCCGCAGTTCAAGCCGATGTCACGTGCCGATGAGGAATCGACCTTCGATCTGTTTGGCTCGTACATGGGCATCAGCGGCGGTTCGTTTCCGTTCTCCAAGCCCTACAAAGACTTCCTGCGCAGCCTCAATCCATCTCAACCGATGGCGAACCTGGAGTACAAGTTCGGTGGCGTGTTGACCAAGCTGTTTTTCTGGCAGGAAACGATGCAGGGGGTAACCAATAACAACTGGTGGTGCTGGCATCCCAATCGGACGTTCAGTGCCGTCCCCAAGGACGCCGAATCCATGCACCAGGCGGCGTTAGCGAAGTTGGACATCCAAAGGCTGCTTCCGCAAATCAGCGCGTTTCACAAACTGCCGGGCGCGCCGATGGTGTTCCTCTACCCTGACCCGGTTTCCCCACGCTATTACGAATATTTTGGTTTCAATGATCCAACTAACCGCGCTGTGACGGAACTTGGCTTCAACTGTGACTACGCCAGTGAAAAGCGGGTTGCGGAAGGCCGTCTTGATCAATACGAAGTACTCGTTATGCCGGCGGCGAACTTCATCACGGACGCAACCTACGAGAAGGTCAAAACGTTCATCGAGAGTGGCAAGACTGCGATCGTTCTCGGTTCGATCCCCGATCAAAACGAGTACAGCCAGCCGCGTGATGCCTCGTTCTTCAAACCGCGGGGAGACGTAAAGGAACTGATCGGAGGAGAATTCAAAGCCGTCAGGTTCTCCGCTGGCAAAGGAACGATCTATCATTTGCCGGAAGTGCCTCGCTCGCCTGACGGCAGAGGACATCTAACCAAAGATTCGGCGAAGCTGATTCGGGACGTGCTGGAACTTGCGTTGGCCGAGAAACTGCCGCAGCAGCCAGTGACCATTCGCAACGCGGAAAATCGTGCGTTTATTGAAAACCGTACTGTTTCCTACACTGATAAGGCCAGCGAAAAAACATACCTTACCTACGTCGTCAACGACTGGCTTGATAACGAGCAAGTTGTCGAACCGAAATTTAGCTTCAAGGTCAAAAGTGCTCGTGATTTGATTACCCACGAAGTGCTTGACCCGAAACGTATTGCCATTCCCCCTGGGGATGTCAGGTTGATCGAATTCACCGTCGAACCATAAGTGATACCGACCTCATTTGACGGAATGTTTCGCCACAGAGTAATTAACGAGTAATAACACAATGAGTTCGAAAACGATTGTGATGAATGTGGACTATTTTGACGAAGTCAGCATTCGTCCGAAGAAAGAATATGGTCCTGAAGACGTGAAGGAGTTGGTGCGCCAATGCGCCGAATCCGGAGTTGACATGATCACCTGGCGCGCCATTGGCTTAGGCGTGGCGGGTTATCCGAGCAAACTCCTTCAGGATCGCGAAACGATGGCCGATGCCGATATGAGTTCGTTCATGCATCGGATGGCGGCCGACCAGCAGGACATCAACCCGCCGAAGCCAGCCAAGCCAGGCGAATCGTTTGTGCTGAATGTCAGCCAGCGGGGAAATTACCGCAAGGGGATCAACGAGTGGCGTCACCTGACGACGCGGTCCCTCAACCTGATGGATCCTATCGCTGAAGCGCGCGATGCCTGCCGTCGCCACGGTATTGCGTTTTACATCTGGCACGACTTTCTAGACGAACGCCACAATCTTTCTTTGGCACGCCATCCCGAATGGTGCGTGCTGGGGCGCGATGGAAAGACCATTTTTCCGGGCCTGCGTTCTTATGCGATCGAAGCCGCAGTTGTTGATCAGTTGAAAGTCATTGAAGAATTGCTTGCCTATCGACCGGATGGGCTTTACCTGTCAACGTCTTGTCATAACCGGCATTTGAACTTTCCAGAACCAGCGGATTTCTTTGGATTTGAAGAACCAATTGTCGCAGCTTGTCGTGAGAAGCTGGGCGTCGATATTCGCAACGAGCCTTTCGATCAGGATGTTTGGCATGACGTCAAAGGCGGTTTTTACACCGAGTTCTTCAGGCGTGTAAAACAGCTTGCCAAACCCATCGGCGCCAAGGTGGCCATCGGCACGCAGCTTGGGCCGCACACGATCCTGACTTCACCGGTTTTCTCGACGCATGTTCCGTTCCGCTTTGCGACGCAATGGCGTAAGTGGGTAGATGAGGGCATCGCCGACATTCTGATTCTCGGCGACTACGAATGGCCATGGGATGCCAACATTCCCATCTGGCAAGCCAAGGAAATGAGTTGGCCAGAGGGGACGTATGCGGCCGACCATGAATGGAAGCCGTACGTTGAGTATGCGAAGGGGCGAGCGCAACTTTATTGGTTTTCCAGTTGGCTGTCGGCTTACGCCGCCAAACACAAAGGTGCTTCTGCGGACAGCCTTGAAGGTGCAATGCGTCTGCGCACCAACACGCTCGCTGCAACGCCAGTGGATGGCATTTGCCTGCACGAAGCGATGACGTTTGAACTGGAAAAAGACGGGTTTGACACCATCGCTGAAATGCGCGGTCGATTTCCGCGCAAGGCCTCGTAATGCAAGACGCAACTCAAGAGAAATTCGGTCGCACGTTATCGCTCGAAGACAGCGAGGCAAAGTGGATCTGGCCTGCGCGGTTCCGAGATCTCGTCAATCAATACGTCGACTTCCGCCATGATTTTAGCTTGGATCAGGTTGATCCGCAGACAGAGTTGCTCGTCAGTGCCGACTCCAACTACGCGGTCTGGATCAACGGCATCTTCGTCGATTGCGGGCAATACCATGACTACCCGAATCGCAAGACTTATGATCGCTTAGCGTTCGCTGAACATCTACGCGTCGGCTCCAACACGTTGATGGTGACCGCCTACTATCAGGGGGCGGATTCCTTTCAGTACCTGCAGGGCGATCCTGGAGTGATCTTCCTGCTGCGCGGCGGCGGGAGGACCGTTGCCAGCGGCACGAATACCCGTTATCGGCAGACTCCTGGCTATCGACAGGGGCCCGTTTCCAGAGTCACCAGGCAATTAGGGTTCACTTTCGAATACGACGCCCGTGATGAGGGGGCGGATTGGAGCGATGTCGAGAGTGACGATGTCGTCGGTTCCGTCAGGGCACGGGGATTGACGCCGCGCCCATTGGAAAAGCTGCTGATGAAGCCGCGGCAGCAGACGGTGGTTTGTGCCCAAGGATTGCTGAGAAGGGAGAATCGGGCCGATCAGGATCAGCAGAGCGCGGCCTGGATCATGCAACGCGACCTGCTATCCACTCGGTTTCCTCAAGAGTTGTTTCGCTCTCCCGTCCCGCCACTGGTCTTGCCGTCCGAAGGGGGTATCGAGTTTGCTGCCGACGTTTTCTGTGGGGAAGACGGCGCCTATCTGGTGATTGATCTTGGACGAGAGGAAGCGGGCCTGCTTGAGATCGACGTCGAAACGGACGCCGGGACGTCCATCGACATCGCCCATGGCGAGCATCTGGACGATCTTCGCGTGCGCGCAACCGTTGGTAGGCGGAATTTTGCGAATCGCTACGTATGCCGGCATGGCCGCCAGGTTTTCACGCATTTCTTTTCGCGGTTGGCGGGACGGTATCTTCAACTTCATGTCCTGGGCGTCAAGACGAAGTTTCGGCTTCACTATGCCGGCCTGCGTCCGACGGAATACCCTCTGGAGATCCGCGGCGATTTCGGCTGCGCCGACACGCTTACCGGCATGATCTATCGAACGGGGCTTCGCACGCTGCACCTGTGCATGCACGAGCATTATGAAGACTGCCCTTGGCGCGAGCAGGCATTGTATGCGTTCGATGCGCGGAACCAAGCATTGTGTGGATACTACGGGTTTGGCGAGTACCGGTTCCCCGCCGCGTCGTTCGGCCTGCTGGCGGACAGTTTGAAAGAGGACGGCTATCTGGAAATGTGCGCGCCGGCCAAGATCGACATTACGATCCCGATGTTCAGCCTTGCTTGGGTGCTGGCGGTGGATGACTACTGGCTATACAGCGCCGAGCAATCGTTTGTTTTCCGAATGCTGCCTTTCGTCCAGCGCATGCTGGGCACTCACATAGCGCGGATGGAGCAAGGCCTTCTGCCTTGTCCGCTCGGCGAACGTTACTGGCAGTTTTACGAATGGGCGCCCGGCCTTGATGGTAGTAATAAGTTGGTTTCGTCGGGGATCAGGCGGTTCGATGCGCCATTGAACCTGATGTTTTGTTTGGCGTTGGATGCCGGCGCACGCCTGAGCAGGGTCTGCGGTGATCAATCCGGTGCAACCGAATTTCAGGCGGTTGCCGACCGATTGCGGCGTCGGATTGGCGAAGCGTTCTGGGACGGCGCAGAAGGCGCCTACCTGACCTATTTGGGCGACGAGGCCCCGCGCCATTTTTCTGAGTTTGTTCAGTCGTTGGCGCTCCTGGCCGGTGTGCCTGGAACCGCGGACGCGGGCGGTTTGCGGCAGCGGTTGAGTCTCTCTGACAATGGATTTGTCGTGACAACGCTCAGCCACTGCCACTACAAGTTTGAAGCGCTGATGATGGAACAGCAGGTGTATGGACAAGAGGTTTTCCGAAGAATTGGATGTGATTGGGGCCATATGCTTTTGCGGGGGGCAACGAGTTTTTGGGAAACCATCCGTGGCGGCGATGATTTCAATTGCGCCGGCAGCCTTTGTCATGGCTGGTCTGCCGTTCCGGTATATTTCTATTCCGCATACCTGCTTGGCGTTCGGCCGCTCGAAGCAGGTTTTCGCCGTTTCACGGTGGATCCAGTGGTTGGCGTAACGCAGGCCGCTTCTGGGATAGTTCCCACTCCATACGGTGAAATCCGTATCGAATGGGTTCATCGTGATGGCCTGATCGAATGCCGCAATATACAGATTCCGGATCAGACAGAATTGGTCCTGGGTGGGAAACATGTCGTCTGGAAAATTTGAAGATGAAAAAATTATGAAAAACAACCACATTGAAAAGCAACCGGCTAGGCTGACGGGCCTCATCGCGGCGCCGTTCACACCGTTATACGCCGATGGAAGCGTTAACCTGGCGTGCATCGAGCGGCAAGCCCAAGGGCTAATCGAAAACGGCGTGCGCGGCGCGTTCGTTTGCGGAACCACAGGTGAAGGCGTGTCGTTGACGCTCGAAGAACGGCGAAAGGTTGCAGAGCGGTGGGCCGACGTTGCCGGCAACGACCTGTCGGTAATCGTCCATGTCGGTCATACCTGCATTGAAGATGCGAAGATGCTTGCGACCCACGCGCAGTCGATCGGCGCGCATTCCGTGGCTGCGCTGGCGCCTTACTTTTTTAAGCCCGCAAGCTTGGATGACCTGGTTGATTTCAATCACGCGATCGCATCCGCCGCGCCGGATCTGCTGTTTTACTACTACCACATGCCGTCCATGACCGGCGTAAATTACTCCATGGCGGCGTTTCTTGAGCAGGCCCGCGATCGCATTTCGAACCTGGGCGGTATCAAGTTCACGTATGAGGACCTGGCCGACTATCGTCGGTGTATCGTCACCGCCGATGGCCAGTACGACGTGCTGTTCGGCCGCGACGAGATCCTACTGGCCGGCTTGGCACTGGGAGCGGCAGGAGCGGTGGGGAGCACCTACAACTACGCCGCTCCCATCTATCAGCGATTGATTCAGTGCGTTCAGGCCGGCGATCTGGCCGGCGCGCAGGCGCATCAGACGATGGCAATCCGCGTCATTGACTTGATGATACGCAATGGCGGCATGGCGGCCGGAAAGGCCATCATGGGAATGATCGGTATCGATTGTGGACCGGTTCGAGCGCCGCTGCACGCGCTGACAGCAAAGCAGCGAGCCCAGCTTCAGAAAGAGTTGGACGAACTGGGATTCTTTGATTCGGTCGCGAATCTGGCGTTTTCATCGGATTAAAATCGTTCACACAGATGACAGTTGCCGATTTAAGTTATGCACTGTTCCATGGGCGATTTAATTTCTTTCGCGAAGTATAAATCACGCAGCATCGCAATCGCCTCGTCGCGCTGCTTCCTCAGCCACGCGAAATATCCGTTCTGGATGGTGCTGTCGACGGCGCGGTGGAAGTGAATGTCGAAGTCGATGAGACTCTGCCTGCTGATTCATGCGATCCGACTTTGTCGGTATCGCCTCGCGGATGACAGGTCGATTTCCCCGTCAAAACTTTACGATGAACTCATCGCGACGCCGCCTTGTCGGCGGGAACTCTGGCTGGCGCGGAATCGCGAAGGGGGGGCTCAAGGACAGCGTTCGCCGATTGGGAGATTGATTGGATGAATACCGTCGCCTGATCCATACATGAGAATGTTCCAACGAGGATCACGAACCATGTCAACATGTTCCATTCGTTCGATTTTTCGATGTTTCCTGGTGTTTGCCACGCTCCTCCTCTCTTCCGGTGCACTTGGAGGCGAACTGGTTCGCAACCTCGACGCCGGTAAGCCGCAGACCATCGTTTTCTATGGAACCAGCGTCACCAACGGTTGGCCTCATCTCGTCGCCAGGCAATTGCAGGGATATTACCGCGAGCTGGTCAATCCCGTTTTCAGCGGCATGTCGGGCAAAAATTCGAGGGACGGCCTGGCGAATCTGAAAGAGAAGGTGCTTGATCACAAGCCGGACGTGGTCTTCATCGAGTTTGCGATCAATGATTCTCACGCGCGATTCGCCATCACGATACAGGAGTGCAGGGAAAATCTGCTGAAGATGATCGATGCGTTGCGCGAGCGGAATCCGAAAGTGGAAATCATCCTTTCGACGATGAATGACGTGCTTGATATGGACGGCAAGACGCCGGCCACCGATCGCCCCCAACTGGCGGACTATTACCAAGTTTATCGCGACGTGGCGGCCGAGCGCAAGTGCGAACTGGTCGATCATTACAGGAACTGGCGCCAACTTCGCGAAAAAGATGAGGCGACATTCAAGTCCTATCTTCCCGATGGTTTGCATCCCAACACTGCTGCAGTGGAAGGTTTTGTCGCACCGGCTGTGCTAGACCTGTTGCTAAAAGACATTAAGGAGAAAGTGGCCGGCCTGAAGCAAGTGGCGACGCGAACGCTCGCGGCGCAGCGTCCGCACCCGAAGGCGCCCGGTCATGATGCCTGCACGTCGCGCATTCAACACACGATCACGGCCGACACAACCGATATCCGTTTCGTCTACGGCGCGCCGGCCAATATTCCTTATGAACTGAAGGCTTCAGTCGATATTCACGGCGTGACCCATCCGCTCACTTTTGACGGAAAAACCACCGTGACCGTTCAGCGCGGCTGGTGCGTGATTTCAGACCCGATCAAAGCGTCGCTTTCAACGGGTGAGACGATTCATTCACGAACTTATGCGGTCCATCTTCATGAAAAGGATGCCGGGACGTGGCAGCAGGTCATCAAGTTGTCGGCCGAGCGTGGAGAATGGCATGGCGAAGGCGATCTGACCGCAACGACGGAACCCCAGATGCTCGCCCATAATGATGGCACCCGCGGGCCACTTCATATTCTCGGAAAGACATCGGAAAAGGTGAATGCGGTCGCGTTTAATGGTGATTCGATCGCATCAACAGTCGAATCCCCCTGGACGGTTCGCATCGCCGACAAGGCCGGGGTCGCCTGGTCGCACGCCACGACTGGCGGAGACTCGATCCTGTATCAAAAACAGCGGCGCGTGGCGTGTTGGCCTCTGGGGTTGGGCGGATTCACGCACTTCGTCTGCGCTCTGGGCGCGAACGACCTTGGCCGGGGCGAAGCGATTCTTGAGAAGTATGTCGAACACTGGACCTGGGCAAAGAAGCAGGGCGTGAAGGTGTATCAGGTAACGGTATTGCCGTTTACATCCAGCACCGATCGATTCGCCACACTGGAAGGCCAGACCCCGAAAGAGAACGAAGCGTTTCGGGTGCGCATTAACGACTGGCTGCGCGACGGCGCCCCGTTGCGGAATGGTGTGCCCGCCATCGGAACCGCCGATCCGTCTGCCGTGCGCATCGGGCATCCCGATCATCCACTTGACGGATATATCGAAACCGCCGACGCGGTGGAATCGTCACGTAACTCGGGCAAATGGCGCGTTGACAAGGGATCGATCGGCGGCGATGGTTTACACCCGAATGCCAAGGCGCATGAACTGATCGCCGAATCCATCCCCGCAACTATTTTCCACTGAATACTATTTGCTGAACCCATCAGCAGGAACGCTCCATGTCATCAATACTTTCAATTATTCCGATCCCCCAGGAAGTGACCCCAACCGACGGGTCGTTTCATCTGATTCACGATACCCGCGTGATTTTCAACCAGCCTCAGGTTGCCCAGGTTGCGCAACAGTTCGCCGCGCGGTTGAGTGAGCTTGCTGGTGTCCGGTACGAGGCCGCGCAAGCCGCCAGCACGGGAAAAGACACGCGAGAGATTGTATTGACGATTGTCGATACCGATTCGCAACTCGGTCCGGAAGGGTACCGTCTGGAAGTGTCGCCACAGCGCGTCACAATCGACGCTGCCGGTGAGGCCGGGTTGTTCTATGGAATCCAAACCTTCCTGCAACTGCTTCCCGTCGATTCGTATGCCATTCCCGGCGTTAAGATTCTGGATTATCCGCGCTTTCCCTGGCGCGGGGCGATGTTGGACGTCAGCCGGCATTTTTTCACCGTGGATGAAATCAAGCGTTTTCTGGATGCCATGGCATTTCATAAACTGAACATCTTCCATTGGCATCTGACCGACGATGGGGGATGGCGAATCCAGATGAAGAAATACCCCAGGCTGACCGAGATCGGCGCTTGGCGGGATGGCATTGGGTTCGATCTCGATCCGGCGTCTTCCGCCGCCTACGATTCGCGCGGGCGGTATGGGGGATACTACACGCAGGATGAAATCCGCGACGTCGTCGCCTATGCTAAGGCGAGGCATATTACCGTTATTCCCGAAATCGAGCTTCCCGGACACGCCACAGCCGCGCTGTTGTCGTATCCGGAATATTCTTGCGCCGGCGCCCCGCCAAAGATGCAATCGTTTGCCGGACTCGTCAAAGAGGCGTACTGCCCCGGAAACGATGAGACGTTTCGCTTTCTCCAGGACGTGCTGGATGAAGTGGTCACGTTGTTCCCCGCATCGTATATCCACATCGGCGGGGACGAATGTTCAAAGGAACGATGGAAGGAATGTCCTAAATGTCAGGCGCGGATCCAGTCCGAGAAGCTGAAAGACGAATTTGAGCTTCAAAGTTACTTCATCAAACGCATCGAATGTTATCTGAACGGACTGGGCAAAAAATTGATCGGCTGGGATGAGATTCTCGAAGGCGGACTTGCGCCAAACGCCACGGTGTTGAGCTGGCGCGGCACCACCGGTGGCGTCGCCGCGGCCAAGGCGGGGCACGATGTCGTCATGTCGCCGACTTCGCACTGTTATCTTGATTTTCGCCAGGCTCAGGACGTCGCCAGCGAGCCTAAAGCGATCGGCAATACTGTTCTGACGCTTGAAACGACGTACGCTTACGAACCGATCCCCGATGAGTTGATCGGCGACGAACGCGATCGCGTCCTCGGCGCCCAGGGCAATGTCTGGACCGAATTCATCGCCAACCCCCGACATATGGAATACATGTCCTTCCCGCGATTGAGCGCTTTGGCGGAAGTCGCCTGGTCGCAACCGCAGCGGAAGGATTATGCCGACTTCCGTCGCCGCATGCAGCGAATGGAAACATGGCTGGCCGGCATGAACGTCAGCTATCGTCCTCTCGCGACCGACAGGGCTCGGTAAACCGTTCATCAAGAAATACAGAAGGGAACTGTCATGAAAATTCGTGGCCGTGATATCGGTATTTGTAGTTGGTCGTTCCGTACGGACGATGTCGAAGCGTTGATTGCGGCGCTATCGTCGGTGGGATTGCAGCACATGCAATTGAGCGTCGGCCCATATCTTGACCAGCCGATCGAAAATGCGGTCGCCGCGCGCCAGCGGTTTGCTGACGCCGGGGTGACGCTGACCGCAGGCATGGTTGGGTTTGCCGGTGAGAGTTATGGAACGATCGCCCAGATTCGTCAGACAGGCGGCTTCCTGCCCGATGATTTAGCCGCCCATCGCGTGGAGCGCGCGATCGCCGCATCGCGCGTCGCGAAAGAGGGGTTTGGCCTCAGCCGTATCTCCACTCATGCCGGGTTTCTCCCGCCGACCGATAGCGACATCTATCCGGCGGTCCGCCAGCGGATCGTGACCGTCGTCGATGCGCTGGCGGAGATCGGCGTCGATCTGCTGTTTGAAACTGGCCAGGAAACCGCGCCCCATCTGCGTGACGTGCTCAACGACATCGACCGCCCGAATGTCTACGCCAATTTCGATCCGGGCAACATGATCCTCTACGGCGCCGGCGATCCCGTCGCGGCGGTTCATACTCTGGGCAGCCGTATCGGGCATATTCACGTGAAGGACGCGATCGCTTCCGATAAGCCCGGCATCGATTGGGGCAAGGAAGTTGCGCCCGGCGACGGGCAGGTGAACTGGCGCGCCTTCCTCGATGCGCTCGATGAGATCGGCTATCGCGGCCCGCTCGTCATCGAACGCGAAGCCGGTCCTGATCGCATCGGCGACGTTGCCCGCGCGATCGAAACTCTCCGCAAAGCGGAATGATCGTCTGCCAAGCAACAGATCGATTTTTCAAGACATGGAATCCAAAGAGGCGGCGGATGAGTCAAGATACACAGACGTGTGCCAAAACGGGGTCGAGTTCCAAACTGGCGATTGATGGGGGGACGCCGGTGCGGGATAAGAAGCAGAATCCCTGGCCGCGTTGGCCTGTGGTCGACGAACGCCAGTGGGCTGAGCAGATTGAACCGTCGATGCGGGAGGTTTACTTTTCGCAGACCGAAGGGCTTGGCGGGAAGCGGTCGCAACAGTTTGAGCAGGAATTCGCCCACTTCTGCCAGGCGCATTATTGCCTGCTGCTTCCGCACGGGACCGACGCGATCATGGCGGCACTGGTGGCGGCGCTGGAACTGGAAAGCTGGGGAGCTGGCGGGGAAGTAATCGTCCCCAATTACACCTACATCGCCACCGCCAGCGCTGCATTACACCAGCGGATGAGCATCGCGCTGGTGGACATTGATCCGGTGTCATTCACGATCAGTCCGGATGCGATCGAACAGGCTGTACGGCCCGGCATCACGCGGGCGATTTTGCCGGTACACCTGACGGGCCATCCCGCAGAGATGGACGCGATCAACGCGATCGCCCGCCGCCACGGGTTGAAAGTGATCGAAGACTGCGCCCAGGCGCACGGTGCGCGGTATCGCGATCGCCCGGTCGGTGCACTGGGCGATGTCGGGGCGTTTAGTTTCCAATCCAGCAAAAACCTGAGCAGCGGGGAAGGGGGCGCGGTGGTGACGGATGACGAAAAAATCAACAGTTTTGTCCACACGGTCATGAACTCCGGCCGAGCGCCCGGCGGGGCGCGGTGGGAATATCCGCGGCTGGGTTATAATTTCCGTCCCAGCGAGTACGTCGCGGCGCTATTGCGAGTTCGCCTTGCGCGGCTCGAGGAAGAGGCATCGCACCGCTCGCGGATGGCGAAGTTCCTCTCCACCCATTTGTCGCAGATAAAAGGCGTCCAGCCGCCCGTCGAGGCCGAAGGCTGCACGCGGCACGCGTATCACCTGTATGCGATCCTGGTGGACCCGGAGAGTTTTGGGGGCAAGGATCGCGGAGCGATTGTCGCGGCGTTGCAGGCCGAGGGGATTCCGTGTTACGCCGGTTACACGCATCCGTTGGACAAATCGCAGGGGATACAGACGCTTGCCGAGCGTTTTCCGGAGTCAGTTCGAGTGTTGCCCAGCCCGGTCGCCGCGGACGTATGCCAGCGGTCGATCTGGTTGTTGCAGGAGATGTTGTTGGCCGGTGAGCAGGATATGCGGCAGATCGTCGAGGCCTTTGCCAAGGTTCAGCGAGCGTTCGCAGGATAAGCGAGGGTATGGCGATGCAGATAGGCTCGGCCCGGGTCGATATTACACCGGATTTGTCAGGAACCGCGGGATCGGGAAGCGTGTATCTGACGGGATTCGTGGGCCGCAGTGGTGCAGCGCGGGACGTACTGCACCCGATCGCGGTACGGGCCATGATCGTGGAATGGCAGGACCGGCGGATCGCGGTGGTATCGCTGGAGGTGCTGGAGTTGACGCCCCGGCACGCCACGGCGTTGCGGCACCGGATCGGAAATGTGCTCGGCACGGAACCGGTGAACGTCTGTTTATGCTGTACCCACACCCACTATGCCCCGGCGGTTTTTCCATTGCTCGAGTGCGGGGATTCATCGCCCGGTTATTTGCGAATACTGGATGAGCGGATCGTGCAGAGCGTAGAACAGGCTGCGGCGCGGCTGCGGCCGGTGCGGTTGGTGTATGGAGACGCGTCGCTCGACATCGGGCGAAATCGGCGCTCGGGCGTTCGCGGTGATCGAGGAGGGGCAGACGGCCTAAGCCCGCGCGACAGCGAGGTGCGCGTGCTGGCGGCGCTTGATGAGGCGGGGCAGGTCCGCGCGATGCTCTTCCATTATGCCTGTCACATGGTTTCGATATCGCCGGAGGATAATCAGGTCAGCGGCGACTTGGCTGGCGTGGCGTCATCGATCCTGGAACAGCATATCGGTGATGAAGGGGCGGCACTGTTTCTCAATGGCTGTGCGGGCGATATCAACCCGCGGGACGAGTTCAACAAGGGGTCTGTGAACCAGACCCAGACCGCGGGGCGCCTGATGGCGGAGGCGGTGACGGAGGCGCTGGCGAATGCCCGGCCCATCCAGTCCGACAACGGAATCGACGCCGCGGCGATGGAAGTTGGTCTGCCTACGGCGAATCCGGATCAGGCATGGAAGCAGCAACTCGACGAGGTGACGGCATCATTAGGCAACGCCGAACTGGACCCGATGTCAGTGCAAGCCCGGATCCTACGTGCCCGGCAGGCGTTTTTGACCCACCGCTTGGCCGAGACGGCAGGGGGCTATCCGGCAACCGTTCCCTCTCGCCTGCAACGCCTGTGGATTGGTGAACTATCGTTGCTGGCATTCAGCGATGAGGTATTTTACGAAATCGGGCAGGAGGCCGTTGCCGCAGCAGGAGGTTTGGTCTGGCCGGTAGGATATGCCAACGGTGGCAGCGGATACGCCTGCACGCCTGCGGCATATCAGGAGGGGGGATATGAGCCGGTTGAGTCCAACTGGTTTTACGACCGCCCGCCCCTGAACGCGACGGCCAGCAAAGAATTGCTCGCCGCCGCAGCACGGTTGATGACAAAACATTTCGCCCGATGAACCCCGGTTCCATAGATAGTATGATTCGCCCCCACAAGATATTCACTAAAGAGAAAGGTCATATGCCGATCAGACTTGGATTCATCGGAACCGGTGGAATCAGCCATTACCATGCCGATGGTTATAAGAAACTCAACGACAGAGTTGAGTTTGTCGCGTGCTGCGATCTCGAGGAAGATAAGGCGAAGCGTTTCGCCGAAAAATACGGGGTCAAGAATCACTACGCCGACTACAGGCGAATGCTTGCGGAACACAAGCTGGACGCGGTCAGCGTCTGTACCTGGAACAGCGCTCACGCGGAATGTTCCATCGCGGCGTTGGACGCCGGTGCCCATGTCCTGTGCGAAAAGCCCATGGCCATGAACACCGCCGAAGCCCTGACCATGCGGAAGGCGGCCGAGCGCAGCGGCAAGCTGCTGATGATCGGTTTCGTTCGCCGTCATGGGAACGACGCCGCCACCGCGATCGATTTCATCAACAAGGGTTTTTTGGGCGAGATCTATTACGTCAAAGCCTCGTACCTTCGCCGGGCGGGATATCCCGGCGGCTGGTTCGGCGACAAGCGGTTCTCCGGGGGCGGCCCGCTGATCGACCTGGGCGTTCACGTCATCGATCTTTCCAGATATATCATGGGAGGCGCTAGGCCCACCACGGTTTTCGGCGCGACCTTCAACAAGATCGGCGCGCGCAGCCACCTCAAAACCGCTGGCAGCGTATGGGTGTCAACGACGCAGGTCGAGAAAAACGTTTTCACCGTCGAAGACTTCGCCTCCGCGATGATTCGCTTCGACAACGGTGCGATTCTTCACGTCGAGGCGAGCTTCAACCTGAACAAGAACAACCGCTCCGATGGCGACCTGGTCTTCTACGGCAGCAAGGCGGGCCTGAACCTCGATCCATTCGAGTTGTACACCGAATGCAACGACATGCTCGCCGACATCAAAATCCACGGGCCCACCGGCGCCGGCGACTACTTCTTCAAGGAAATGGAAAACTTCATCGACGCCATCGAGGGCAAGGCGTCCTGCAAAGCCACCGCGGACGACGGCGTGGAGATCATGCGCATCCTCGATGCGGTTTACGAGTCCGCGGAAACGGGGAAATCAGTGGATATCAAACGATAAGCAAAAGGCATGTGTCCGATTGCTAAAAGCAGGTGAATTCAAATCATGTCCTCACAAACTACTCCACCATCCTCGCCGTCGGAATCATCGTGTCTGCCCGTTAACTTCCCACGCGAGCTGGAGGTAATACATCAGGCGCAGGTGATCGTCATGGGCGGCGGGCCGGGCGGCATCGGCGCGGCGGTGGCGGCGGCGCGGCAGGGGGCGGACGTGCTTCTGGTCGAACACTACGGGTTCCTCGGCGGGATGGCGACCGCGGGCGAGGTCAACCCGTTCATGAGCAATCACCTTAACGGCGCCTCCCTCGACACCGGCATCTTCGAAGAATGGGTGGATCGAATGGCGGCCTACGGCGGAATGCGCCCCGGCTCGCGCGTGTTCGACCCGCAGGTCGCAAGGCTGGCGGCTGAGGATTTGTGTCTCGAAGCAGGCGTGCGGCTGTTGTATCACCATCGCGTCGCACACGTCGAAGCGGCGGCGGGGCGGATCAACGGAATCGTCTTGCATTCCAAGAGCGGGCTCACCGCCGCTCGCGCCCAGGCATGGATCGACAGCACCGGCGACGGCGACCTGGCGGCGATGGCGGGTTGTGAGTTCGACTACGGCAACGAAGAAAACGGCAACGCCCAGCCCATGACCCTCTGCTTCAAGCTCAAGATCGCCCGCGAAGATATTCCACCGGAATTGCAGGAGCTTACCGCCTACCGCGCCGCGATGCAGCAGGCTCCGCAGATCCAAGCCGCCTACCAGCAGGGCAAGGCCGATGGCCGAATCGATTGCCCGCGCGAAAACGTGCTGATGTTCCCTGGCGTGGAAGACGACGTCATCCACTTCAACACCACGCGCGTGATCCTTCGCCCGGCGATCGACGGCGTTCAGCTTTCGGAGGCCGAGATCGAAGGCCGGCGGCAGTTGCGTCAGATCTGGCAGGTGCTGCGCGAGCAGGTGCCGATCTTCCGCCATTCGCGGATCTACTCGATCGCGCCGCAGATCGGCATTCGTGAGAGCCGGCGCATCCGCGGCCGTCAGTTCGTCACGCTGGCGGACTACGAGCAAGGCCGCACGTTTCCCGACGCCGTGGCACGGGTCACTTACCCGGTGGATATTCACAATCCTTCGGGAACGGGTACGCGCATCGTGCACCTGCCCAAAGGACGTTGGTATGAGATTCCGTGGGGATGTTTGCTGCCGAACGGGATCGACAATCTTGCGATCGCCAGCCGTTGCATTTCAGCGGACCATGCCACACATTCGAGTTTTCGCGTCATGCCGCCGGTCTGCTCGCTCGGCCAGGCCGCCGGCACCGCCGCCGCGATGGCGGTACGACAGGGATGCGATATCAGCCAAGTGGACGGCTTTGCGTTACGGCAATCGTTGATCGCACAAGGTCGCCACCTGCACCCTTTGGAAGCGCCGACCGAACCGGAGACCTCACAACAGGCCGCCGCCCGCGATCGTCGCGAAACTGCGGCGGCACGCAGCTATTCCGCCTAAAGCTCGCCATCATCCGGCATGAGTTTGTTGTTCCAACCCTCCGATACGATATTCACAGCGGCTTTTCATGATCCACAATCTTCCTAATTTGGCTTAGTTAAAGCACATAAATGAAAAGAGCCACGATATCCCCTGCGGATCGATTTTGGGAGTTTCTCGGCACTCTGGTCGCATTGGTGGCATGTGTGTCCATTGCCGCGCAAGTCATGGCGGAATATGCGTCTCCTAAGGTCAGTTCACTCTCCATGACTAACCTGGTCGGATTTGCTATTGTGTATATATTTTGGGCATTTTACGGATGGAATTACCAACGGGCAGCCGTATGGATCGGCAATACTGTTGCGGCCATACTTCAAATGCTGCTCCTGGGCATCTGCCTGTGGAAAACGTTTCAAACCTGAGCGCACTCTTGATAAGGAACTGGCAGGCCAGCCAAGTATACCTGGCGAATGACGGTTCCACTCACCATCTGCCAGCCGTATGACCCGGTTTGGAAGCAGCGTCTGTCTCTGTTGGGAAGAACCGGTACGACAGATGTTCTGTTGATCGTACCCCATCCCTATGAGCGAGATCTTCCGCCTCTATCCTATTTTGAGCAGGCGACAGATTATGCACGCGCGGTCATTCCCATGCTTTCGGCCCGCGGCTATCAGGTCGGGATATGGATCGGACATACGCTTGGCCATGGCGGCGCGTTGTCGGCCGGCGACGACGAACCCTATCAGTCCCTCGTGGCATCCGATCTGAAGGAGATTCCCGGTTGCTATTGTCCGCTCGATCAGCGCGCTTTCAAACACTGGGCATCGCGCTTCGGGGCTTTACCAAGGGACTGATCGTTTGCGGTTTTGAACATCAGCTTGCTTACGTTTTGAATTACATCGCCTCGGCAGATAACGAGACCGGATATGTCGCCGCGAGATCAGCAACCCCGCGCCGGCCAGCAAGCTTGCAGTGGTCGGTTCGGGAACCGGAGTGATCATCACCGAGGTCAGGTAGCTTGTGGAAGTGCCACCTTTGGCCGCGTCGATCGCCACGGCAAGATTAGGATTGGTGCTGGTCAGATTGATGGTGAACTTTCCATAGTTGACACCATTTACCCAAGTAGAGGAATTGCCTCCGGCCAACGCTTGTGGCGCCTCAAAAAACGCTTCATCATACACGTTCGTAATTTCGATGGTGTCTCCGATGCCTCCGCCGCCGGGCCCGGCGATATTCACGGCGCCGGCGATGGCATTGAAACCGGTATTGATATTGCCAGCATAATGGCCAACGACATAAACGTAATATTGGCCCAGCGGTAAACCCGTAATCAGCGAGGCGATAGGATCGCGAGCGACCGAACTATGCGAAACCAGAGCATCGTTGGCCAGATCCGTTGCGAAGATGCCTGAACCTGCACTGTTCGACACCGGAAAAACGGTCGCATCAAAATCAATCTGGTCGTTAGTGACATTAGTGGAATTACGACCAAGATAAATGGTGATATCGTTGTTGTCGCTATCTTTGACCGTCGCGCTGAGCTTAGAACCACCACTGACGCCGGCGATCGCTCTCCAGTCCGTATAGGAAAGCGACACCGTTCCGTCCACGTGGGCCGGTGAATTGCTGCCGTTGTAGGCGGTGGAGCCGCCGAAATCGAGCAAAAGAGTAGCGCCGGATGCGAAGTTCGTCAGCATCAGCGAGCTTGCGATAGCCAGCGCCGCGCCCCCAAGCAGCCGTTTCCTCATAGCACCAGTTTGATCGATCGATGAACGATGTGGATCCAACATTTTCCTATCCTTTCCTTTTGCATCCTGATGGATAAAGGCTCCGCGCCTTTGCATTTACGAGTGTTTGCAGATTAGCACATCCTTTTCAGGCATAGAGGGAAAACCGTTGTCGGATATTTCCTTACTAGTTACACTTTTTGCGCATTGGCATAGATCTGTCTGACCGGAGCGTTTTTCCATGACCCCTATCTCCTCGTTCGAGTGCCTGAAGGTGATTACGTTCAGGGAACTGCGTTCGGAGTTGCTGTGGGCGTACGATGATGAGGTTGCCGTCAGCAATCTGTCTTCGGACATGTCGCCGGTGCAGACCATTGCGTGGTTGATTCGCCGGGGCGGGGTGTTGATCCGGCAGGGAAGCGATGTGGTGACCGCTACGCCGGGAACGTGGGTTTTTCCAGCGATGATGAGGGGGCGGCAGGAGTTCAAACCGGGAACAAAACTGCTGAGTATCCGATTCACGACGCGCTGGCTTGACAGCAGGCGTTCATTGTTTGACCACCGTCGCGCGGTGCTGATCTCGTCGGTTGATGCGCCGGAACTGGAACAGACCGGTTCCAACCTGGCGAAGGCCGTGCGGACTCATGCGGGCAACGTTCAGATCGAACTGCATTCGAGGGCGATCGACGTCGGAGCGCATTTCGCAATCCAGGCGAGATTCAGCGATTGGCTGAGCGCTTACGCCAACGCCATGCAGCGGGTCGCGGGAATGAAGCCGAAGCTGCCGGTGGTGCGCGATGCTCGCGCCATCGCGGCGATGCGGCTGGTCGAAGACCATCCGTTTGCCCAACCTCTGCGAGAGGCGACCATCGCCCGGCGGATCGGCCTCAGCATCAGCCAGATGAACCGCATGTTTCACCGATACTATGATTCCACCCCCAAGCGCTGGTTCGACGCCCGCCGCCGAGAGCATGCGGTCAACGCACTGATTTACAGCGATGCCCAGATCAAGAGCGTGGCGTTTTCGCTTGGTTTCTCGTCGTTGCCGCACTTTACGAAGTGGTTTCGCCGCCAGACGGGCCAGGCGCCGCTGATGTTCAGGCGGACGAGGCGGCTTTCCAGTGTGGACGGCGCGGTCAAAGACTGAAGCGTTTTCAAATCCATACGAATCCCTGCGGGATTCCCACGCATGCGACCGCCGCAACCCTCTACGGATTGGTGAAGAAATGGGGAATGTTGCTTATGGCACGGATACCGTTTTCGGGCGGTACTTTTCCGTTACAACCTTGTGTGCGATGCGTCGCAGAATGACCGCATCCGCGGAGTCGACGTAAGGCGACACGTAGGGGTTGTCCAGCACGCTTTGTCCGAATAGGAACTCGAACCAGACGCAGGCCAGCAGGTAGTGCCCATTGGAGTTGGCATGGAGGCTGTCGTGGACGATCGTGTGTTCGCCGGTCTTGCTGTTTTTGATCCAGTAGAAGTTGCGGTGCAAGGAACGTTTTTCTGCTTTGGGCAAAGCCGGATGTACGGCGGTGTGGGGATCAAAATCAGGGTCGGGGATGAATCGTCCCCAGGCCGGATCGAGTCGGGCGGCCTGCATGGCATCCCCGCTGGGGATTTGGCGCAGGCCGTATGTCTTGGCAAGTCCGTCGTAGGCGCTGCACAGGCCGGCATACATGCGATCGGTGTCCAGGTCATCTCGTTCCGTGAAAAGTTGATGGTCGTCGCGATAGGCCCAGGTCTGGTGAACGACAATCTCGGCCTGCGGCGCGTGGCGGCGGATGTATTCAATGAGCCGTCCGGCATGCGGTTCCAAGGAATCGGAGACGAAGCTCTTCAAGCTGTTCTGCTGGATGGTCACGATGTCCCACGGTTCGGCGGCGAGCATCTCCTTCAGGCTTTTGCGGCCGTAGGGGCGGGCAATGTGCGCCGGGCCGTCGGATTCGAAGGCATCGGCGCCCCGCATGTGATCTTCCAGGCTGCCGCTCAGCATGATCGCAGCGGCGGAGATGAACTTGTATCCGGCCGCTTCGGCAAAGTCGGATACGTTCATCATGGCGTCGCGGGAAAAGCTGTTGCCCACCGCCAGCACTCGGATGGTTTTAATCGGCTGAGTGGTGGGCCGCTTTTGTTCCGGCGCCATTTCGGCGCGGACGAAGGGCATCAGCAACAGGATAGCAATGAAGAATACGCAGGAATAAACGATTTTTTGCTGGGTAGGGATCATAGGTCACAAGCTGACAGTACCCAGTTGCATACAAAGTGCTTGGTCGGGTCGTTGAAGCTCCATTCTCGCGGCGCGATCAGGCACGGGCGAAGGAGAGCACGGCCAGGTCGCCGGGGGGAAGTTCAACGGTGACGGAGTTATTGTTTCGTTGGCGGACATGTTGTTCGCCGTAAAGGGGGATCAGGTCGGTGCAAGGTCCCGTGATGGTTGCGGTTCGGGCGGACTGGGGGTCGAGCGTTTCTTTGCCATCCAGTTTCATCACGCCCAGGTTGTTGAATACGCCGACCAATACGCGATCGCTGGAATGGGCCTGCACGCAGCCGACCTCACCGTCGACGCGGAAGGGAAGCCGCTGGCGGATGATCGACTGGCTTTCGTGGGCGCTCTCGATATCGACGCCCAGCTTTTTAGGATGATCGGCTTTGGCTCGGTGATTTTCATCGACGAACATTGTCACATCGTAACGCGACAAGACCTCCGGTGAGGCGTCGGCGGAAAGAACATCGATCGCGCCGGCCCACAGGGACGGGGTGAGGTTGTAGTCGTCGCCGCCTTTACGCCACGGGCGCGGCGCGAGCATCTCCTTGGCCCAATCCCGCACGAGGTTGTGACACGGATCGGGTTCGACGGCATCGAACACCAGTCGTCGCGTCCCGGCGACGTAGCCGACGTCGAGGCCCAGCGTATCGGGCGGCAGGACCAGCGCCGCCGGGACGATCGGCGTGACCGGGCCGACGCGCTGGGCGATTGTCGTGAAGGCGAGCATGATGTTGCCGTATTCGGTCAGCGGGTGCTGGTCCCAGTCGAAGAAATAATTTTCCGCGCCCCATTCGTCGGCCCACCACTGAGAACCCGACAGCCAGGAGAAATAGACCAGTCGCCTTTGCAGCGACCGGCTGCTGCCGCCCTGCACGCTGGCGCCCCCAAACTCGTCGAATAGCTTAAACTGTCCTTCTTCGGGCAGCCACGGCGAGAAGGATGTGGCGCAAGTGCAACTAAACGGTGAGCCGCCCCAGGTTTCGTAATAGACGCCGAACGGTTTGCCGTATTCGCGCCCCGCGCCGCGGACGCAACTGATCTGAAACGCCGACTGATACACCTGGTTGCCGATTTCCGCCATGTTGTTCTTCCCGCCCAGCCGGAACACGGTGTGCGGGAACTGTCCATACCCGTTGACCGACAACACCTGTCCTTCGGTCAACTCAACCATGCGGCTGAAGTAGCCTTCGAGGTATCGCTTCGCATTCTTCATCGTGTTCAGCGGCGTGTATAGATCGCGGTAAGTGGCGTAATCACCACCCTCGAAATAAGGACGTAGGGTCAGGCCCACGTATTTGGCGAAGTTGGCTTCGGTGAAGGGGATGTCTTTGTCGAAAAACTCCTTCTTGATGAGACGGTAATCGTGGAACGGGCAGTTGTCCCATTCGTGAACCTGGAAGCCAAGGAAGTGCGCGTCGTTCTTCAGCGTTCGTGCGATGTCCGTCAGGCCGTCGAGCGACTGGAACGGCATTCCTCCGGTCAGGCGGTCGATGAAGTACGGCCGGCCCGATTTGCGGGCGGATTGCAGGACGGGCGAATCGCGCCATCGTTCGCCGAACGGGGTTTTCATATAGCCCGTGTTGTGCAAACGCAGGCCGTGTTCAGCGGGAAACCCGTGCTTCGAAACACCGGCAAGAAAACGCGGATCGGCGTAATGGAGGATAAACATCGTTTGTCATTCTTGGAGGCCCCCTTTTCCTGAACCTATGGGATAGATCTTCCCCGGCTTGTTAAGAGCAGCAAAGGGCGGAAAAGAGGTTTTGACTTGGACAAAAATGGGGGGCATGCCATCCGACGGCGGCGCGCCAGCCCAACACCCTCAGGCTTGTTTCCGCCGACGCATCGTCAAGCCGCCGAGCATCAGCACGCCGGTGGTCATCATGGCCGGTTCGGGAACGGCTACAATGAAGTTCGGACCGACGTTGGCATTGAGGGCAGTGGCGTTATAAACGCCAGCTCCACCGGCTGGATACACATAATCAGGCGTGTGAGTCGGGCTCTTATAGAGACCATTACTCAGCCCAGGACCCAAGGGGGCGATCCCGTCCACCCCCGTTCCCGCGAGCGTACCGCCTTGATAGACGCCGGTCCCGTGGTTCGCCACGACGATCTGGTACGTTCCTGCTGTCAGCGTGACGGGGGCATCGAGATCACGATAGCGAAAGCCGGTTCCCGACGTGTACGTGCCGCCGGAAATCGAGACGATCGGGTCGGTCGCCAGAACCGTCGCGGAGGCGAGCGCTACAGGCGACCCCGCCACGGGCGTAAGGGCGGACGGGTATATCGCTACGGACTGTCCGATATATTCGCCGCTTGTGGGGAATGACGAGCCCGTCCAGTCGACCGCCGCCAGTCCCGTGACGGTCACCGGACTGGTTACGGTAAAAGTGTACCCTAGATCATAGTTAATGCCGTTGCCAGCGTGGCCGGTTAAGCTGGAAAACTGATACGCCAGCGCCTGATTGGGATTATCTGGAAGAACGGTGGCACCCCACGTCGCCGGCACCAGAAGCGACGCCAGCAAACCGCTCAATGACAACACTCGAACACTAAGCATAAAGCCCTCCAATGCACGGCATGGAAATCCATCGCCAATCCAGACAATCCGGACAGACATGTGGATTTAAAAACTAACCTCCGATCTCGAAGTCGCCCTGCGATCTTCGGCAAAAAATCATGAATATCCGGCATTCAAGATGGCTGCGCGGGCTGGCGCTGTTAAGTTGCGCGGGGTGTGAGGTGCAAGCATGTCAACCAGTTCTACTCCCAGCGGGCCAAGCATTCAGCGGTTTCGCCCGACACCCTATGGTGATGTGGTTCGAAGCGGCGATCTGACGAATCCCGGTGGCTTTGGAATGCTCTGGACGGGTTACTTCCTGATGGACCACAATTATCGTTGTCGGCGCCGTGCAGGGTGTGATAGCTGGTTGCTTACCCTGACCCTTTCGGGCAGTGCCGCATACCGCCTGCCGGATGGCGGCATCGTCCGCACCGTACCGGGCGATCTGGTGCTCCTTCCCCCCTCGGCGCCCCAGGACATCAGCGTGAACGAGCAGGCCGAATCGTGGGAATGGCTTTGGGTGCATTTTCATCCACCGGTCAAATGGTTGGAATGGCTCGCCTGGTCGGACCATGGGTTTGGCACATTGCTGTTATCGACAACCGAGGGAACTGAACGTACCACCATCACGGAACAATTCAGCCTGCTGCATCGACTTGATTCCACCGCGCGCTGGCGCCGCGAGGAACTCTCTGCCAACGCATTGGAGCGGCTACTGCTTCTGTGCGATGCGATCAACCCGGCCAACCGTGCTCATCGCATCGATCCGGACATCCAGAAAGCCATGATCTTTATTGTAGAGCAGTTGTCCCACCCGATCACGCTTGCCGACATTGCCCGTGCGAGCAACCAGAGCGTCAGCCGTCTGACCCACCTGTTTCATAAGCAAGTCGGTACGACGCCGCAGCAGTACCTGGAAGAGCAGCGCATGCAGACGGCGGCCCGGTTGCTCGTCAACACGCGCTTCAGCATTAAGCAGATCGCCGGGCGGGTTGGTTTTAACGATCCCTGCTACTTCGCGATCCGCTTCCGTCGCCGAATGAACTACACCCCCACACAGTATCGCCGGCAACACAACATCCCGATCCGGCCGTAGGAAAGCCATAAAAATGGGCTGCGCTTGAACGTGTCATGTCTACGTTTTGGGGGGATGCCTTCGGAACCATATATGAATTTCCGGCCGACCTGTCATCGTCCAATCTCAAAGTTGAGGCGTAGCAGGGCACCCAGCGTTTTTCTGTTTCACGACATGTACCAATCCGCAATATTGCGAGGCAAAGGCGGAATGAACGCGGGCGTGCTGCCGTTTCGAAGCGATGCGGTAGCCAGGCAGCCAGTGGCAACGGCGTTGCGCGCGGCGACGGGAGAGGTGTCGGTTTTACCGCCTTCGCGCAGATAGCGAAGAAATTCGTCGATGATGCGCGGGTCGGCGCCGCCGTGACCTTCGATGGTTTCGTTGGGGAACCGGAATTCCTCATCTCCTTCGGGTTTGTAATAGCAGCGGCGGTTCCACAGGCGCACGACGGTCGAATCGCTTGGAACATCGCCGAAATTTTCGATGCGGCCTTCGGTGCCGATGATGGTGTAGTTCCGCCAGGCGTCGGGGCTGTAGTGGCATTGCTGGTACGAACATAGGGCACCGCTTTCCAGCTCCATCAGCACCAGACTCAAGTCCTCGACGTCGACGATCGGGTTCAACTGCTTTTGTGACAACGGCGGCCAGTTGTCCAGCGACCATGACGCGTTGCCTCGTTCGTCCGGGCCATGTCGGTCGGTGATGGTGTTGTAGACGCTCAGGCTGCCCATGGCCGTCACACGCTGGGTGTACGAGCCGCACAGCCAGTGGAGCACATCAATGTCGTGCGCCCCCTTTTGCAGGAGCAGGCTCGTGGAACGCGTTCGGTCGGCGTGCCAATCTTTGAAGTAAGCATCTCCCCCATAACTGATGAAATGTCGGCACCATCCGCTTTTAACTTGCCCGATCGCCCCAGCAGCGATGAGTTCTTTCATCTTTCGGATGACGGGGAAGTGCCGCATGTTATGGCCGAGGTACAGTTTGACCTTCGCCTGCGCTGCCGCCGTCAGGATGCGGTCGCATCCTTCGACTGTGATCGCCATTGGTTTTTCCAGATACACTGCCTTTCCCGCAGCGATTGCGGCGAGGGCGTGCTCTTCGTGGAGATGATCGGGACTGGTAATGAAGACGGCGTCGATGTTCGGCTTGGCAAGCAGTTCCCGGTAATCGCGAGTGACCATTGCCTCCGGCCCATAAACTTCGCGAAATCGTCGTAAGGGGGCCTCTTCTACATCTGCCGCCGCGACCAGGCGGCATCCCTCATTGGGGCGGTGAGCGAGATCGGCAAGTTTGCCGCGATTGCCAGCACCGATCACACCTAGCCTAAATTCCTGCATAGCTATCCCACATTGATATGACGACAACACGACATCCACTTATAGCGCCTCAAAGCTAAACCGAAATATAAGGGTTGCTATGATTGTATACAAGAATACAATTGGGTGGCAAAATTGGAAAGAGCTGAAATAGAATCCATTGACGGGTTGCGCCGAGATGCCAGCATCGTCTTTTCTCCCAACCAAAGGGACTTCCGGAAGGTCATGGCATCGTTTCACTCGCTGGAACGGGAAACCGCATGAATATCGATATCGATTTCGCGATACCGCAAGGTGATCTCAAACCCTTGCATGGAGTGAACAACGGCCCGATCAGTTTCGGCGGGCTGCTGAATAACGGTCATCGGTTTCGCGAACTCGGTGTGCCTTGGGTGCGTTTGCATGACACCAATTGGCCGCATCCGCGCGAGGTGGATGTGCCGCAGATCTTTCCCAACTTTGAAGCCGATCCGGACGATCCCGACAGCTATTGCTTTGGCCCGACCGACGATTACCTGCGTTCCATCTTGGACACCGGCGCTAAGATCATCTACCGCCTCGGAACGAGCATCGAACACTATGCCCGGCGGCGGTACGTTTTCAAACCAACTGACTATGTGCGGTGGGCACGCATTTGCCTCGGCATCGTGCGGCACTACACCGAGGGCTGGGCCGATGGCTTGCCCGGCGCCGTTGACTACTGGGAAATATGGAACGAACATGACGTTGGCCTCCCAATGTGGTCCGGTACCTGTGAAGATTATTTCGAACTCTACCGCGTCACCGCTCTCCTTTTGAAGCAGCACGACTCGCGAATCAAAGTCGGCGGGCCGGCGGCGTGCATGTTCGACAAGCCGTCCTATCCTGGTTTCTTCGAGTATTGTCGCGACCATCAGCTTCCGCTCGATTTCTACTCCTGGCACCTTTACGCACAACAGCCGGACGGATTCGTTAGCCGCGCGCACGACGTCCGCCGGCGACTTGATGACTGCGGCTATGCAGGCACTCCGATATTCGTGACCGAGTGGAACTATGCGCCGGCGTCATGCCGTTCGCAGGATGCGGAAATCCGCCGCCATAACAGTTTTCAGAAACTCAAAAGCGAAGAAGGCGCCGCGTTCTGTGCCAGTACGCTCATCCGTATGCAGGATGCGCCCGTCGAGGTTATGAATTACTACGACGCCCAGGCTATGACTTGGTATTGTGGACTTTTTGACTACTACGGCGTGCCGCAGAAGACTTTTCATGCGTTCAAGGCATTCCGCGAACTGTTGAACTATCCCGAGCGGGTCGCCGTCAGATGCGAGACGCCCGGCATCGATGTTCTGGCCACACGATCGGCCGATGGCAAGAGCGGTGCGGCAATGATCGCCAACTTCAGCACGCACGAACGAAATGTCTCGATTCGCAGTGCCGGACTAACTGGGCATCCGATCGCCCACCGAATTCAGCTGATCGATCAAGAACACAGCTTTGAGCCTGCCGCCGAATCAAGCGTTGGGCCGGTGATCCTGTCACTCAGGCAACATTCAGTCGTTCTCGTGCAGTGGAACTGTTGATGCTCCTGTCCGGGCTTTTAAAGAAAGCGCGTCACTGTCGGTCCAACCTCACGGGCTCAAGTCCTGGCACAAACCGGCATGCCTGCTCCAGAGCATCGCCGTAATGCCCGTAGGCCATGGCGGTGTGATGGATGAAAGGGGATTCCATCAAACGCTTTTCCCAGCGAGTCCAGTGGTCCACCTTCATCCAAAGATAATTGTTCAGCGTATGTGGGCCGCCCATGGAATGGCCTTGACCGATGGCCAGCTGGTATTGGCCGTGGTCACCATCGAAGCGAGTCACGGTCAGCGGGCCATCCTTCAGGCGGAAGTGGGGCATGCCGGGCAATGGACTGGGCAGGATCCAATGATGTCCCAGGCGAATGCGGTCTGACGAATGCAACATCGAAGGTGGCGCGCCGGCATGCCACATCAATACGCCGTTGTCATCTTGCGGATGGCGCACGGTGAACTCAGCGAGGAACGATGGCTCGCGGTTGAACATCACGCGGTTAAGCAGAATGCCGCTGAGCGCGCCGAGAACGTCAGACTCCAGCCCGATGGCCAGCTTTTCCGCGACCATGCCATTGGCGAGGAAGCAATATGTCCCCATTTCATCCACCAGCGAATTGAAATCCTGAACGGCCAGCCCTTCCAGGTCGTATTCCTCGGCCAGCGCCAGCATCTCGTCGTGCACGGCCAGCACGTTGTGAAAGGTCTTTGGGTCGGAATAGCCCTCGATGGCGATGGTCTTGGCCAGCTCGTTCATCTCCGCCGCATACTTCGAGGTGTCCTTGGCGACGCGTTTCCTGACGTTGCTGATGAAGGTCACCATATCCAGCGGCTGTACTTGAACACGAAAACGCTCGAGCAATTCACTCTCGTTTATGATCGTCGTCCAGAAGAAATCGATCCGCTGGCCGAGCAATCCGATGCGCGTGCCCCGTCGCAGCGCGTCGGCCGAGTGAACGGCACGGAGAAACGTATCCAAGCCGGTCTGGAAGGCGGGGTCGTCCGTGCGGCAGTTCTCAATGTAGGCGAATGGCACGCCTAGCTTGTGCAGCACCTTGCTAGAGGCGAACATCCCGCAGAGCGTATCACGCAGGCGAGTGCCGTCAGGCAGTGGAGCTTCATCACGCGGCCCCCATAGCAGCACGGGCACGCCCAAATCGCGCCCAATCTGCCCCACTGCGCCTTCGGTGCCGAAATTGCAGTGCGGTACAAATAGCGCATCCACGTTTTTTGCCTGGAAATGTCGTACCACGGTATCCACGTGTTTCTGATCGCGCACCAGCCCATCGGGCAACACGCCCTCAATGTCCACAAATCGCACGTCCCATCGGCGCAGCCTTTCCTGTATTGCCTGCTTCTGGCGAATGGCATCCTCGTGGCTGAAAACGAACTTGCCGATGGGACATAGCCCGAGCAATGGCTTTTTGGAGGGAGTGTTCATAGATCATCTTTCGCCAGTATGGCGCTTATCCGCAGCTATTTGAGATGGATACGTGAAATGTGCCCATGTAGTGACACGCGAATCGCCTTTACTAGAGCAATAACGTCGTCACGGAACAGCTGCAAACTCCCCTGGCGACCGTGTTTCGATTTGAGACGAGCAGCTTTTTCTCCTGACCTTCCTTCGCCTTTGCCCGCGCTGCTGCCGTCAGGAGGCGATCGTAACCTCCTGCCTTGCCCGCACCGATAACGTCAGCCCAAATTCCTACGTAGTTATTCCCGTTCGTATGACAAAATGCTTGCCGTGCCACAAGCTGGCAGAATATTGAGGTTGTCATTATTGTATACAAGAATACAATTGAGCGGCAAAGTCGGAAAGATCGTGTTACGCCTTGACCGGCAAGCGGATTTCTTACGGTCAGGCGACAAGGCGGAATTTGCTTGCTGAGTATGGCGGATGGGGTATTCGTCGGAGCGAGGCATGCGGTTGATTTGTTTGCGTTAATCCAAGCACCAGTATGAACTCAAGTCCCCAATCTGTTCTTCAAATTTCCCGTCGCAAGCCGCTTCAGGCACACATAGGACTGTTCGGAGTCGGCCACGACACGTACTGGTCGCAATTCGAGGGTTTGCTCGATGAATTGATGGGACATCACAATCTGCTTGCCGATCGTATTAGACAACGGGGCGTTATCGTCACTGATCTGGGAATGGTCGATAACGCCGAAAGCGCCTACAAGGCGGTTCGCGATCTCAAGGCCGGCGATTTCGACCTGATCTTCTGCAATATGTTGACTTACGCCACGAGCGCCACCTGGGGCATTATGGCGAGGGAATTGAACGTGCCCATTGTGCTGGTGGCGCTACAGCCGCTCGATCGCATCCGGTACGACCAGTGCACCACCCGGATGCAGTTAGCTAATGACAACATCTGTTCAGTTCCTGAATTTGCGGGGGTATCGGTTCGCATGGGGCGCAAGCCGCCTCCGGTCATCATTGGGCATCTGCACGGCGACGCCCAAGCCGAGGCGGAATTGTCCGAATGGTGTGACGTGGCGCGCGTGCGGCACGACCTGCGCGGCGCACGACTCGGCCAGATGGGGCACGCCTTGGAAGCCATGCTCGACATGCACCACGACCCGACGATGTTCACCGCTGGTTTCGGGCTACATGTGGTCATGTGTGAGCCGGATGACGTGATGAAGCACTACCGCGTCGTGACCGATGCGCAGATCGCCGAGCGGTCGAAGCATATCCTGGAATTTTTCGACACGCCTGACCCGAAAGTCGATCCGGTCACCGTCAAGCTAACCGACGCGGACCTTGCTGTCGCCGCCCGCGTCGCGGTGGCGCTGGAGCGTTTCGTCGAAGAAAAGAATCTTGACGGGCTGGCGTATTACTACGAGGCCGAAGCCGGATCGGAGATGCGTCAGCTGGTGACCAACTTCATCGTCGGTAATTCCATGCTGACGGCGGCCGGCTTTCCGATGTGTGGGGAAAATGATCTGAAGACCTGCGTGGCGATGTTAATTCTCGACCGCCTGGGAATTGGCGGCAGCTTTGCCGAGTTTCATCCGGTCGATTTCGCCGAGGGGTTCGTGCTGGTCGGGCACGACGGGCCGCACCACATCAACATCGCCGACGGCCGCCCGGTCCTGCGCAGTTTGAAGAAATATCACGGCAAGCCCGGTTCGGGCGCGTCGGTGGAGTTCAAGATCAAGGAAGGGCCGATCACGATGCTTTCGTGCAGCCAGACGCATGACGGGCGTTTCAAGTTCGTCATCGCCGAAGGCCAGAGCGTTCATGGCCCGATTCCCGCGACCGGCAACACCAATACGCGCGCGTTCTTCAAGCCGGACGTGCGAACGTTCCTGAAGCGGTGGGTGGCCGAAGGGCCGACGCATCACTTTGCGCTGGGCATAGGGCATCGCGGTTCCACGCTGATGAAGATCGCCGAGACGCTGGGCATCGAAGCCGTATTGATCGCATCGGAGTAAATCGGCGTTTTTCTTTCCAGAACATTGGAACAATACAGACGTTTTCCTGTGAACAAATGAAGGAGCGGATGGTGAACAGGCAGGTATTTCTGAAGCCGGACAACGTTTATCGCGGCGTTGCGTTATGGATGTTGAATGATCGGCTGGAAGTCGACCAGATTCTGCGTCAACTGGACGAACTGGCGGCGGCGGGGTGGGGCGCGGTGATCGCGCGGACGTTCAACGGGCTGCGCACGCGGTATCTCGGCGACGAATGGATGGAGATCATCGGGCGCATCATCGAGCGTTCCGAGCAGTTAAACATCAAGGTCTGGCTCCAGGCCGGTTACATGCCCAGCGCCATGCCCGGCCTGGACGCATCGCGCGCCCACCGCGGCGTGACAATACGCAAGCGAGGAGAAGCCGTCGAATTCGACCAGCCCCCGCTTGCGGTCGACGCCGAGCACGCCTACTACGAGGAAGTGTCGGGGACCGTGCTGGACCTGCTCGACCGCGACGCGGTGATCGACTATTTGAACGTGGCCTACCGCGACCCGTGGTATTCGCGTTTTTCACGGCATTTTGGAAAAACCATCGAAGCAATCTGGGTCGATGAACCGCACTTCCGGCCGCCCCTGTTGCCCTGGTCGCGCCGTTTGCCTGACATTTTCCGGGAGCAATGGGGATACGATCTTCGCGAGCATCTGCCCTCGCTGTTCAAACCGGTCGGCGATTATCACAAAATCCGGCATCACTACTGGCGTTGCGTGCTGGGACTATTTCTTGAAGGATATTTCAAACCGGTCGGCGAGTGGTGCGGCAAGCACGGGGTGAAATTCAGCGGGCACCTGATGGGCGAGGACACGCTCAACAACCAGATCGGCTGGACCGGCGCGACCATGCCCTGTTACGAGTTCATGCACCTGCCGGGGATCGACCATCTCACTGGCAGCCTGCAATGGCCGACCGGCAAGCCGTTCATTCTCACGCCCAAGCAGGCGACAAGCGCCGCCAACCAGCTTGGCAAGACCGAGGTGCTGGCTGAAATGTATGGCGTCAGCTCCCAGGGCATCAGCTTCGCCGACCGCAAGCAAATTGCCGACTGGATGATGGTGCTGGGAATCAATTACCGCTGCTACCACGGCGCATTTTATTCGATGCGAGGCCGTCGGAAGCGCATTTACGTGCCGCACCTGTCGTACCAGCAACCGTGGTGGCCGGACAACCGCTTGATCGCCGATCCGTTCGCGCGCCTTTCGTGGGCGTTGCGGCAGGGGCAGTCGCTGGTGCGGGTGCTGGTGTTGCATCCGGTGGAATCGACATTCTGCCTGTATGATCCGACCGCGATGTCGCGCCCGCACAATCGCGACGACGAACCCGCCGACGTGCGGGACATGGACACCCGGCTCGTGCAGTTGTGCCGCAATCTGCTGGGCATCCGCCGGGATTTCGATTTCGGTGATGAAACGTTGCTGGCGCGCCACGGACAGGCCGAGGCCGACGGATTGCGCGTCGGGAAGATGGTTTATCCCGTGGTGATCCTGCCTGAACTGCTGACCGTTCGCCTGACCACGCTGGAACTGCTGGAACGATTTGTCGCTGCGGGCGGCGCGGTTTTTTCGACCGGCGCGCTGCCAACGCGCATCGACGGGATCGAATCGCCCGACGTCCAGCGGCGCCTTCAGGCGATCGTTCGTCCCATCGACCCCGACTTCGCTTCCCTGGATCGGGCGATCGAAGCGGTCGAGCCTGCGCCGGTGCGCATTGTTGCCACCAGCGGGCAGGCGGTGGACGTATGGGCGCAGGTGCGCCGTGTCGATGAAGGAAAGCTCGTCTATCTCGTCAACACTAACTCCGCTGCGGGCGTTTCGGGCGCGTTACGTCTGCGCGGCCATGGCGCGCTGGAGGAATGGGATTTGTCGACAGGGGAGGTGTCGCCCGTGGAGAACGTTCCGGGGGATGATGTCCTTGAATTGCCGCTCGACTTGGCACCGTTGCAATCGCGGTTGCTGCTTGTTCGGGAAGATCGAACGTCCCCCGCAGCGACGCGCGGTCAATGGCGGACGACGCGGCGCGTTCCGCTTACCGGCAGGGGGCGAATCCAGCGGGACTCTCCCAACGTGCTGACGCTGGATCGCTGTCGCTGGCGTAGGGGAGAGGAGGCATGGAATGCGCCGCTGGCTCCACATCTGATTCAGAAGCAGTTGGAGGCGGAAAAATACACCGGGCCGGTGGCGCTGCAATTCCAGTTTGAAACCCGCATCGAATTGCCCGAATTGAAAGCGGTGATTGAAGACGCCGCCCATTACACCATTCTGGTCAACGGGCAGCCGGCAAGCTACGAGGAGGCGCCGTATTACATCGACCGCGCCTTTCATCCGGTCTCCATCGGGAAGATGGTACGGCCGGGTACGAATACGATCGAGTTGTCCTGCGATTTCACACCGGTTGGCCGCCCCAGCTTCGGGTTGGCGGATTTGTTCGAGAATCGCGAGGGAACGGAGCTGGAATCAATTTATCTGATCGGGGATTTCGCGGTGACGGGGACGGTCTCCAATGGTCCTGAACGGGCGGGGTGTGTTCGGTTCGCACCGGACTTTACGCTGACTGCCGAGTCAAAGCATTCCGACGGCAAACCGGACATCGAAGGATATCCGTTTTATGCGGGAAAATTTGCATGGGTCGAAACGGTTTCGCTTCGCGCCCCGACCACGGATGAACGGGTCGTCCTCGAACTGACGGGGCTGAACGCCGCGCTGGCGCACGTGCGCATCAATGGAAAAGACGCCGGCGCGTTGCTCTGGCCGCCATACCAGGTGGAAATTGGGCACCATCTTGTCGAAGGTGAAAATGAGATCCGCATCGAGCTGGTCAGTTCTCTGCGTAATCTGCTTGGCCCGCACCATCGCGCCTGCGGAGAAATCACGCACACCTGGCACAACGGGTTCGATTGTCCGCCCGATCACGGCAAGTCATACCCTGGCGTTTCAGAATCGACCTGGACCGATGATTACATGGTGACGCACTTCCGCGTTGCCAGCGCGGCTGTGCTGAGTTATCAAAGTCCGGATCCGATTGCGCGAGCAATTTGAATCGGGTTGCTTGGAGTTTTTGACAAGAGACGCCGATCATATTCTTTCGCAATAGATTGCCGAACATCGAAAGGATTACACATGCTCATTTCATTGGCCGTCAGCACTTACAGCTTGGTTAAATGGCGCAGGGCTGAACGCAAGACGCTTGAGGACACGATTGATTTCGTCGCAGGGCTTGGCGTGCCTGGGATCGAATTCTCCGGCATCGGCGATGAGCCGGTCGCGGATTCCATCGCGCGGGCCAGGCAACTTCGACAAGCCTGTGATGAGGCCGGCTTGAAGGTTCCGAGTTATTGTGTCAGGGCGGAACTCTTTGGCGATCGGGTCAAGCAGCGTGAACAGATCGACCATCTCAAGCAAGCGATAGATATCGCGTCCATTCTCGGCGCCACCAGCTTTCGACACGATGTCACCTGGGATGCCGAAGCATCGAAGATTCCGTTCCTTGATTTCCTTAACGTTGTCGTACCTGCCTGCCGGGAGGTCACGCAATACGGCAAATCGAAAAACATCAAAACATCCCTCGAAAATCATGGATACTTTCTTCAATCCGCTGATCGCATCGAGATATTGGTCCAAGCGGTTGACGATCCAAACTTCGGCGTCACGCTCGACATGGGCAACTTCCTCTGCCTGAACCAGGACCCGGTTGAATCCGTCCGCCGGCTGTTGCCCTATGCGGTGATGGTTCACGCCAAGGATTTTCACGTCCGGCCCAAGGATCGCACGCCGCCCAGCGGGTGGTTCGGCACGCCGACGCCGATCGCGCTGCGCGGCGCGATTCTGGGGCATGGTCAGATCGACGTGCCGGCGCAGATCGCGCTGCTGAAGAACGCGAACTACAGCGGATGGTTGTCGCTCGAATTCGAAGGCATGGAAGAACCGACCATGGCAGTACGGCTGGGAGTTGAGTACCTGAAAAATCAGCTGGCCCCCAATGGCTGATCGCGATCGGCAGGCATACGCATAGGAAAAACCATGGCGCGCAAATACTCCGTGATCCTCGGCAACCTGGGCAACACCAAAGACCGCTTCTGCGGCGGATACAAAGACAACCCCGACACCGCGACGATGCTCCGTCAGGCGGCGGACATCCCTCACGTCGACGGGATCGAACTCGTCGGCACGTGGGATATTACTCCGGACAACGTAAAGCAGATGAAATCGCTGCTTGGCGATCTCGGAAAAGCGTGCGTTTCCATCATTCCCGACCTGTTCGCCAACAGGCGATTCTGGAAAGGCAGCTACAGCAGTTCCGACCCGCAGGTACGACGCGAGGCCATCGACTACACGCGGCAACTGTGTGACGTCGCACTGGCGATGGATTGTCCGCTATTGAACATCTGGCCCGGACAGGACGGATATGATTACCTTCTAACGGCCGACTACGATTCGGCGCGATCGTGGTTTCGCGACGGCATCGTCGAAGTCGCGACGGCTTATCCGCAACTGCGTTTCGCGTTGGAATACAAGCCCAAGGAACCACGTTGCCGCAGCTACCTGGCGACCATGGCCGACACGTTGTTGATGTGCCTGGAGACCGGCCGCGACAACGTCGGCGTCTGCATCGACACCGGGCACGCCTACGTCGCGCAGGAATCGGTCGGCGAAGCCATCGTGCTCGCCAAGCGCGCCGGCAAGGGCTATCCCGACACCGCCGGCCGGCTGTTTCACATGCACTTCAACGATAACCACGGCGCGTGGGACGACGACATGATCGTCGGATCGGTCCACAGCACGACGTACATCGAAACGCTCTACTGGCTGGATCGCACCGGATATACGGGATGGCTGTCGATGGACCAGTATCCTTACCGCGAAGACGCTGCCGGCGCGATCGCCGAGAGCATTTTGTGGCTAAGGCAGTTCGACGACATCGTTCAGTCCAATCGGCAGAAGATCGATGCGCTGCTCGCCGCGGGCGACGCGGTGCAGACCTCCAAATTTCTGCGGACCGCATGGGCGCCGGTGAATTCATGAGCAAACCAATCACTGATGTTCAATCGTTTGATGTGTTCCCGCCGTTCTGGCGATCCACCACGATGGTAGAGGAGAGCGTTCTGTTTGTCCCTCCGTCGCCGGGCCATCCTGCCCAGGCGCAGTTGATGTTTACACCTGTCGATGTGCCTCAACTGAAAAGCTGTACCGGTGAGATGACATACGAACCGGGAAAGGATTATCTATGGTCGCCTGGTTCGCGTTGTCTGACGCAGACGGCGCAGTCGCGCATCAGCCTGTTGACCGACGCAGATTTGTACCCCCCGCGCGGTTCGCAGAAGCACGGCACCTGCCGGGACCGCAACGCAGACTTGCTGTTTGCTGAGACGACAGAGTTCCACCGCGTGCAAACTGCCGTCACGTATTCACATCAACTTGATGGCTGGCAGGCGTCGTGGACCCCTTCTCCCGCATATGGCCTGCCTCGACTGTCAAAGCGATTGCAAGCCGGCGACCCGGTGCGGATCGTTCTGCTCGGCGACAGCATTTCGGTCGGGTCCAACGCCAGCGGCCGGTACGGTGTTCCACCGGGAAATCCGGGCTACGGCCCGCTCGTCGCCGGCGCGATCGAGCGGCGGTTTTCGTCGCCGGTGACGTTCGCCAACCTGTCGGTAGGCGGGAAAGACTCGGGATGGGGCGTCGAACAGATGGATGCCGCCGTCGCCGCCGAGCCGGATTTGCTCATCATCGCTTTCGGGATGAACGACGCCAGCGCGAAAATGCCGCCCGATCAATTCGCGGCCAACATCTCACGCCAAATCGAAATCCTCTCCGAGAAACGTCCCGACGCCGAATGCCTGCTCGTCGCCGGGATGACGGGAAATCCGCAGTGGACGGGCACCCAATCCGAGTTGTATCCGCTCTACCGCGACCAGCTCTCGCAACTACAACGGCCAGGCGTCGCGCTGGCCGACGTCCTGTCCGTCTGGGAAGCGCTGATCAGCCGCAAGAAGTACCTCGACCTGACCGGCAACGGCCTGAACCACCCCAACGACTTCGGCCATCGCGTGTATGCAATGGTGCTGCTTTCCGTTTTGCATCTGTAGTTTGACGAGCGCCGCCGGTCCCTTGTCCAAAGTCAACCCTCATTATGTCAAATCGTCGTATATCACTAACCGTCCATTTGTTGCAGTGTGATGCCTCACCGATCCGGTCGGCATGGATGGACGTTTCTTACGTCCTGACTGGAAGCCCGCCGTTATTGCATGATCTGCTCGACGGACTCAATCGGTCTTAACTCATTCATAATCTCATGAGCGAAAAAATCATACAGGTTGCGATATTGGGTCAGGGGCGAAGCGGATACGGCATTCATGTGCGTTGGCTTCGCGAGGCCCGGGAACAATACAGGATTGTGGCCGTCGCCGACCTTCTGCCGGAGCGCCATGAGGCAGTTGCGGAACAGGGAGCAAGGGCATACGGTGATTATCAGGAACTGCTGAGCGACAAGGAATTGAAAGCGGATCTGGTCGTCAACGCGTTGCCGAGTCATCTTCACGCAGCCGGTACGATCGCAGCGTTGAAGGCGGGGTATCACGTTCTTTCGGAAAAGCCTTTTGCGCTGACCCTGAAGGATTTTGACGCGATGGTTGACACTGCCAAACACCATGAGCGACATCTACTGGCATTTCAAAATTCCAGATTTCAGCCGGCATTTCAAAAAATCATAGCCGTTTTGGCGTCAGGTAAACTTGGAACGCTTGTCCACGCGCGCATCAAGTATAGTGGCTTCGCCCGCCGCTGGGACTGGCAGGCCAGTCAGCGCCATGCCGGCGGCAATCTCAACAACACCGCGCCGCATCCACTGGATCAGGCCATCGTCCTGTTTGGCGATCGGACGCCGCAGGTCTTCAGCCGTCTGACCTGTCATAACCCCTTCGGTGATGCTGAAGATTTCGCCGCCGTCTCCCTTTACGGTGAAAACGCTCCATTGATCGAGGTGATTGTCAGCTCGTTCATGGCGTATCCGCAGGGGGAGATTTACAACCTTTCCTGCACACGGGGGGGATTGACGGGGGATTTTCAGAATCTTAAGTGGCGCTATTTCGATCCAGCCAAAGCGCCCACGCACAAGCCCGCTTCCGGCTGGTCGGATCAGCGCGCGTACAACGGCGAATCGTTGCCGTGGGTCGAGGAATCGTGGGCGAACAATTCGACGGCGGATAATTTTCAGCAGATTTCTCAGGGAATTTACGACGACGCATATAACGTCCTGGTGCGCGGGACTTCGTCACAAGTAAAACTGGAGCAGGTCCGACGGCAGATCGCGGTGATTCAGCAATGTCACGAACAGAATCCCTTGCCCATGCGATACGAAGACGGAGTGAATCACAATGTCTGAACAAATCCCTCTTCGGCTGGCGTTCCTCGGCTTTCAGCACAATCACGTCCTGGGGCTGTATCAGATGGCACAACGACATCCAGCCGTTCGGATCGTGGCCGCGTGTGAAGAAGACCCTCGGCGGGCACAGGAACTGGCGCGTTCCGGAACGGTTGAACTGACGCATACCGATATCGCGGCGGTGCTTGCATCCGTGCCCTGCGATGCCGTGGCCGTCGGCGACTATTACGGCCGGCGCGGGTCGCTGGTGATCCAGGCTTTGCAGGCGGGCAAGCATGTGATCTGCGATAAACCGTTGTGTACCGATCTGGCGGAATGGAGGCGGATTCAGGAACTTGCAACTGGCGGAAATCTGAAGGTCGGCTGTTTGTTGGATCTGCGCGGCAGTGGCGCTTTCAGGGCGATGCGGCGATTAATCCGCGAAGGGGCGATTGGTGAAGTTCATACAATCAGTTTCTCGGCGCAACATCCCTTATTGCTTGGTTCTCGACCACATTGGTATTTTGAACCGGGGAAGCATGGGGGAACCATCAATGATATCGCTGTTCATGGGATCGACTTGGTGCCCTGGATGACTGGCCGGAAAGTTGCCGAAGTGGTGGCCGCACGCGCATGGAACGCGCGGTTGAAGGAGTATCCACATTTTCAGGATGCGGCGCAGTTCATGCTGCGGTTGGATAACGACGGTGGTCTGCTGGCCGACGTCTCCTATCTCGCCCCCGATGGGTGTGGATATGCAGTTCCACAATACTGGCGCTTCACCTGTCACGGCGAGCATGGCGTGCTTGAGGCCAGCGCCGACAGCAGTCATCTGATGCTGGCGAAATCGGAAGAGCCAGTTTCCCAAAGCTTGCCCGTGGATGCTTCCGAGCCATCCACATGCCTGGAAGCGTTTCTCGCGGAGATCACAGCAGATTCAGGTGAAGGCATGCTGAAGACGACCGATGTCCTGCAAGCCACTTATGAATGCCTGATGATTCAACGGAAAGCCATTGCCGGCTTGTCTCTTCAATCAACCCTATAAGGGTTTTATAGATATGGCAACCCAATCTACATCCTTAACCGTTCATTCATTGCGTTGTGAGTATCTGGCCGATCCGATCGGAGTGGGCGAACGCATCCCGCGGCTTAGTTGGAAGCTCGCTGCCATTGATGAATCGGCTCGCGGTTTGAAGCAGTCGGCGTATCAAATCCTCGTCGCGTCATCGCAGGTTTTGCTTGAGAAAGGCATCGGTGACCTCTGGGATAGCGGCCGTATCGAGTCAGATCGGACGGTTTTCATCGATTACGCTGGCAAACCGCTGAAGTCGAGCCAGCGGGTTTACTGGAACGTTCGCATATGGGATCAGGACGCCAGGCCCACCGCGCCATCGAAGACATCGTTCTGGGAGATGGGTCTCCTCGATCGCGCCGAATGGAAAGGCCAATGGATTGGCTCGTCGATCACCGGCGGCACGCACCAGGAAGCGCCGCCTTCGATGGTGCGCAAGGCGTTTTCGATCGCACAAGACAAGCGAATCATATCCGCCCGTCTGTACGCGACCGCCCTTGGATTCTACGAGTTTCACATCAACGGGCGGCGTGTCGGCAACGACATCTTCACGCCCGGGTGGACGGACTACCGCATTCGCGCGCAGTATCAGGCGTATGACGTGACCGAACTGCTTCAATCTGGTGAGAATGTCGCCGGCGCGTGGATCGCCGACGGATGGTATTGCGGGTATCAGGGCAACCTCGACCGGCGGCAATATTACGGCGAGCAGCCAAAGCTGCTAGTGCAATTAGCGATTACGTTTGATGACGGATCGACCCAGGCTGTCGCTACTGATGAATCATGGAAAACGTCGACCGGTGAGATCATCTCGGCCGACCTCATGATGGGGCAGCATGTGGATGCCCGCCACGCGCAGCGCGGATGGAACGTGACCGGCTTCGACGACCATCGCTGGCCGCCCGTTACGATTTTTGAGGATACCGGCATCGCGCTCGTCGCCACGCCCGGGCCGACCGTGCGTGAGACGCAGGTTCTCAAACCTGTTCTCATTACACCACTGGGAGGCATACTGCGGCATCGTCACCTGGTCGATTTCGGGCAGAACCTTGTCGGCCACGTGCGGTTGACGATCCGCGGCGCCAGGGCGGGTGAACCGATCCGTCTCCGGCATGCCGAGGTGCTCGACAAGCTGTCCTCCGGTTCGCTTTACACCGCTAATCTCCGTAGCGCCAAGCAGATGGACGTTTACACGCCGCGCGGCGAGGCCGTCGAGGTTTTTGACCCACAGTTTGTCTTTCACGGCTTTCGTTTCGTGGAGATCGAAAGCGCGTCGGCGGAACTGTCGGCCGATGACGTGGAGGCCATCGTCGTCCACTCCAATTACGAATCGGCCGGGTCGTTCGAGTGCTCGGACGAAACGGTGAACCAGTTGCAGCGGAACATCCAGTGGGGCTGGCGCGGCAACAGCATCGACGTGCCGACCGACTGCCCGCAGCGCAACGAACGCCTCGGCTGGACGGGCGACGCGCAGGTCTTCATCCGGACGGCGGCGTTCAACTACGACGTGAACGGATTTTTCGCCAAATGGACGCAGGACCTTCGCGATGCCCAACGCCCGGAAGGGGACTACCCGGCCATCGTTCCCAAAGTCCATCTGCCCGGATATTCGTTCGGCAATACGGCATACGGCGATGGCGGTCCCGCCTGGGCCGACGCGGGCGTCATCTGTCCCTGGACGATGTGGCTTTGCTACGGCGACGTGCGGCTGGTCGAACGCCATTACGAATCGATGAGCCGATTTGTCAACCAGCTTTACAATATCGCCCGCGAGTACAACGGCATTCGCACGCACCCGGACTGGAAAGGCTGGGCGGGATATGGCGACTGGCTGGCACAGGACGCCGGCCCGCATCACATCAAGGGACTGACACCGCCGGACTTGATCGGCACGGCGTTCCTCGTGTACGACGCGAAGCTTCTGGCCCAGATCGCACGGGCGTTGGGGAAGGAGAAAGACGCCGTTCATTTCGAGAACATCGCCGCCGAAACCAGGAGGGCTTTTCAGAAGCGGTTCGTCACGCCGGATGGGCTTCTCGCCGGCGCGACGCAGACGTCGTACGTCCTGGCGTTGCACTTCGACCTGCTGCCCGATGAAAAATCGCGTGCAACCGCGCTCGACTGGCTCGCCAGGGACATCGAAAAACGCGGCGACAGGCTCGCGACCGGTTTCGTGGGGTCGCCTTACCTGGCGGAAGTGCTTTCGGCCAATGGCCGATTGGACATGGCCTATCGTCTATTGATGCAGAAAGACTGGCCGAGCTGGTTATTCGCGGTCACTCAAGGCGCCACGACGATCTGGGAACGCTGGGACGGCTGGACGCCTGAACATGGCTTCCAGAACGCCGGTATGAACTCGTTCAATCACTACGCATATGGCGCGATCGGCGCCTGGCTGTACGAGCGCGTCGCCGGCATCTCCATCGACCCTTCCGTGCCCGGTTATGCTCGTGTTCGCTTCACGCCTCATCCTTTGAAGGGCGGTCCGTTGACGCACGCGAAGGCAAGTATTGAAACGCATCGGGGCCTTGTCACCAGCGCCTGGCGCATCGACGGAAACCAGATCATCTACGATCTGACCGTTCCGCCGAATACGACGGCAACCGCGCTGCTGCCGACATCGGACAAAACGCAAATAACCGAATCGGGAAAACCAGCCGCGAAGGCGACGGGCGTCACGGCGTGTTCGCCAAACAGCACCGATGCCATATTCGAACTGCAATCCGGTGTGTATAGCTTCCGCGCCCCATTCGTATAAGCCGGCTGAAGGAAATCCCTTATGTAGATTCACAAAGGCGCCTGGCAACCGAGTGGATTAGCGCCGCTAAGCGGTCCTTCGTAATTTCGCGTCACATTTGTACTCCAACGCCAAGGTTGTCTCCGGGTGCTGGTGCAGGTTCTCGAACCTCACATGGATGGCCTGCTCCAGCGATTCAGTTTTTCTGATTAATTAGTTGTTCGGCGCCGATCGCTTGGCCTGGGGATTCTCTTTCAAGCAGATCGCGGTGCTCACCTTAGTCACACCGCGGTCGGGCGATCGTGAGATCAACGTCGTTGATCCTGGTGTGACGATTTGCCATCTCGTAAAGATGGATATCAATATCTATATTATGGCGGATAAATAAATCCTTTTTCGGGAATCGTTATGAACGGTCCAGCAGGGAAGCACATTTTGGATTCACGCCGTAGGCCGTATCACGAATTAAAAGCGATGGGCGTGGGGGGCGGGGTGACGTTGGTAGGGGTGGTCGCCATCGTGCTGGGGTGGTGGGTGATGTGGGTCGCCAATGTGCGGTTGTCACCTGATCCGGTCCGCGACGCGCGCATTGCCGCCGAAGCAGCCCGGCATGCCGAAGCTGAGCGACTTGCGAGACTCGGCCCGCCTGGGCCGGCGCTGGATCTTCACGTCGTTGCGCGAGGTAAGCGTCTTTATCAGGCCGCCTGCATTGCGTGTCACGGCCCGGAGGCCCGGGGTGTTCCGAACATCGGAAAGGATCTGGTCAACGGCAGTTTCAGCAAAAGGGCGTCAGACGGCGACCTCGCCCGCGTCATCATCTCCGGCCGTGATATCTCGGATCGACAGAACACCACCAAACTTCCAAAGCCTGCGCGCGGCGGACGGGCTGACTACACCGACGCACATGTGGACGACATCGTCAATTACTTGCGATCGCTTCAAGACCCGCGCCGGGTCAGCGGTGAATTGCCTGAAGTAACCGTCTCGGTACTGGACGATGATCCGGCCCCCGTGGCCGTTACGCAAACGCCGACGACACCAGCGGCCTCTGCCAGTTCTCCCACTGCTTCGCTCGCCGCCGTTTCGCCGGATGCTCAGCCGGCACTGTTGGATCCAGAGGCGATCAAGCGTGGCAAACGGGTTTACATGTCGTGTCTGGCGTGTCATGGGAAAAACGCGACGGGCGTGCCCAAGGTAGGGGCTGACCTGATTCACAGCGATTTCATCAAGTCCAAGTCGGATGACGAGTTGATCGCGTTCATCAAGAGGGGGCGCCAGCCCGGCGAACCTGACAGCAAGATGAACCTCGCAATGCCCGCCAAAGGCGGCAACCCGGCACTCAAAGATAACCAGATTCAAGATGTCATCGTCTACCTCCGATCGCTCCAGCAGGCGGCGGCGGACGCGAAATAGTGGCCTGCGTTTTCCAGCAAAAAGGAGCATCACCATGTGGTGCCAAATTCTATGTGCGTGCGTCCGCAAGCCAATCGCCCGCTTCGCGATCGTGGCCGCGGCTTCGGCGGCGCTGGTGTCGGTCTCATCGGCGCAGAACAAAGTTGAGCTCTCTGGCGGACAGGTCAGCGAACTTCAGAAGATCGCCGCCGAGCGAGGTCTGAACGTAGACGACTTGATCGCCGCCGCCAAGACGTTTACCCCCAGCGGTAAACACGACGAGTACATCACGTTCGCCTCGGGCGGCCATAGCGGGCAGATTTTCGTCATCGGCGTGCCGTCGATGCGGCAACTGCGCACGATCGCCGTCTTCACGCCCGAACCGTGGCAGGGATTCGGTTACGGCGTGGGGAACGACGTGCTCAAGGAAGGCGATCTGGATGAAAGCCATCCGATCCGCTGGGGCGACACTCACCACCCCGCGCTCAGCGAAGCTAACGGCGAATACGACGGCAAGTTTCTGTTCGTCGGCGATAAAGCCAACGCCCGAATTGCGGTGATCGATCTGCGCGATTTTGAGACCAAGCAGATCCTGAAAAACCCCATCACCATGTCCAACCACGGCTGCGGTTTTGTCACGCCCAATACCGAATACGTGATCGAAGGCGGACAGTATGCCAACCCGCTGGGCAATCAGTACGTGCCGATCGAAAAGTTCAAGGAGCAGTATCGCGGCATGTGTACGCTTTGGAAGTTCGACAAGGATAAGGGGCGCATCGATAAGGACAAAAGTTTTGCGTTGGAACTGCCCCCATACCACCAGGACTTGTTTGATGCAGGCAAGCTTGCCAGCGACGGGTTGCTCTTCGGCAACAGTTTTAACGCCGAGGCCGCGGTAGGGATGATTGAAAAAGGCGAGCCGCCGCTCGAGGCGGCCGCCAGCCAGCGCGACATGGACTACCTGCACGTCATCGATTGGAAGAAGGCCGAGAAACTGGTCGCCGATGGAAAAGCGGAAGTGATCAACGGTTTTAAGGTGCTGAAGCTGGACACGATGATCCAGGAAGGCGTGATCTATTTTGTTCCCGAACCCAAGAGCCCGCACGGCGTGGATGTCACGCCGGATGGCGAGCACATCGTGGTCAGCGGCAAGCTCGATCCGCACGTCACCATCTACTCCACCGCCAAGATCAAAGACGCGATTGCGACTGGCAAGATCAAGGGCAAAGACGATTACGGCGTGCCGATCCTCGACTTTGATGCCTGCATGGAAAAGCAGGTCGAAGTCGGCCTTGGCCCGCTACACACGCAGTTTGACGACCAGGGTTATGCGTACACATCGCTGTTCCTCGATTCGGCGATCTGCCGTTGGACGCTCGGCGGAAAGTTCGCCAAGCACGGGCAGAAGCCGTGGACCGTCATGGGCAAGGCACCCATGCAATACAACATCGGACACCTGGTGGTCGCCGAAGGCGATAGTGCCGCGCCCAAGGGCAAATACATGATCGGCATGAACAAGTGGTCGGTCGATCGGTTCTTCCAGACCGGCCCTCTCCTGCCGCAAAACTTCCAACTCGTCGATATCAGCCAGGGCGGCGACAAGATGCCGGTCATCTACGACCTGCCCATCGGCAATGGCGAGCCGCACTACGCCCAGATGATCAAGGCCGACAAGCTCAAGCCGTGGGACGTCTATCCCGACATCGGATTCAACCCGCATACGATGGCGGTGGATCCCAAGGCGCCGATGCCCGGCGACGAGCGCGTCGTGAAAGAGGCGGACGGAAAAGTGCACGTCTACATGACGGTCGTCCGCAGCCACTTCACGCCGGAGAACATCGAGGTCGAAGAAGGCGACACCGTTGTCTTCCACCTGACCAGCATGGAGCAGGCCCCCGACGCCACCCACGGCTTCTGCGTGGCCGGCTACAACATCAACATAAGCCTTGAGCCTGGCGAGTATGCCAAGACTGAGTTCAAGGCCACCAAGGCCGGCACATTTCCATTCTATTGCACGGAGTTCTGCTCCGCTCTTCACCTGGAAATGATGGGCTACTTCCAAGTGAAGCCCAAGGCAACTGCTGTAGCGAAATAACGGGCAGGCTGAAAGGAGGAAGGGTGAAGGATGGAAAGGAACCATCGGGTCGCCGACATCCCATTCCACCTTCACCCTTCTGACTTCAGCTTTCATCGATGGAGCGCGTCATGAGCATTCTTCAACACATCATCGGCCCGCGGATTCCGGTGCCGGAACTGCAGGCCCACCCGACACGGTATCTATTGCCCACGATCGCGATTTCGCTGGCGCGGATATGCCTGTTGGTCTCGCTGTTTCTCCCTTACTGGCACATCAAGCTCAAGGCGCCGCAGTACCCGCGCAAGGACCTTCAGTTGGATGCCTATATCAATCGGGTTGAAGGCGATATGCGCGAGATTAACGGTCTTAACCACTATATCGGTATGCGTCCGCTCAACGAGGCGGCCGAGTTCGAGAAGGCGATCGGGGTCTGGGGCATCATCGCGCTGGTGCTGTTGATGGAGAGCGCGATGTTCATTCATTCCCGATGGGCGGCATTGTTCCTGATTCCCGTGATTCTCTTTCCGGCGTTCTTCCTGGCGGACCTGTATTACTGGCTCAACTTGTTCGGACAGAACCTGGACCCCAAAGCACCGCTCAGCAGCAGCATTAAACCCTTCACGCCACCGCCGCTGGGCGAAGGCGTGATCGGGCAGTTCAAGACGATTGCCTGGCAGGGATACGGCCTGTGGCTGGCGTGGGCGGCGGCGGGGCTGTCGTTGATCGCGATCGTGTTACACCGCCGGGCGTATAAGCCGTTATTCAACCAAATGAATCGTCAGAATCGTCAACCTGAAGGCGAAGCATGCGTTGTTTGAGCATGATCATCCTCGCGATTGCGGCCTCGCTCGCCCACGGCGAGTCACTGCAGGCGATCATCGATCGGGCCGAACCCGGCGCGACGGTCCTCGTGCCGTCAGGCACGTATGGCCCGATCCGCACCGACAAGCCGATCCGACTCATCGGCCAGGATTGGCCGGTCATCGATGGCGGAGGCGTGTCGGACTGCGTTGTGCTCGTGGGTGGCCAAAGCGAGATCCGCGGCTTCGTCATCCGCAACTCCGGCGACAACCTGGACAAGGAATCGACTGGCCTGCGCGTGATGGGCCGCAGCGCGATCATTGAGAACAACCGATTTGAGAACGTATTGTTCGGGATCGATCTAAAAAGCGCGCCGGACTGCGTGATCCGCGGCAACATCATCGGATCAATGCCGTTGGACGTGGCCCGGCGGGGCGATGCGTTACGGCTATTCCGGTCCAACAACTGCCTGATCGAATCCAACACCATCGAAGATGGCCGCGATGCGTTGCTCTGGTACAGCAACAAGGTCATCGTGAGAAACAACATCTCGCGGCGGAATCGTTATGGATTCCACATGATGTATGCCAACGATGTCACGCTCGAGGGCAACGACATTTCCGAAAACTCCGTCGGCATTTACCTGATGTACGGACGGAATTTCACCATCCGAAACAATCGCCTTCATAAAAATCGCGGTCCCAGTGGATACGGGTTGGGGTTGAAGGAGATCGACGCCTATCGCATTGAGGAAAACGTGCTGACCGGCAATCGCGTGGCCATCTATGTGGATGGCTCTCCGCTGACGCGAAAGCCGGGCAAGGCGTTTATCGAAAAAAACTTGATCACCTGCAATGATGCGGGATTCGCGTTACTGCCCGCAGTAAAGGGGAACCGCATCGGCGGCAACACGATGAGCGACAACGTTGAACAGGTTGCCGTCCTCGGCCGTGGCGCCGTGGGTGGTAATGATTTTTCGGGGAATTATTGGTCGGATTATACCGGCTACGATGCCGATCGTGACGGCATCGGCGATCAACCGTACGCGGCGCGGAGGTTGTTTGAAAGCCTGATCGATACAGAACCGAAACTACGACTGCTAATATATAGCCCCGCACACGATGCCATCGAGTTCATCGGCCGCGCAATACCGGCGATCCAGCCGGAGCCTAAGTTCGCCGATCCTTCTCCCCTGATGCGTCCGCAGGATGTGCCTGCGATTTCGGCCCGGCTTTCGCGTGCAATGGTTTATGTCGCTGCGCTATTACTGGTTCTCCCGATCAGCATTGTCTTACTGCTTCTGCCGCGCCGGCAAAATCATAGCAAAACCGGACCCAGCCAGTCTCTTGTCGGAGTTCGATCATGATCAGCATCTCCCACCTCACCAAGGCATTCGGCCGTACTCAGGCGGTGTGTGATCTGTCGCTCATGATCGCCCCAGGCGAATCGGTCGCGCTGTGGGGGGCCAATGGCGCGGGCAAGACCACGGTGATCCGCTGTGTGACGGGCCTGTATCGTTATCAAGGCCAGATCACGATCGACGGAGTGGATGCGCGCCGTGAAGGCAAACGCGCACGCGGGTCGATCGGCTACGTGCCTCAGGAACTGGGATTTAATGATGATTTGCGTGTCGCCGAAGCGATGCGCCTGTTTGCCTCGCTTCGCGGCGTGTCGGTTGATCATTCCGCCGCGCTGCTTGAGCGAGTTCAGCTTCGAGGACACGAGCGCAAACGAATGAGGGAACTGTCGGGCGGGATGAAACAACGACTCGCGCTGGCGATCGCGTTGATCGGCGATCCGCCTGTGCTGCTGCTCGATGAAGTCACCTCCAGCCTAGATACCGTGGGGAGAACCGAATTGGTGGCGTTGCTGGCGTCGATCGCGAAAGACCAGCGTCGATCGGTGCTCTTTGCTTCCCACCGCGTTGATGAGATTGAGATGCTCGCCAGCCGGGTCGCGATGCTCGATCGAGGCCGACTGGTGAGCGAGTTGCCGGCCGGCGAATTCGTTAAGCGGTTTGGCGGCCAGTCGCTACTGCATCTGTCGATCGACGCGCTGCTGCGCGAACGTGCGATTGCCGTGCTGCGGCAAACCGGCCTCGACGCACAAATGAACGGCCGCGGCATCCTCGTGCCGGTTGGCATCGGCGATCGGATGCGGCCCCTTCGCGTGCTTGAGAGACATCAGATCGCCGTCGATACCTTTGATCTTCTCGCGTCCCACCCAGATCGGAGCCACGCATGAATTCCATCGCCAGAAATGTGCTGATTCTTGCCCGACGCGATTTGCGCGAAGCATTGGCAAGCCGCTGGTTTCTGCTCTACACGATCGCCTTCGCGGGGCTGGGTCTGTGCGTCTCTTATGTATCTGCGGGAGCCGGCGGACTGAGCGGGTTCGGCCGAACGAGTGCGGGGCTTATCAATCTGGTGTTGCTGGTGGTGCCGTTGATGGGATTGACCGCCGGCGCGGGAAGCATCGCCGGCGACCGCGAACGCGGCACGCTGGCATACCTGCTCGTTCAGCCGATCAGTCGGATTGAGTTTCTCGCGGCCAGGTACGCTGCGCTGGCGACGACGTTGGCGATGTCGGTGTCAATCGGTTTTGGGATATCGGCGGCGGTGATGGCGATGAAAGCCAGTGAAGCCGATGCAACTGGCTACCTGGTATTGGTTGGCCTGACCGTCGCACTGGCGTTGTCGATGCTGAGTGTCGGCTTGTTTATCAGCGTGCTATGCCGCCGTCCTGCCGTCGCGACCGGAGTGTCGATCTTTATTTGGCTGCTGTTGGTCTTCGGGACGGACTTAGGACTGATGGCCGGCACTTTGGCGATGTCATGGTCAATTGAATCGTTGTTCGTCGCTGCGGTCGTCAGTCCGTTGCAGGTGTTCAAGATGGCGAGCTTGCAGTGGGTTGACGCGTCCCTTGACGTACTTGGTCCGGCCGGACTCTATGCCCAGACGGAGTTCGCCGGCGCATTGCCGTATCTTTTTGCGCTGGTGCTGACAGCCTGGATTGTTTTGCCGCTCATTGGGGCATCAGTTGTATTTGGCCGGAGGTCGCCAATATGAATCGCTTAACGACGACGATGATGATGCTGTTGTTGATGGTCAGTGGACTCATCGGCTGCCGCGAAGCCGAAATCACTGGCCCTCCGACCGTGAAGCTCGGCCATGATGTATGTGCGCATTGCGGAATGCTGATAAACGATGAACGCTTTGCCGCGGCGGCGATCGTTCATGTAGATGGCCGCAATAAAGCCGTCTTGTTCGATGACATCGGCGATCTGGCCGATTACATGATCGAGAACACCTCATCGTTAATCCAAGGTCGATGGGTCAAAGATTATACATCGCGCGATTGGATCAATGCGGAGTCGGCACATTATGTGCATGTGCCCGACCTGCAAACGCCGATGGGTTCCGGGATGGTGGCGTTCTCGTCCGCCGAAGCAGGCCGGTTTCCGCAGGGCAAACGACTTGGATTTGCGGAGCTGATCGAGTTTCGCACGGCAGGCAAGAAAAATCATCATGAATGATGGACTTTGGCATCCGGCATGGCGGGCATATCATCCGGTGTCCACATGGAGAGAATTGGATGTTTTCACAGACCGTCGAATATGCCCTTCGTGCCGTAATGTTCGTGGCCAGCCATAATGGAACGCCCGTCAGCAGCGAACGGATCAGTGAGCAAATGCACGTGCCGCGCGCTTATTTGTCAAAGGTGATGCGTGGGTTGGTGGTAGCGAAGATCGTCGAATCGCAGCTTGGCCCAAACGGCGGATTTGTCATGGCGAGGCCGATCGATCGGATTGCCGTGCTTGACGTGCTGAACGCAGTAGATCCGCTTCGCCGTATCAACACCTGCCCGCTTGGCCGGCCGGACCATGTAAAGCTTTGTCCGCTGCATCGTGAGATGGATAACGCGATGCACCAGATCGAGTGCCGGCTTCGCGAGGTCACGATCGCACAATTACAAGAACAAGACATCGCCACAGGTGAACTGGCGATCATCCATTCCCCGCCTGCCAGTAAGCCGGCCGTCCCGCGCAAGCGGGGGAGGCCGAGTTCGAGAAAGGTGTAACTATGTGTCTTCTTCGTCGCCAGAGCGTTCTTTCTCCCGCCGATGCCGCTTCCGACAAGACGTTGCCGATCCCACGCTATCGGGCGTTTTTCTTGGCCGCGCTTATAGTCGTGCTGACCACGGGGGCGGGCTGGGGGGTATGGTTCCTATGGCAGATTGCGTCAACGGGGAAAGTGACGGGGGTGAGCCTGCATGCCATTAACGCGCACGGCCAGACCGTGATCTACGGGTTCCTTGGCTTGTTTATCATGGGTTTCGCTTACCAGGCGTTTCCAAGGTTATGGCAGCGGCCGTTGGCGATACCGGTATTGTGCAAGCCCGTGTTGGCGATGATGGTTGTAGGGATGTTTTTGCTCGCCATCGCCGAACTCCGCGCCGGCCATCCACTGGCTGGGGGACTTGTGGTCGTCGGAGGCGCGATCCAGACTTTCGGCGTCATTGCATTCGTCGTGCAGATCTGGCTGACGTTCCGGGCCGGCGGCACTCGCCTGGAAGGCGCGACCGCGATGATCCTCGTCGCATCAATCTTTTTTATGGTTCATACCCCGTTGAACGCCTGGCATACCTTTAACCTCGTAAACGCCGATTCAAAATATGAGGCAATCTATTACACATCGATTTATCAGCCCGCGCTGCGTTATCTGCAGTTCCACGGTATGACGATGCTGATGGTGCTGGGCGTCGGCTCGCGGCTGCTTCCCTCCTTTTTTGCCATCCCGCGGCCGGGTAGTCGAAAGCTATGGATCGCGTTGGTAACCGTTACGCTGTGTGTCGTGGGCGAAAGCGTGATCTTCATTACGTTCCGGCTGTTGGAAGATCATCGAATCGCGGCGCTGTTATTGCTGCCATGGCTGGGGTTGCTGGCGGTGAGCGTTGCAATGATCTGGCCATGGAGAATCTGGAGGCCTTTGCGTGATGAGGTTGGACGGGCCGAGCGCATGGGAAAATTTGCACGGGCATCGCTTGCCTGGCTGGTGATATCGCTGCTGATGACGATTGCACAACCGTTATGGTCGCACGCTGCCGGGACCTATTTCAGCCATGCCTGGTATGGCGCGAGCCGCCAGGCGTTCACCGTCGGATTCGCGACGATGATGATCGTTGGCTTCACGCTGAAAATAGTACCAACGCTCAACGGTGTCTTTCCGAACGCGCTCCCTCGGATGACCCACGTTTTTGTCCTGCTGAACGCGGGTTTGATTTTGCATTTGGTTGCACAAGTCATGACGGACTTTCTGCCGTCGGCTTCACGAATGCTTCCTCCGGCGGGCGCGATGCAGTGGGCGGCACTGCTGTTATGGGCCGCTCATCTATTATGGTGCATGTCCCAGGGTACGCGTGCGGTATCGAAGCCCCGCATATCGGCAACGCTCCCTCTTCGCGTGGTCGGATCGACTTCCCATTCGTGAGTCCATTTGGTCCGATCCCCGCAGGCCGGCGTGGATCAGGGCTGCGGCCGTCGTCTGAAACTGGTTGTCGCTACGGCAACACCGCTTTCTGGCGCCGGCCGAACCATTGGCTCCAGATGACGTAGTTACCGACCTGTGCGCGAGGTGGGCACAAGGTGAACAAGCTCGCGACATATCCGAATAGAATCACGCTTCCCAGCGCCACCAGCCCGCACCAAAGAAAGCTCAGTCGTTCGCCGGGTGGCGGCTGAAGATAGTAGTGCCAGGTGACCCAGGCGCTGAAGATCGAGCCGCTGACCAGGCCGATGATGGTGCCGACAGCGGTGGCGCGATAGCTCATCAGCCCCAGCACGAATACGCCGAGCATAATGCTGCCGAAGAAACCCAGGACGACGGTGCTGACTTCCAGCAGGGGGATGTCGCGTTGGTGAAACAAGGCGATGATGGCCAGGCTCAGCCCGATGGTGACCGCGCCCCAGAGCCAGGTCAATCCCTTGGAAATGCGCATGTAGTGTGCTTCGGACCGATTGGGGCGGATGGATCGTTGGTAGAGGTCTTTGACGAAGACCATTGCGAGGCTGTTGATGACCGACGAGAGCGTGCTCATAACCGCCGCCAGCAGTGCGGCGATCAACAGGCCGCGCAGACCACCGGGCAGGTGGTGGCTGACGAAGTAGGTGAAGGCGTAATCGCCCTTGGCGTTCGCGGGCAGGATGTCCGGGTGCAGTTTTTTGAAGAAGATCAGCATCGACAGGCCGGCGAAGTAGAACACGAATGTCACGAAGACCGTCAGCATCGCCGAGGCGAACATCGCGCCGCCGGCAGATTTGAGCGACTTGGTGGAAAGGCATCGCTGAAGATTAACCTGGTCGGTCGCCGGGCTGATGCACGCGGGCAGAAAACCGATCAGCCAGACCCAGACGGTCAGTCGCTGGTTGAAATTCCAGTCCCACATGCCGCTCGCCTTGGACAAATCATATCCGTGCCCCATCGCGTTGGCCTGATTCCAGATCGCCAGCACTCCGCCGTCAACCTCGAACGCCACCAGTCCGATGATGATAAAGATGCCGCCGATAAGGATCACCGTCTGCACCACGTCGGTCCAGATCACCGCCTCGGCGCCGCCCATCGCGATGTAGACCGTGGAGCAGATGCCCACCACGATCACAGCGAACGTCAGATCCCACCCGGTGATGGGCTGAATCACCAGCGCGGACGCATACAGCACCACGCCCAGGTAAAAGCATCGCAATACGAGGAAGGCGATGCTGCCGACCGTCCTGACCCGCACGTCAAACCGGCGTTCCAGGTATTCGTAAGCCGTCCAGATCCGCAACTGATAGAAGAACCGCAGGAACACGAGCACCACCACCGGGATCTGAAACAGCAGCAGCAGGCTGACCAGCCCCATGTTCATGCCGTAGTTGAACGCCTCGCCGGGCATCGCCACGTAGCTGATCGTGCTGAACAGCGACGCGAACAGCGCCAGTGCGACAGGCCACCACGACATGCTTCGGCCGGCGAGGAAGAAATCCTCGGTGTTCTTCTGCTTCTTCCCAATGAAGAAACCCATGACGATCATCGCCAGCATGTATATCGCGATAATCGCGTAATCGAATAAAGAGAGTGATCCCGTATCGTGTGGCATGAGGTATTTCCATTCGCTTCAGGAGCGCGCCGCGTGAGGAAATGCGGGCAGCGCACTTCGGCGGGATAAGGCGAAAATCAGTTTAGGAGGCGAATCTCGCCGAGGTGGAGTCAATCGGTAATTTCACGGATCACCGGTTGGTTCATGGTTAAATCCGGTATTTTTTCTTCGCTGCCCATTTGCCGGATGTATTCCATCGCGTGTTGAATGTGCGCTCGCATGATTTGGAATGTCAGGTCGGCGTCGCCGGCCTCGATCGCCGCAACGATCTGTTCGTGTTCGTTGTCCACGCGCTTGTCGTGTTCCGGGATTCGCCTGGCGATCATTTGACGGGAAAGCCGAAATGCGCTGACAAGGATGAAACGGCTTTCGAGAATGGACGAGATCAATTTTTTCCCGCTGGCGCGGACGATCGTGCGGTGAAATTGAAGGTCCGCCAGTTCGAGGTCAATCAGGGTCTTGGCCTGGTGGCGTCGATCGCAGGCTTCCAGGATCGAATCGATCAGCTCGCGTCCCGGCCTCAGTTCCGCCAGTCGCCTCGCGGCGATCGCTTCCAGTGATTCGCGGATTTCATAGATCTCGACGATCTCGTCCCAGGTGGTTTTGCGAACCCGGGCGCCCTGGTTGGGAATGGTTTCGATCAACCCGTCGTGTGCCAGTTGTCGCAGGGCTTCGCGAACCGGGGTGCGCGATACTTTTTTCATTTCCGCCAGTCGATCGGTTTCGAGGCGTTCGCCGGGAACCAGCCTCCCCAGCG
>JBBCIV010000069.1:0-49806 GCA_037189665.1 Phycisphaerae bacterium | reverse complement strand
CCAATAACAGCATTGCCCACCAGAAGATGCCGGCGGACACCAGCTTGTCCATGAACGTGAAATTACCGTCGAACTGAAGGATGTTCCGCAGCCGGAACCGCTCGCGCCACGGCAGCGGCGGCGCGGCCGACATATCCGCCGTGGCGTACTGGCCGCGGTGCAGCAGCTTGTCCAGGTTGTAGTCCGCACGACAGGTCAACAGCGATACCACCACGTACATCGCGAACGCGACGCACGCGCACGCGAACGTCATCTCCATCCCGTTCAGCCAGAACCGCGCCGGCCAAGCCACGTCCGGAAACGCCGGCGTCAGCAGGTTCGCCACGATCCATTCCCACGTAATGCGGTTGGTCAGCAGGATGCCGATCAGCGCCAGCGTCGAACCGGTGATCTGCGCGCTCCACGCCCCTGCGGTCGTGCCCTTCTTCCAGTACAGCCCGCCGATGATCGCCGCCCCCGCCCCGCCGACGAACACGCCCGCGGTCAGCGCCCACCACAGCGCGATGTACTGCGTCTGCTGGAACAACAGGCTGAACAGGAACGCAAAGCCCGCCACGCCGATGATCGCCAGCCGCAACACCCACAAATGTCCCCTCGGCGACAGCGACCGCTTGCGCAGGGGCAATACCACGTCCTGCACCAGGATGCTGCCCCACGAATGCATGTGCCCCGAATCGCCCGCCAGCAGGCCCATGATCATCATCGCGCAGAACAGCCCCTTCACGCCGGTCGGCAACAGATGGCTCAACGTGATCGGCACGGTCATCTGCTTCTGGATGTACGGATCGCTGATCGAATTGATCTCCCCGTGAATGACCGTTGACGACGTGGCGAAGTCGGGGTGCTCCAGGTAGGTGACGGCGCAGACGCCGAGCATGAGGATCATCAGCATCCGCGCGTAGCTTCGCCAGTGTCCCAGCACGTGCCCCATCCGCGATTCGTGCGGCGTCCTGGCGGCGGAGTTGAAGCCCTGCTTGTTCTGAAGCGCCATCGTCGAATACGCCGTGATCAGCAGCGACATCGCGACGAACCAGATGTTGAAGTCCTCCACCTTCTCCGCGTCGAACGGGTTGATGTGCGAGTGCCCGCTCGGCGCCGCCGACATCACGTCGACGATCTCACTCCAGTTCACGACAAAGCAGATCGCGATGATAATGACGATGTAGATCGCGTGGGAAAGGATGCCCTCGATGCAGTCGGTCACCATGAGCGTGACCTGCCCGCCGAGCGTGGTCATGAAGACGGTGGCGGTCAGGTAGCTGAACATCAACAGCGCCAGCGTGGAAACGCTGAATCCCGCGATGTCGACCGACTGCGGCAGTTGCAGAAAGTAAATGAAAAACCGCGCGCTGACGGCCGGGAAAATGCCGTAGTTCAGAATGCCCGATATGAACGCCAGCACACCCATGAACAACCGGTACCGCCGGCTATAGCGGGCCTCGAGGAACTGAGCCAGAGTTAAGGCCCGCGTCTCGCGGAATCGGTAAACGACGAAACCCGTGATGCCGATCAGCAGCAGCACGGGCACGGAGATCTTCTCCCAGAAATTCAGCACGAAGCCCGAGACGAGGATCACCTCGAACTTCGACATCGTGTTGGCGAGGCCGGAATCCGACTCGCCGCGCGCGTTGGCCAGCAGGTAGCGTCCCGCGCACCGCCCCGCCGACAGAAAGTCGGCCACGCTTTTGACGTATCGCCGCGTATAGATCGCCAATGCCAGCACCAACGCCAGCGGCGCGACCACCAGAAACCAATCAACCCACTGCATGATGCTCCAGTCGGCCTTCCATCACTGCCCTGCCGACCCATCGACGATCGCGTTCAGGTAGATTTCAAGGTTCGTATAACCGCCGCCGTCCTTCGCGGGCTGAGCCCCGTCGGCGGGATCGGCGGGGTTCAGGCCATGACGCGTTTCCCACGCGTCGGGCATGCCATCACGATCGCCATCGACCGGCGCCTCGGCGGATCTCAACTCCGGCCAGCCGCCCACGTCGGCCTGGGAGTTGATGATCTTGCCCGTCCGATTGCGAACGTCGTTCACCACGCGCTCGTCCACCGCGTCTCGCTTCGGCAGGCTCGCTCCAGCCTCCGTCAGCACGCGCTCCAGCGCGATCGACGCCGGATCGGTCTTCACCGACGCCCCGCCGAACGACGCCGGCACCGGAACGTGCGTCAGGTCGACTGGCTCCTTCCACACGCTGCCCTCGGTGACCAGACCCTTCAAGTTGTCGGCGGTCACGGCGTCGTTGGTTTCCATCACGTTGTCGGCCAGGTAGACGCGGGCGTTGCTCTTCCACACGTTGAACAAAACCCGGTTCTGCGCCGAGTTCGGCCCCGGGCGGAAGTAGTTGCCGACAAAATCGATGTCCGAGTTCTCGCCGCCGTAGGACCAGCCGTTGCCCCAGTTGTAGATGACGTTATTTCGCACGTCCGACATGCCGCGCGTCGGATCGGCGCCAAGTCGCGGCGCGCGACTGTCGCAGTGGGCAATCAGGTTGTGATGATAAGAGCCGTAGCCCCAGCCGGTCCCGTATCCGTGCGAGCCCTTGGCGTGAACCGACTGCGTCAGCGGCTCGGAGATGATCGACCACTGGATCGTCACATTGCGGCTGCCCTTCACCACATCGCTGACCGAATCGGTGGACCAGCTCATCGAGCAATGATCGATGATGACGTTGCTGGCGTTCCAGACGGTGAGCGCGTCGTGTTCCTGGTTCAGCTCGTCCCCCGGGCGGAAACGCAGGTAGCGGACGATGACGTTGTTGGCCTTGATCATCAGCTCTTTGCCACGAAGGCAAATGCCGTCGCCCGGCGCGGTTTGGCCGGCAATGGTGATGTTGGGCTTGGTGATATCGATGCGGCGGTCAAGCCTGATCGTGCCGGAGACGCGGAAGACCACGGTGCGATCGCCTTCGGACAGCGCGTCGCGGAGCGAGCCGGGGCCGGAGTCGTTGAGGTTGGTGACCTCGTACACCGGCTTTCCCCGGCCGCCGGTGGCGTGGGCGCCGAAGCCCTCGGCACCGGGAAATGCCGGGATCGGGTCGGCGGCGATCGCGCCGGCCGCCATCACCATCACCGAAAGCGCGGCCGCGAGACGAAAACGGAATGGGGGTTTCGTCATATCTTCTGTCGGAGTTGAGTGTGGATCAAACTGTCATGGGAAACGCATCGCTGTGCACGCCATTGACGACGATCGCCGGATGTCGGCGTGATTTCATGGGAATGGAACTGAACGCCTCTGCGTCAAGCGGACGGCCCTCGTCCGCCGACTGCCGGGCCAGCAGACACGTGGCGGTGGTGGCAAAGGTATCCGCCGCGTCCATTAATGCGTCGGGGCGACCCTCTACATGCGCCGCGAAATCCTCCAAAATCGTTGGCGGCGAATCGAGCGGTACGGCAATCGTACCGTCGTTCTCGGCGTTCACCATTTTTACAGCATCCGACGTCACCTCGATCACGCCCTCGGTGCCGGCGAGCCGAAGCCAGTCATCCCCGTGCGTTCGAGCGCTGCTCGGCCGGAACAGATCGATGCTGATCGATGCGTACCGATCGCCGCAAAGCGTAAAGTGGCACAACGCCGACTGTTCCATCGTCCCCTGCGGCGCCTTGCCGCTGGCGGTGTGAGTGGCGTACGCCGACCGAACGCGATGCCCGCCGATCCACAGCATCCAGTCGATCGCGTGTGAGCCAACCCACGGGATGGTCCCGCCGTAGCTCTCCCGGCGCCGGAAAAACCCGGTGCGCTCGCCGAGCTTGTACGACTTGCGAGCGTTGATCATCCGAACGTCGCCGATCGCCCCCTCTCGCACCAATCGCCATGCCGTGTAGAAGCTTGGCTGATAGCGTGCGATCATCATCACCGCCAATCGCACGTCGGGATGCTCGGCGTGAACCTGCTGCAATTGCTCCAGCTCGTCCAGCGACATCGCGGCGGGCTTTTCGATCAGCACGTGTACGCCGGCACGGATGGCGTCGATCGCCATTTCCGCGTGCCGTTCGAGCGGCCCGCAGATCACCACGGCGTCGGGACGAGCTTGCCTCAGGACCGCGTGGTGATCGTCGAAGATCTCCGACGCGTGCCCGCGCCGCCGGCACCACTCCTCGATCGGCTGCATCGACTCGCCGCCGGCGCGGCAGGTCGCGACGACGCGGACTTCGGGCAGATGGGCGAGCGATCGCAGTATCCGATCGTAATGACCGCGAGCGCCGATGATTGCCAGTCTCTTCAACTTCATTGCAGAATCTTTTGTGATATGAGAAATCCGCCTGTTTGATCGGCGACGCGCCTTCGGAAGACCCGAACGGCAACACTATCGGAACCCGTGCTGCGTCTTGTTATCCACACGACGGTTCGTCGCGCCTTCCGCCCAATCGCGGCCGTTGATGAAGTAGCGGTTCGGCAGTTGGTTGACGCTCCGCAGATCGATCGTCAGCACTTCGCCGCTGAACAGCAGAACGTTGGTTTTGCGAACGTCCTTGTTGCCGTGCGGCGTGCCGATATAGCCGCCGGAAGCCGTCCAAGCGCCGTCCAGCGGATTCACCTCGCGGACCAGCGTGAAACCGCGGAAGGTGTTCGCACCACGACCGTTCGGAAGGAAGGGGTTGATGTCTGCCATCACGATCACGCCCGGCGGAACGGCGGTGCGCTTTTTCAGGGCCGCCTCCGACCGGTTGTCGGTCGTCGGCGCGGCAAAGCCGGCCCACCGGTCCCAGTCACCAAGATTTCGGTTGTAGATGTACGACCACTTCACCGGCGTTTCACTCTGGCCAGTGGAGTGATACCCGATCGCGGGGTTGTACGACGGCATAACGGTCGATGGACAGGTGAGAAACTCGTCAACGCTGGTCGCCTCGATCGCCGAAATGGCGGCCGCGCCCCATATCCAGTCAGTCCCCGCGGCGTTCGCAAGGTTGGCCTTGAAATACAGACGGGCAATCGTGCCGTACCAGTCGCCGGCCTCCCAGCGGCTGCGAATCGTGTTAAACGGCAGCACGTAGTTCTTGTAGTCGTTCGCGTACAGCATCAGATACGTGTGCATCTGCCGCTGGTTCGACATGCACTTGACCGTGTTCGCGGCGGCGCGGGCGCGCTGGAGCGCCGGCAGCAGGATGCTGATCAGCACCGCGATAATGCCGATCACCACGAGCAGCTCGACGAGCGTGAACGCGCGGACCTTCGACGACAATGACGACGACGGCGATAGGTGAGATGGGCCAGACATTTCGAATCTCCTCGGATGTGCCAGGTCACGTGCCCGCAGCCAGCGAGGCACGACGTTCGTTCGATGCTATCAATCCGCGTCCGTCATCAGTTCAGCTTTGCGTGGCGAATTTGAATCTAAGCATTTAGATTTTGCGGCACCTCCGTACGTGTAGAAAATGCCGAAAATTGGGATATCGCCGCTTCCCGCTTGACTGAATTGCGGAATCACGTAGGAATAGCACATCATTTCATTGCGGGATTGCGGCGGCGAATCGCGCGCGTGGAAAAGACGCGCGGCGGAGCGAAGGTGGACCGATGATCAAACAACGGCAGATCCGACGGGTAGCGATGATCGTGGAATCGCAGATCGCGCCGCGGCGACGGATGTTCACCGGCGTCGCCCGGTACATCCACGAGCACGACCCCTGGGCGATCTACCTCAAGCCGTTCGGCGTCGAAAAATCACTCGAACGCTGGCTCCGCGACTGGCGTGGCGACGGCGTGATCGCCGCCGTCACCATCGGCGAGACGGAACTGCTGGCGGACCTGGGCATCCCAGTCGTCGATGTCATTGGCATTGCCCGCCAGCCAGGCGTACCGCTGGTCCACACCAACGATCGATCGGTCGGCCGGGCAGGGGCGAACCACCTGCGCGATTGCGGCTTCAAGCATTTCGGGTTCGTTGAGTATTTCGAGCATGCGTGGTCCACCGATCGCCGCGCGGGATTTGTCGAACTGCTAAGCGAATATGGCCTCACCTGCGACGTCTACCCCATCGCCTACCCGCAGAGCGGCAGCGGCGGGCCGGAGGCGTGGGAGGCACAGCAACACAGCCTGCGCGAGTGGATTGCCCGACTGCCCAAGCCCGTCGGCGTGATGTGCAGCACCGACCTGCTGGCCCAGCAGTTCCTCGAAGCGTGCCTGCGATCGGGCATCTCCGTGCCGGAGCAGATCGCGGTCATCGGCGCTGACAACGACGAGCCTATCTGCCGCGTCTGCTATCCGCCGCTCAGCAGCGTCATCATCAACGACGACCAGCGCGGCTACATGGCGGCGTCGGTGCTCGACCAGATGATGTCCGGCAAGCCTGCGCCAACCGAAACCGTGTGGGTCGAGCCCGTCGGCGTGGCCAGCCGCGCGTCGACCGACATCCTGGCGGTGGACGACGAGGCCGTCGCGACGGCGCTTCGCTTCATCCGCGACCATGGCTGCGACGAAATCGGCGTGGATGACATCGTGCGACGCGTGCCGATCTCCCGCAGCGTGCTGGAACGCCGCTTCCGCAAAGTGGTCGGCCGATCGATCAACAACGAGGTGTTGCGCGTGCGGCTGAACAAAGCCGTGCAGTTGCTGTGCGAGACCGATCTTGAGCTGAAGGTGATCGCGATGAAGGCCGGCTTCGGCAGCACGTCGTACATGAGCGCCGTGTTTCGCGAACGCCTGGACCGCACGCCCGGCTCCTACCGCGGCGGACGCGGGCGCGGACCAGGACATGATGACGCCGACCAACTCTCCGCGAACGCCGTCGCCGCCCGATGATCACCCCGCCGCTGCCGCAGGCTGAGTGGAAGGCCGGGCGGCCGGCGGAACCGACGACGCCGGCACCGGCCGCAGGTATGGGACGAGTTCCGGGATTGCCCGCCGCACCTCGTCCGCCACCAGCGCTCCCATGATTTGGCTGCCAGCGCGCGTCAGATGCGTGCCATCGAAGCCGCTTCCATCCGCCTTCGGCGAGCTCATCAGCGCCACGCACGCTTCCCGGCCGAGCGCATCGCAAACCGCAAGGCTCCTGCCGTGCAGGTCGATCAGCGGAACGCCCATCTCCTTCGCAATCTCACGCACGATCTCGGCATGCCGTGCCAGCGATGACTTGATCTTTCCGTCCGCCTGAAACTGCCTGCGCACAAGCGACGTCACCAGCACGGGCTTCATGCCTGCGGCGCGGGCGTCGGCAACGTACTTTCGCATGAAGACGGGATATTCGGTTTCGCGATCGGTCGAGCGGTCCTTGCCCGGCTCGTCGTTATGGCCGAACTGAATGAAGACGTAGTCGGCCTTGTTCGCCAGCGCCTTCGTCCACGACCCTTCCTGCTGAAATGTTCGCGAGCTTCTGCCGCCGCGCGAAAGGTTCAGCACGGTGACTTCGTCGGTCACCAATTCCTTAAAGCCCGCGCCCCATCCGGCGTTATCCGTCACCGTCGAGTCGCCAACCAGCATGACCGTGACCGGCGACGCAGCCTGGACGCGGCCGGCAACCGCTGCGACCAAAAACAGAATCAACACAAAAAAAATTACCTGTTGCATGGCGTTGGCTTTCTTCCGCAAATAACGCGTGCGAGCGCTCCTCTATGGAGAACCCGACCCGGCAAACTCGAAACCGATCCTAGTTTTCGATCGTGTAGGCGTTCCCCGCGATCGTGTCGAACGAGTAGAGATCGCGGCCGACTTGCTGCACGGCAACGGGGACATTGCCATTGCGCACGACGATCGGCGTGGTCGAATGGATGACCAGGGGTCGCCCCAGCACAGCGCGAACAGTTGCGAGGGAAAGCTTGCCTTTCTCCCAGTTAAGGTCGACTTCAAATCCGCCCCGCGCTCGCAAACCCTTCACCTTTCCATTCGGCCATTTTGCGGGAAGCGCGGGCAGCAATCGGAGAAACCCTTCGTGACTCTGGAGCAACATCTCAGCGATACCGCTGGCGCCTCCAAAATTGCCGTCGATCTGGAAAGGCGGGTGGGCGTCGAACAAGTTCGGATAAGTTCCGCCACCCTGGGACCCGCCTTTTGGCGGGGTTAGTTGGACGGTCAGCAACTTCATCGCGTGATCGCCGTCGAGCGCGCGGGCCCAGAGGTTGATCTTCCACGCCAGCGCCCACCCCGTTCCGCCATCCCCGCGCCCGACCAGCGACTTCTTCGCGGCCGCGAATAGCTCGGGAGTGCCGGGATTGATCTGGGCGCTGGGAAACAGCGCGTAGAGATGCGAGGCATGGCGATGACTTTCAAATTCCTTGTCAACGTCGTCAAACCATTCCTGCAACTGCCCGTACTTGCCAATCTTGTGCGGCGCGAGGCGCGCCTTCGTCGCGAGCACCTGAGTTCGAAACTCGTGATCGACGTCCAGTATGCGGGCAGACTCGGCGGTGATCTCGAAGAGATCGCGGAGGATCTGCATATCCATCGCCGGCCCGAACACGATGCCGCCGATTTCGGGAGAGACCGACGGACTCGTCACGAGCGTACCGCTCTGCGGTTCTTCAACGAGCGTATCGATGAAAAACTCCGCCGCGCCTTTGAAAACAGGGTATGCCTTCTCCAGGAATGCGCGATCACCGTTGAACTGGTAGTGCTCCCATAGATGCGTCGCAAGCCACGCCCCGCCGGTCGGCCACATACCGACGGCGGGCCAGTCGATCGGGGCGCTGGCACGCCACAAATCCGTATTGTGATGGCAGACCCAGCCGCGCGCGTTGTACGTCGTCTTCGCAGTGCGGGCGCCGGAAACCGACAGGTCATGCACCATCGCGAACAGCGGCTCCGCGCACTCCGCCAGATTGGTCGTCTCCGCGGGCCAATAGTTCATCTCGGTGTTGATGTTGATCGTGTACTTGCCACCCCACGGCGGGCCGAGCGAATCGTTCCAGATGCCTTGCAGGTTTGCAGGCTGATCGCCCGGCCGGCTCGATGCGATGAGCAGGTATCGCCCATATTGAAAGAACAGCTCCGCAAGCTGCGGATCATCGACCTGCCCAAAATGACGGACGCGCTCATCAGTAGGTCGCGCGGCGGCCGGCGTAACACCCAGGTCCAGCGTGACCCGATCGAACAATCGGCGATGATCTTCGACGTGACGCGCAAGCAAGGCTTCGAACGACGCCTCCGCGATCGCGTTCAAATCCTCCCGGACTGACTGCGCCGGGTCGGCCGACAGGTCTTGCCAACTCACGTAGTTGGTTCGGCAGACAACTAAAAGCGTCACAGCATCGGCGTTCTTCAGGCTGATCGACTTCTCGTCGCGCAGCGTCGTGCCTCCTTCGGCCCGGACGCGAACGATCGATTCAAACTTCACCTGCCCAGGAATATCCTGATGCGCTCCGCCCGTCCCGCCTAGTACCAAGTCGTCCCCCTGCACCACTACATTCGCGATCTTGTGCGGCGAACTCATGGCGGCGACGACATTCAAGCTGCCCGGCCGATCGGCGGTCAGCCGCACGACGACTGCGCGGGCCGGGTACGACGCGAACACCTGCCGCGTGAAACGAACCCCGTCACGCGTGAAGGACGTCGTCGCGACGGCGGTCTTCAGATCGAGGGACCGGGTATATTCGGTGACCGGCGTGGCCGATTCCGGAAAGCTGAGCGTCAGGTTTCCAAGCGTCTGATACGAAGCCTGCCGCGAGGGGATTGCCATCGCGCGTTCGCGCAGGATCGCGTCGGCCTCCTTCTGCTTCTTCTGAAACAGCAGTTCACGCGCCTGCTTGATCGCCTCCGGCGCGGCCGGATTCGCGGGATCGTATGGGCCCCCGGCCCAGATCGTGTCCTCGTTCAGTTGCAGCCGTTCCTGTTCCACCCCGCCGAACACCATCGCTGAAAGCCGGCCGTTTCCAACGGGAAGCGCCTCAACCCATTCCCGTGCCGGCCGGTCGTACCAGAGGGTGGACGACGCGTTTATCGCAGGCCCCTTCGTCGCGCCTGTGATCGCGATCGGCTGCGCCAGCTCGCCTTCGCCGTGGGTGGGCGCAAGGCGTTCCGACATCGGCTGCGAGAACGTCCACGCGGCAACGCGGTCTGCCTTATCAATTTCAGAACGAGAAAAACGAAGTTTCACTTCCTCCGCGGTTAACGGCTTGCGATAGATCGCGACAGACTCGATCTCGCCGATGAACCCATTGCGACCGTCCTGATCGGCCGCAAGGCGAAGCGGCGCGTTAGTAGTCGGCCGGGGATATCCGCGAGTCTGTTTTGGAAGGGACGCGACAGGTTCACCATCAATGTAAAGGGTAACCTCTGTCGTTCGCGGGCTGAAAACTGCGACCACGTGAGACAGTCGATCCGCCGGAAGCGGTCCGTCATACTCGCACGGCTTCGGCGCCGTCGTCACGAATCGCAGCCCTCCGCCTGCCTTGGTTTCGAGGCGATACCCGAGTTGCGAGCCTGTTCCATATTTATCAACGATGACCGCCCCGTCAGGACAGGACGGCGCCGGCTGAAACCACAGCTCGACCGTCACGTTCTCGCGTGTGTCCATTGCCTGAGAGCGAAACTCAAGCCCCGGTTGGCGACCATCGAAAATCCCCTTCGCAAGAACCATCCCAGGCATGAAGATGACCGCCAGCCAAACGATTCGGACCAACTGTGCAAACATGGCTTCTCCTCCCGCTTTGATCAGGGAATCGGGGCCCAGCCGTCGCTGCCCTTGAGGTAGTTCGCGGGCATATGATCTGCCGCCTCGGCGTCGGTTAATTCACGACTCCACGGCACGCGCGATGAACGATCACCGCCTTTGCCGGTGTTCTTGTATTCAACGTAACGAGCCGTCTGCTCGTTCGATTCCTTGCCCCAGTTATGCCAGCCGGCGGGCAGGATGTTGTCGCCGATCTCGCATTCGACGAAAGCCACCGCCGCATAAGGACGCCACGGGCGGCCTAGATAGGCGGGCTTGCCGTCGCCGGTGATCTTGCAACGGTAGAACAGGTAGCCAAACGGCGTTTCCTGCGGCGTGCTGGCGGCGGTGATGTAGCCGCCGTTCTTGGTGTGAAGGTGGCAGTTCTCGAACACGCTCGTCGCCCCGCCGTAGATGAAATCGACGCGGCCTTCGATGTAGCAATCCTTGAAGTAATGCCTGCCGCTGTGCACCAGCAGCGTGTCCTGCCAACCGAGCAGCCGGCAGTTGCGGATGACCGCCCGGTCGGCCTGCAGGCGAAGCGCCATCGCCTGGCCGTGGTCGCCGCTGGTGTTCTGGAAGGTCAGGTCGCGCGCTTCAAACCCGTCGCCCAGCACGATCACGCCGTTGCCGCCCATGCGATCGGGCACGCCTTCGGGGATCGGGTTCGACACGTTCAGCGCGAACGTAAGGATCGTCTTGTCCGCGCCGTCCCCCTGGAACGTAATGTTCTGCTTCGGCCGGGCAATGACGATCGGGCCGTAGTAAACGCCGGGCTTGATGTGGATGATGGTTCGATCGGCGTTGTTATCCGCGACCGCATCCAAGGCGGCCTGGACACCGGTGAACTCACCCGAGCCGTCTCCCGCCACGATGATCGCTCGCGCGCCCTTCGGCGTAGGCGTTTCCGCTTTGGCTTTGAACCGCTCGGAGGTCTCTGACGTATTGGGAACGGTGGTCGGTTGCGTCGCAGCGCCGCGCTGCTCGGCGGGGATGTAGCCGCGAACGACCGACGCGATCTCCGGCATCACCCGCCGCAGTTCGTCCGCCACCAGCGGGCCGAATAGCTCGCTGCCGACGGTGTTGAAGTGCGTCGAATCGATCGACCCGTCCTTGTTCAGCGGGCTGATCAGCTCGCAACCCTTCTTGCCCAGCGAGCGGTATACCTCGATCGACCGCGCATACAGGTCGATCACCGGAACGCCCTTCTCGTTCGCCACCTCCGCGGCGGCGGCGGCGTACGGGGCAAGGTCCGGCGCAATGTAAAACGCATCGTCCTTCCATCGACGCCGAGCAATGGACGTTACGATCACCGGCTTCGCATCGATTGCCCGCGCCTCATCGATGAAGTTGGAAAGGTTCTGCCGATAGGTGGTCGCCGGATCGGTTTCGCGTTCCGGGCCTTTGCCGGGCTGATCGTTATGGCCGAACTGGATCAGGATGACCGCCGGGCGCTCGTCGAGCGCCTTCTGCCAGTGGCCTTCGTCGCGAAAGCTCTTGCTGCTTCGGCCGCCCCTGGCCAGGTTGACGACAGCGGCCTTGTCGTTCATCGCCTTGGCGAAGCCCGTTCCCCAGCCGGCGCTATCGGTGACCGTCGAATCGCCTGCAAGCACAATTTTTGTCGTCATCTTGTCCTGCCCTTCCGCCTGCGTGATGAGCAGGACGAGGCCGAACATCATTGCCGCCAGAAGTCCGCCGTACCAGTTGCCGTCATTCATGTGAATGCCTCGTGTTCCGCCAGTTGGAAGGGGCGCTCGCCCTCCGCCCTGGCTGAGGATAACCCAGTATGCCCACCGCATATCACTTGCATTGCGTCAAGTTGTTGCGATTTTGCAGCGAGCACTGCCGCTCGACACCGTAACCCGCTAAACTGATCGCCGTCATCCCACAAACTGGCGAAAGAATTGGAGAAAATAATGGTTTCCGGCGATTCGCATTCCAAGCATGCCCTTCCCGCGCCGGCGTGGTCGCCCGACCTCGGAGACGGAACGTTTCGCAATCCCGTCATCTGCGCCGACTACTCCGATCCTGATGTCATCCGCGACGGCGACGACTACTACCTCACCGCGTCGAGCTTCGCCTGCACGCCCGGCCTGCCCATCCTGCACTCGCGCGACCTGGTGAACTGGACGATCGTCAACTACGCGATCAAGAACGTGCCGCACGAGCGTTATCGCCAGATGCAGCCCGGCTGCGGCGTGTGGGCGCCGGCGATCCGCAAGCATGACGGCAAGTTCTGGATCTTCTTCCCCATGCCCGACGAGGGCATCTACGTCACGACCGCCACCAACCCGCACGGCCGGTGGAGCGAGCCGTGGCTGCTTCAGGAAGGCAAAGGTCTTATCGATCCGTGCCCGCTCTGGGATGACGACGGCAAGGCTTATCTCGTCTACGCCTACGCGCGCTCGCGCTGCGGCATCAAGCATCGGCTGAGCGTTGCGCCGATGGCGCCCGATGCCTCGCGCCTGATTGGCGAAGCGAAAACGGTGTTCGATCAACCTGAAAAACATCCCACCCTCGAAGGTCCGAAGTTCCACAAGCGAAACGGCTACTACTACATCTCCGCGCCTGCCGGCGGCGTGAAGACGGGCTGGCAGGTCATCCTGCGTTCGCGCGACGTCTTCGGCCCGTACGAGGACAAGATCGTGCTGGCGCAGGGCTCCACGCCGATCAACGGCCCGCACCAGGGCGCGATCGTCGATGCGCCGGACGGGAAATGGTGGTTCATCCACTTCCAGGACGCCGGCGTTTACGGCCGAATCACGCATCTGCAACCCGTGCGGTGGGAAAACGATTGGCCGCTGATGGGCATCAACCAGAATGCCGATGACGTCGGCGAACCCGTCCTGACTTACCTCAAGCCGATTGCGGGCCATCTCGCGCAGGCGCCGCAGACCAGCGACGATTTCGATTCCCCCACGCTTGGCTTGCAGTGGCAGTGGCAGGCGAATCACGAGGACGCATGGCACGACCTCTCCGTGCGGCAGGGCTATCTGCGGTTGCCGGCGCTGGCGCCGGCGGACAGCCTGACGACCACGCCGGGACTACTGCTGCAAAAATTCCCTGCCTTCGCGTTTTTCGTTGATACGCAACTCGAAACATCGTCCGATCTCCGTGGTCAGGCCGGGCTTGCGATCGTCGGCACGTCGCACGCCGCGATCGTGCTCGAACGCACGACCGCTGGCCGTCGCGTCGTTGTGATCGTGGATGACAAGGTCACTCACGCCCATGCGATCGAGGGAGGATCACTTCGCCTCCGCGTCGAAGTCGCGGACGGCGGGCGATGCCGGTTCAGCTTCGCTGAAGCCGACAGCGCGTGGACACGACTCGGCGACGAATACCAGGCGGTCGAAGGCCACTGGATCGGCGCGAAGGTTGGACTCTTCTGCCGCGGCTCGGCCGGGCATGCGGACTTCCCGTTTTTCCGCGTCATGCCCGCAGATACGTAGCCGCGCGGCGCGTTACGCGTGCTCTTCATATAGACAGGCAGCGCTGCGCGTTTGTCATGACAATCGCGCAGCGCTGGCCTGAAAAAACCCGAAAATTTTTAGTCGAGCCCACTTAAGGCAACGGCCGTTCGGAAATCGCGCCCTTCGAGTCGAGCATCAGCAGTTTTCCATCCGATACCTTGATGTCGCGGATCGGCAACTCCGTGATCGTCGGTTCGGAGAACGTCACCTTGCCGTCCTTCAGCGCCGCGACGCGGATCGCCTTGTCGCTGTAAAGCAGCGCCCGTCCGTCGGGCAACATGCGGACCTGGGCGAACGGCATGCCCTCCGGCAGATCGACGAACACCATCGGCAACTCTTCGTACACGCCGGCGGACTTGCGGGTGAAGATTTGCAGCGTGTTGGCGTCAGCGTCGGTCACCCACAGCCGGGCAGTAGGATCGACGGCAATGCTCTCGGCATACAGGAACGCGCCGGCGCGCTCGCCCATCGTGCCGAACATGCGGATCGGCCCCATCATGTCCTTGACGAACAGGCTGTCGCCGAACGTCGGCACCTCGTTGCCGTCCTCGTCGAACATCGTGATGCCGCTGATCTTGGCGAGACGACGTTCCACCACCACCGGCGACGGCTGGCTGGGCCCGGCGCGCCGCTTGTGAAGCGCGGTGACGAAGTAGTTGCCGTCGGCGTCCTGGGCGACGCCCTGGCTGCGGTATTCGATGATGTGACGCTTCGGATAAAAGCCCTTCGTCGGTCCGAGCGGAATCTGCTCGCCGGTGTCGGCGGAGTAGAAGTTCACGCCTGCGACACGGTCGGCGACGATGAGCCGCCCTTTCCGATCGACGGCGACGTTGTGAATGCCGTACCCGACCGGGAGCTCAAACGACCGAACCAGCTCGCCGCCCGGCTTCAGGATTTCGACGGTGCTCTTGCCCGGCGCGGTCGATTTCACGCGAACGCGATCGCCGTTCGGAAGCGCCGCCAGGCCGACGTATCCCTCACGTTGATAACCGCCCTGCGCGGTCGGGCTGCCGAATTTTGCCCCCCACTCATCGACGCCGTACGCCGACAACTGGAACAGGCCGAACGTCTCGAACGCCCGAGGCGATTTCCCGCCGCCGAACCATTGCCAGTAGCCCTTGCCGTCCGCGTCGTACACCACCGCCGACAGGCGCAGCCAACGATCGGGATCGACCTCCAGCACGTCAGCGGTCTCCCAACCGGGAATGGCGACCTCGTAATCGATGCCGCCCTCCACACGCCGGGCGACGTACCTCACGCCCCGCGCGTCGGGCGAGCCGGCGGACGCCTCCAGCTTGAAGCCGTCGCCGTCGGACACGATGGCGTAGTGGCGATCGTCGGCCATCACCTCGTACGCGCCGGCGAGCTTGTTCTGGGCGTTGTTGACGATGAAGCGCACGCCCTTCGACTTGCTCGCATCCGCTCCGCGCACCTGGGCGGCGAAGTAGAGCGTGGCGCGGTCCCAGGCGACCTGCATTTTCGCCTGCACGTCCCCCGCCTTCGCGCCGCTGACAGCGGCGACGAACTGCTGCGCACCGCCGATCGCCTGGACGCCGGCGGTATTCCAATCCGGCCAGTCGGACAGGTCACCATCAATCCGCAGGCCGCGGCGAACCTTCGGCAGGTTCGACAGGCTTACGCGATCTCGCACGGCGAACGCCGACGCATCCTCAGGGTAGACGAACGCCACCGCCGGCCAGGAATTCTGGTCGTCGGCGACGCGCGGCTCACGCGATGCTGAAAAATCGAACTTCAAGTCAACGCTCTTCTTCGCAGGGATGTTGAACGACTTGCGCGCCTCCTCCGGCCGAACGTCGTCGGTCCGCGGCGAGCGGGCAACCACATAGCCGCTGGCGGGCACCGGGTTCGAATTCGTCACCCGCACCACGTACTGAGGACGGCCGTCTTTCAGCGCGGCGTCGGACCAGATTTCGGCGCTGATCGGACGAATCAACTCGAACCGGTGCAATACCATGCCCTGGACCGATTCCGGCGACTTGCCATAGGTGAACGACAGCGTCGCGAGCGATCCGGCGTGATCTTCCGGCAGCGTCACTTCGAAGGTCGCCACGCCGCCGGCCATCGGCACGGTCGTCGCCTTCGCCTTCACCCCCGGCGGCAGCGTGACGGTCGCCGACATCGCCGACGAATCCGGCACCGTCAACGTCACCACGCTTGGCCGCCCGACGACAACGCCGCCATCGGGAGAGCGGGCCGAAGCCGTCTTTGGCTGAAGCGCAATCGACAGGTCGCGAGCGCCGGTGACGTACACCGGCTGTACGCCGACGGTCAGGTCGTATTCGCCGTTTTCGGAGGTGAGCTGCTGATCCAGCCGTACGTTATCGACCACGCGAAGCGGCTTGCCGCTCCGAACGCGCACGGTGTGCTCACCCTCGCGGCTCCAGAGGACCAGCACGCTATCGTCGTCGCCGTCAAAGCGGGCGTACCGCACCTGCATATCGCCCAGCACGTGCGAGCCGCCGGTGGGACGCAGGGCCACCTGATCGATAAATCGCCGGTAGGCGAAGTAGTTGATCATCGGCGTAAAGTTGGTGCTGGCGTGGGCATCGGCGTAGAACGGATCGGTCGGGTCGGCCACGGCGCCCGAGCCGAGCATGCACATCTTCTCGCCGCCCATGCCAAAGAACGCGCCGAGCATCTTCGGGAGCTCTTCAGACACCCATCGCGGCTCGATGCCCTGAGCGCCGGCGCCGGGGATCGGATCGGCCTCGAGCGAAATCCATCGCTTGTGGACGCCCCAGCTTTCGAGCATCTCCTTTTCCTGCTTGAAGAAGCCGAACATGGTGGGCTCGATCTCGCCGTACAGGTGAGGATCGATGGCGTCGCAGTAGTTGAAGACGCCCAGTTCAAACAGGCCGCGCGCGTCATCGCGGATGCTGCTGTTATCCATGATGACGACGGCATCCGGATTCTCTGATTTCACGGCTTCGTAGAAGGCCTTCTGGCATTGCACGAAAGCCTGGCGATAGCCCGGGACGTCTTTGCGATACATCTCATTGAGGGCTTTCCAATACTTGACGTGCGGAAAGCGCCGGACGGCGGCGCGCATGAAGGCGCCGATGCTCTCCGGCTCGGGCAACGCGTGGTGGCCGAGATGCGAGAACGCCGGGATGAGGTTCGGCTCGCCACCGGTAATGAGCACGACGACGGAGTAGTTGAACTGCTTGTTGAACGTGTCCGGCCGCTGATAGAAGGCGGACAGGTTGCTGAGGTCCGGCGGTTGCGTCCCGTCCTTCCAGATGTTCTTGATGTGCAGCGAACAGGTGGTGAGCGCGTCGCCGTGCTGCATCCAGTAGCGGCCGTGCTTGGTGGAGCTCCACGTTGAGCGAAGGTTGGCGATGTAACGCTGCTCGGCGCCGTGGCGAACCTGATCGCGCTTCCATTCGTTGGTGTAACCAAAGGTGAACTCAGTGCGGGCGATCGGCGTTGCGCCGGCTACGAACTCAAACCGCGCGGTCAGCATCCGACCAATGAAAGGCTCAGCTATCGCGGCGGGCATGGCGACGGCGAGGCCGTCCGAATTGTTCGGAACGTCGAGGCGCGACCGCCAGACAACGTAATCCTCCGAATCGCGAACGGTAACGTCTAGCGTGGCCGGGCCCTGATCGCCCTTCTTCGGCGCGGCGACGTTGAAAACGGCGTCTTCCCCCGGAAAGAAGATGTGACCGAGCGGATCATCCGCACGCGCGTGTTCCGCCGTCCGGAGACGCACCTCGATCGCGGGGAGGGATTCCGCCGCATTGGAAGCTACCGGCGCGGGCTCAGGCGTATCGGTAAACGTGAGCTGAGGATCATCGAGCCACGCCTTGCCATGCGTTCGCTGCGAAAAGCCGAAGCGAACGCGCACCTGCCTGGCGCTCTCCGGCACCGGAATGAGACGTTCGCCGTAGCGCCAGCCGAAGTTAAGCCGGCGGTCGTGCGTTTGCATGCGTTGTTCGAGTAGCGGCTCGGACAGCATGATTTCCCGGCTGAGGATGAACGGCTCATCCTTCACCGGATTTCCAGCGGCGTCCATGAACTCCACCGAGGCGGCCGCGAAGAAGCCGAAGTCGAGGTAGAACAGATCCTGCACGCGCATCCACGCCGAGGCGCGAACGTACTTGCCCTGCACCGGCTGTGCGGGCGAGAGCCAGGGGTGGTTGGTCGTTTCCTTATCCTGCTCGAGCAGCACCGCCGCCGCCCCGTCCCGCCCACCGGTAGGATCAAGTCGGCCGCCGGTGGACGGCGGCTGCCAGCCGTCGAAATCGGCGGCGCGAAGCGGCAATGAGAGGGTCATCAGGAGCAACATGCCCAGCAAGAGCAGCGTTGAAGTGGACAAACAATTCATGGATCGGCCTCCGCAGTTCTTCAAAGAGGTTGTATCACAGGGTTGAAACGTCAGATGGATTCAAATCGGTAGTGCGCGCCCGCCTGCGCATTCCAGTGAATGACCAGACCGCCGTGCGTCTCGACGGCCGAGCGATCACTCGTGCGGGCAATGACGCTGTTCGGCCATGGATTAAAGAGCGAAAGCGGACCGTCGCAGTCGGCGACCACCTTCACGTACGCCACGCGCGATCCGTCACGCGATGCGCTCACCCGCACCGCGCCGGCCACGCGCAGGTCTTCAAACCGCCCAGCATGCCCCGCCGGCCAGGCGGGGAAGACGCGGATCACGCCATCGCTGGTCCGCTGGAGCAGCATTTCGTTGATCGCCGCTCCGCAGGCAAGAAGCGCTTCGATCTGGAACAGCGGGCCGCCCAGTTCGGCGTCGTTGGCAAATCCCGGCGTGAGACTGTTGTGACTCGTCAGCCCACCTTTAAGAGTAAAGTGATCGACGACGGCCGAGAGGCAATCGAGCGCGTCCTGCGCCAAGCCCAGTCGCGCCGCGATGCACGCCTGATACGCGTACGACCATCCCGTGAAGCCCGAGTTGCCGTACGCCCGATGAAACTCGTCAAACGACCGACGACCCAGTGCGAGATGCGACGCATCGCTGCCCAGGTCGACCTGCCGTTGCGGGAAGATCGCCATCAGCCGACTGGGATGGCGGTGCGAAATCTTCAGTTGGCCAGGTCCATCACCATCACGGAAATAAGCAGTTTCGTAGTCAATCAGCACGCCCTCAGCCGTGGGGAGCGGCGGGAGGTTAGCGCGGATCTGCTCACAATGACGCAGAAGCGCATCGTTGACGTTTTCTCCAAGGATTTGGGACGCCTCCGCGACCCACCCCATCAACGCTCCGATCACGCTGATGTCGATCGCGGCATTCCGGCCGTAGAGGGCGATCTCCCTGCCGCCGGCGTCGGTGCAGTTCTGCTCGGGCGAATGCGTAAGCTCAACGTTGTACTGACCGCGATCATCGCGGACGAGGATATCGCAATAGAGCTGGGCGCACTCTCGCAGGAATGGGTAAACAACCGTTCGCAACAGCGTTCGATCCTGCGTAAAGGTGAACTGTTCCCATGCGTGCTGTGCGATCCACGCAGTCATGCCAACTTCGGCATACCCCCACGCGCTGAGGGCTCGGCCGCGGATGTCGCTGGCAATCGGGACGGCTAAGCCGGCGGAGCCATAGATGGACCGCGCGATGTGCCGAAACGATTCTCTCCAGTCCACTGCGAGCGACCGTACGAGCGCGCCCTGCAATTCCGGCCTGTTCGATGAACAGGCAAGCCAGTGGCAGGCCTGAAGATTCGTGTTGAAATGAAAATCCGCATGCCACGGCGACACCTCGTCCTGACACCAGATGCCCTGCAAATTCGGCGGCGACGTGTCCGGCCGGGTGGAAGCGCCCAGCGCAAACTGGGCTAGCCGCCATGTTCGGTCCAGCCAATCCACATCGGTTTGAACGCTCGATCGCTCCCAGAACGATTTCCACCACGCCTCATGTGATGCGATGAACGCATCAACGCCGTCGATCACCTCTTTCGCCAGCGCGATGGCGGCCTCTTCCATCGCGTCCTCGTTCGCGCAGACCGAAACGATCAGCCGACCCACCCCCAATTCGCCGCCGAACTTCAACCGACCGCGAATGCCGAAGCGGTCGGCAGTGCAATCCGGGCGGTTGCTCGCGATGGCGACGGCGAACGGACTGCACTCGTCCAGCCGCCAGGTCGAGCATGCGGTCAATTCATCTGTCACCCGATACCCCACCGCCGCCTCACGCTCACCGGGGGCGTGATCGAACGACCAGCTGATCTCCTGCGGCGCCGCTGACTCCAGTTCGACGAGCGCCACATTTCGATCGCGTAGCACCCGAAGGCGCGCTACGACCGAATGCACGCGCTGACCCCAGGTCCAACTCGCGACCGTCGGCTCGATCGCGGCAATGACCTGGGCATCGTCAAAACGGAGCGTTTGCTCGAAAACGTGTGGCTGAACGGTCCGCATCAGTTCCATTCGCAAGCATCCGCACGCGATCTGCTGCTGCGCGTTGGCCGGCGCACTATCGACAGATTCAAATTTCGGCCGGATGTTGCGGTCGCCCGCCATCACTTGATCGCGAATCGTCGGATACGTCTGACGGAGCGTCGCGCCTCGCTCGCCATGGCATCGCAGGTCGTTCACATCATGTTTCGACAACCCGACGCAGAAGTGATTGGGCGTACCCCACACCACCGCGCCGAGATCGCCATTGCCCAAAATATGCCCGTCCGTCCAGTGCAGTGCCGGAGAGCAAAGCGTGTGCGATGTTCGCGAGCTGGCGTGCTGCATGGATCGATGGGTGACGATTGAAACTGTCGACATCATCCTGAACCGGTGCTGCGGTCGTCTCACGAATACCTGAACTCGTTTGCCGGAGATGCCGACGCCGAGGATGGATTAGCGGCATGCGAAACCAAGCGTAACCTCTCCGCTTTACAGCCCACATCACTGCCGCCGTCAGGCAGGCGGCCGCTGGTCAACACTCGTGATCCGCCCAGCAATGGAATCAGAATTCAAATCAACACCGCAATAATGCCAATGACAATAATTTTCTCAGTAAGCGCGCGAATGCCGCTCGCCTGGATAGCTCACCGGCCACGGCAGTCCCTCCGCCAAGACAACGTTCTTTCCGCATGCCAAGCGGTCCAATCCAGATTGGAGATGCGAACTTACTTATACGATTCAGTATAGTCGCGCCATTTCGCTTTGCAATCATTTTTCGGATTGACTTGCGCAGAATCTATCAATGGACAAATCGCCAAAACAACGCTAACTTAATCGTATCAGATTAATTGCGGACTGGTTTTATTTTCTCTTCTGTCGGACACACACTCATGCGCACTTCGTCATGCGTCAGGATCGGGCTGTACGGCTGCAACATGTATCGCACCCGCGATCTTATGGCGGGTCTGGAATCGATGGCGGCGGGCAGATACGCCGTGACCGCGTGCCTGGATATCGACCGAGACAAGGCCGAGCACGCCGCGCAACTCTACGGCGGACGAGCGTTCACGAAGGAGGACGATTTTCTCTCCCACGACTTCGACGTCGCGGTCATCTCGCTGCCGGCGTTCCTGCATCCGCAGGCCTTCGCGGCCACGTCGAAGGCGGGCAAGGACATCTACCTCGAGAAACCCGTCTGCGTCGATCCGGAAGGACGCTCCCTGCTGATCCGCACCGCAAAGGAATACCCGGTGAAATGCTATGTCGGCCTGTCGTACCGCTACATCGCGCCGTTCAAGCGGGCGGCGGAAATCCTGAGGCACCCGGACGCCGGCCGGGTGATCGGACTGCACCATCACTGGCTGACGCCGGGCTACGGCCCGGAGCAAACCCTCGAATCCAACTGGCGCAACCGCCCGCAACAGTCCGGCGGCCAGCTCGTCTTCCACTGCTGCCACGTACTCGACTGGTTCCGCTGGGTCGGCGGCGAGGTGAAGTCGGTGACGGCGTCGGCATACACGCCCGACGGCGTTAACCTTCCCCACGAGGAGCGCGAGCTTACCGCCTGTCTTCAATTCGCCGCTGGCGGGATGGCGGTCTTCAACTTGTCACAACACAGCCATCAGTACACACAGCGTGGCACCGCCCATGCGCAAAACGTCGGGCTCGACTATCAATGGGGCGCCTCAACCTTTGTAAAGGAATACCGCACCCGCTCCCGCGCCGCCGACGTGACGCACGAGTGGTCGCTCTCAAACAAGCCCGGCGACGGCAGCGATAAGGAACGCACCGCGTTGCAGATGAAGGATTTCTTCGACGCCTATACCGAAGGCCGGCCGATGCCGTGTACGCTTGCCGACGGTATTCGCGCGTACGACATCGCGGCTTCCATTCGCGAGAGCTATCGCACAGGCAAAGCGGTCGACGTGCCCAGTCTCGACCTGTAAACCGACGCGTTGCCGACGCTCACGCCGGCACAACACGTCAGATCATCATCAACACGCGATCCTGTCCAGCCAAGCCAAACGGGGCCGCGTTCACGCTGGATAACGCGATCTCTCCCCCCTTGCCAATCCGCAGTGTTTTCAGATCGCCGCGAGATTCAAGGAGATCGGCGTGTTGCTCCGCCACCACTTCGGCGATCTGCGGCGGGAAGACCGACAGCCCGCGGAAATAGTGATGACCGTTGCGCTCGACGTGACCGATGCCAAGCGTCGCCACCACCGCAAGGTCTTGGAGCAACGCAACCGGGCCAACGTTGGAAAGGTCTTCGCCGCTCTGCACTCCGCCGCGCGACTTGATCAGGCAGGCGGCCGCCAGCCCCTTGATGACGCCTTTGCAATTCTTGTGGCTCGCGCCGACGTAGCCGCCATCGAGCGCCCGTTCCACAGAAGCCAGATCGCCGCCTGATTCATCGATGATCATCGCAGGCCGTCCGCGCCAGTCGATCAATTGCTGGCGAACATCGTCGCGGAGCGCAATCTCCCGGTGAAGCGGCTGTTCGAGAAAGATCAGCCCCTTCAGGAACGACGTCAGCCGCGGATCGGCCGTGAAGCGTTCCCAGAACGCGCGAAGCGATTCGACTGACCGGTACTGTTCATTGCCATCCAGTGTGAAGCGAATATCAGGCGCGACGACGCGGGCGATGCCGAGCATGCGATCCAGGTCGCCCTCGACGTCGCCCGAAAGCTTGATCTTGAGGTATTTCAAGTCGTATGCGCGTGTGCACGCTTCCAACGAATGCGGCAGGCCGTCGTCGATGCGGTCGGCCGGGGCGACGTCGGCGTCGGTAAGCGGATCGCCGAGGCCGACGGTGTGACGAACCGCCACGCGATCCAGCGGTGCGGCGGGCAAGAACTCTCGCAAAGTGCGGCCGGCAAGCTGTGGGTAACAAGCGGCCAGGCTCACGCCAAACTCCGGCGCGTGAACGAACCGATGAAACGGCGCTCCCACCGCCTGCGTGACGGCGCTGATGATCGCGCGCTCCACCAGGCTGGCGCCGAAATTGGCCAACAGTGGCGGAAGATCGGCCAGGGCTCGGTGCTGTTCATCGCCGATCGACTTGGACAATGCGAACACGCTTGACGCCGTACCTGCCGCCTCGGCAATGCTACACGCCGATCGAATCACGCTGCGCATCTGCTCGACGTCCTGTTCAACAGGACTGTCCGGGTCTTTGGTAAACCACTTGGGCGGCAGGTTATCAGCGGCAACGCCGGTATACGTCCGGCCGTCGATGTCGACGTGGACCTTGAGAAACAGATGTGTCACGTGCGTCATCGTTGCGATGCCATACCGAAACGGGATGCGCGTGTGGAGTTGCTTTTCGATCGAAACGCAGGAGCGTACGCGAAGCTTCATTCGAAATATCCCAACGCCTTCAAAAACGCGGCCGTCTCGTCGCGGATCTGGTTGCAGACGGGCGTCGGCGGCTCGCGGTAGGCAAACAGGCCGTGGCCGAAGCCGTCGAAAATGTGCACGTCGCACTGGCCGCCAAACTGACGCAGGCGAGACTGAAAATCCTCGATCGCCTCAACCGACGTGTTGCCATCTTTGCTGCCGAGAAACACGAGCGTTGGCGGCGCCCTTTCGCGCAAGGCGTGGTATGGCGAGAACTCCTTGTAACGGTCCTTGACCGCCTCGTAACCGAAGCCATCCGGCCCGTTGTTGATGACCGGCGCGGTCAGCACCAGCGCGTTGGGGCGATAGGAAATCGACTGGTCTTCGGACGGATCGTCGAATCCGCTTGTGATCGCGCACGCCGCCGCCAGATGCCCGCCTGCGGAACTGCCGGCCGCCGCGATGCGATTGGGATCGATGCCGAGTTCCGACGCGTGCTGTCTCACCCAGCGAATGGCAGAGGTGGCGTCGGCCAGGCTGTCGAACGGCGTCACCTTGTTCTGGCTGGAGATGCGGTAGTCGGCCGAGATCGCCACCATGCCGCGCGCAGCGAGCTGGCGGCATTCGGCGTAGAACTGCAACGGCGTGCCGTGGCTCCAGCCGCCGCCAAAGAAGTACACTACTGCCCCGCGCGGCTTCGCTACATCCACGGCTGAAGTCGGCTTGAAGACGTGAAGCTTCAGGTCATACCCCTTGCCCTTCTTGTACGTCGCCAATTCCGGCATCCGCTGCTCGCCGGGCGACGGCAGCGCCTTCACAAGTGCCTCAAACCACTTGTCGGCCATCTTCTCCGCGCCGCCGTGCGTGGGATGCACCTTGTCGGGGGTGCAGTCGACCTCATAGTTCCAGCCTTCGGCGTGGTTCACGAGCCGCACCTTCTCCTGCTTTGGATCAAGTCGTTCGACCAGCTTCGCCAGCTCGATGTTCAGCTCCGGGATATACGAATACTTCGGCAGCTTGCCGGCCGTGATCACCTGCGAAACGAATACGATCGCGTCCGGGTTCAGGCGATGAACAGTGGTGACGATCGTTTCAGTCGAGGCAAGGATTGTGGGAATAGGATCGTCCTTCGCCTCGTAGTTGTGGCCGGCGTGCAGCAAAACGATATCGGCTTTTTCGGGGGCGTAGAACTTTTCGATCTCGCGGGCGAAGAACTGCGCCTGATGGCCGCTCCAGCCTTCGTGGCGGATCGCGCCGATGCGCGTCTGGCTCTCGCGCGAGCCGACGTATTCGACGAAATACCCGGCCGCGTGCAGCTTCTCCCATAGCGGATAGCGATAGCTCGCGCCGCCCTGCGTGATGGAATCGCCAAGCGGCAGGATCTTGTACACCTTCCCGCGCTCAGCCCCACCGGCGGCGGAACGCTGGGCGGGAACGTCAACCTCGTGGCTCATGACGTGGCTCGCAAAAAGCTGGAAGAACGACAAGGCTGCGATCGTCGCGACAAAGGCGGTCGTTAATCGCATGGTTCAGCTGCTCCTTCGCCTGCGGCCGGGTCGCCCGGCGTAATCTGCGGCAAGCACAACTCGGCCGGTCGGGAATAGCCGACCGGCCGAGCGTACGTCAGACGGATTTCGGCGGCAAACGACGCCATCAGATCGCTTGCGGCCGATGACGACGACGCGCCAGCATCCCCATCAATCCCAGCGCGCCGACGGCGAGGACCGTCGGTTCCGGGACCACCTGGATCTTCACGTTGTCGTAGACTGCGACGCCCTGCGTCAGGAACGCCAGGGTATCGAATTTGGTATATCCGCCGGCGTCGCTCTCGGTGGCCGACAGGCTGTAGATGAGCGTGCTGCCCTTATACACCTCGGTCGTGATCTCATTGTTGCCGCCGCCGAGGTTTTCAATTGTGAGGATAACGTGTGCGACGTTCGCGCTGCCGATGAATGTCGGCGCCCCGCCGATCGGCGCAGAGCTCGCGAGTTGCGTCGTCAACTGCGTGCCGCCCGGCGTCGACGGCGGCAGTCCGCCGGCGCTGCTGGTCATAACCATGCCGGTATTGGAAGTCGGATCCGTATTGGCGGTGTAAACCCAATCGCGACGCATCTGCGCGTTGGTGGCGGCGTTGCTATAAATGAACGCGAAGTAGCCCTTCTTGTCGTTGATCGCGGTGGACGCCCCGCTGGACGATCCATCGGTCGGCGCCTGATTGAAATCGTAAAGGCCGAAGCGATAAGGGTTGGCGGCCGTGCCGCTGGGGACGTAGAAGTCGAACGAGACCTGAATGCTCTCGCCAACACCGATGGTGGTCGCGGCAAACGGGCGAAGGAAAACGCGGTCCGCCGCGCGAGGCGTCGGCTGGCCACTTCCTCCGATAAACGGCGTCACCGAGAGCGCGTCGCCCTCGTTGGCATACGCGATCGGCGTCACGCCCGCGGCGCTGCCGACGCTGTTCCATCGCGGATACGTGGTCGTATTGATGTCCGCGCCGCCGGTAAAAGTGTCGTTCACGAGAACGGTCGCAGCGCCCGCAACACCACAAAACAGGCCGACCGAAAGAACTGCAGCTGAAATGAACTTGGACATGAAGACTCTCCTCTTTCCTGAATCGTATAAGTTTCACTCCCTAAAAATCGATGTGACGCTCGATATGCAATACTCGTCGGCATTCTCCTCTCCAGCGACCGTCACGGGGACGGCCGCTTCTCCTCTCAACCGCGTCAGGGCGCTGGAACGCGCGTCGCGCGTGACAGCGATCTCCCGACGTCCGCCGCTTCATCTACCAATTCGAAATCGCAGGCCAACTCTTGTTCCACCTCACGACGAAAACCAAACTGCCGGCCCACACCACAATCTTCGAGCACAGATTCAAAGAAGATGCTCCGAATTGTCTGAATGCGATTCTGAATCGTATAAGTAACCGATATTTTGAATTCCGTCAACTCTTTTCTTCGAACCCGAACGCCTGCCTGTTATCCAATCGGAGATGTGCCTCGCGAAATGCGTTGACTTTATGCTGACGGCGGCGGAGCGACCGTTGCACCTTCGACGTAACGCGGCGGAACGACAACGCGGGGCTCTTCGATTTGCTCGCCGTTGATCCGGCAGTTCAGCATATCCATCGCCGCCCCGACCATCGCGCGGAAGTCGAATTCGACGGTCGAGAGCGCCGGATACTGCTCCTGTGCGAAAACGTGCCAGCCCCAGCTGGTGACGCTCAGATCGCGCGGGATGACCAGGCCCAGTTCGGTGGCGGCGTGAACGGCGGCGCGAGCGATGACCGAATCGTGGCAGACGATCGCAGTCGGACGGTCGTCCTCGCGCAGCGCCTTGCGGAGCCACTCGATCGCGAGCGTGGCCATGTGATCGAACGTGCCCGCCGACGCGTCGATCACGTATTGCCGCTTCGCCGAATTCGGGATGCCCAGTTCCCTTACCGCGCTGCGCCACGCGCCGAAGCCCTGCCGATGCGTGAGGTAACGTTGCGGGCCGCAAAGGTAAGCCATCCGCCGATGGCCGATGCCGTGCAGCCGGCGCAAGACGTCGAGCACGCCACGGTGGCTGTCGTTGAGCACGCAGTACGGCGCCGGCTCGTCGATGTTGACCCACGGATAGCTCGGAAAATCGCGCCCGAGCATCTGCCGCACCTGCTCGCCGACGTCGCCGATGACGATCGACCCGTCGACCAGCCCCGACGCTACCTGGTACGGCGGCTGCTTCGTCCAGACGTCGTCGTCGGCATGCGAGTGAAACTCGATCACGTATCGCGTGCTCTTGCTGACGCACACGTCGATCACGCTTCCGACCAGCGGGCCGGTGAAGCCGGTTGAGAACGCCTGCACCGCGTCCGACGAGCCGACGAGCACGCCGATCTGCCCCGCAAGCTTCGACCGCAGCAACTGGGCGGCGGCGCGCGGGTGATAGTTCATCTGGTTGGCGAGCTCTCGGATCTGGAGGATGCGTTTTTCGCCGATCTCGGGCGATCCTCGCAATGCCATCGACACCGTCGCCTGCGACACCCCCGCAGCCTTGGCGATGTCCTTCGCGGTAACGCGGCCGGGTGGGGTTGAACCTCTCATACGCAGCGATCCCGAAAAATATCAAAATTCACTATCTTATTCGATTAAGAATACCCGGCCCACCTGGGGTGTCAACGGAATGTTCGCGCGGAGATCAAAGGATTCGTCCACCCCGGTCTGCCAGACAGCTTGCCTTGCCGCACTATCTCCGTCAATCGTCATGATCGGACAGGACGTTGACCTCGGAGGGAGGCGCCTTCCAGCAATAGAACCGCGGCGCCCCACGGCGCCAACTCCACCTGTACCACCCCGGTTACCGGATCTCCCCTCGCGGCCGGGCCGGCGTCGAGGCGGGAGCAGGCTGTCCACGCCGCCTGAGTTTGATCGACCTTGAGCGTCGCCGCCTGCATCTCAGGCGACTGGTTCAGCACGATCAGCAGCAACCCCTTGCCGTCGGTCCGCATCGCGGACAGGTATTCAACGTCCGCCTGAGCGCAGGTGACCGCACGGTCGCCCAGCCAGAAGTCGGCGGCGTGCCCGTAGACCATGCCGGGGGCGAAGCCATACGCCACATGCGAGCCGACCTTCGGCGTCGGAAATCCGGCTGGAAACGACGCCCGCCCGCCGGTACGCAGGTGCGCCTCGGAGACGAGGTAATCGGTGATCCACCCCACCTGCCACTCGGCGTGCCACGGGAACGAGGCCCACACTTTCTGCACATCTTCGATCGCGTTGAAGTAGTAGACCGACATCCCCGTTTCGGGGTTCGTGAAATGCTGCCGTCCCCGCGCCGCCGCGCGGGCCATGTCGAGGAAGAGTTGCTCGCCGGTCAGCGCGTTCATCCGCACGAATAACCCAGCGTGGCTCGACAGGAGCACCGGCCCGCTGCTGGCGGTGCCGCGAATGTGTTCGACGCTCAGGCCGACCTGCGTGATCTCCCAGTCCTGCTTCGCGACGCCGGAGACGGCTTTCGTCTCCGTGGTCGGGATTGGATGCGTGAAGATCGACGTCGAGTAAACGCGCGCCACATCAACGGCGGCATCGAGGTACTTTCGGTCGTCGGTCAGCGCGTGGAGGTCGAGCAATGCCTGCGATCCGAAAACGGTGGTGAAATCCCATATGTTCAGCGCATCGCCGCATGCGCCGAGGTAGTGCCCCTTGCCGACGGCGTGCTGGAGATACCAGTCCGCCCCCTTGCGCGCCGCTGCCAGATAACGGTCGTCGCCCAGGATTCGGGCGGCAACGAGCAATCCGTACCACGTCGGCCGCAGGTCTTTCAGGAAGGGAAACGACGATCGATGGCTGACGCTGTCGTACGCGACGTCGAATCCACCATCCTCATGCTGCCAGGCGATCAGCTTCTCGGCCGCAAGGCGGAGGCGGATTTTCAGTTCATCGTCGTCCGGGTTGAACAGCGCCATGTTCCCCACGTCCAGCATCGTGTAATACGTGGTGAACAGCGGCTCGATCCAATTCCCGCGTTCTGCCACAAACCCCGCCTCACCTGGATACTCTCCCGTCGCCGCATGCTGAAAAAAGCCCAGCCGCATCTGCTGCTGCAACAGCTTGTAGTTACGAATGTAAGGCAACCGCCCCTGCAACAGCCTGTCGCCGGTGGCGCGGGCGAGCATGTACATCGCGCCGACGTCCGACGTCTTCGTACCGTTCGCGCCGAGCTTCACGCCGTCGAGTTCCACGATCTTCCATAACGACTTTTCGTCGTCCGCCAGCATGTTGCCCAGCTTACCGACGCGTTCGGCCAACGATTCACGGGAATTTTGCAACTTCAGCAGTTCCGGAAAGCGATAGATGTCCATCGCTGCGTGCCGGAACACCTCAAACCACCCCGCAGCCTGAATGCTGTAGCGAAACTCGCTTACGACCGTCGCGCCCGCCTCCTGCTTTGCGTCGATCTGGCCCATCACGGGGTGATACATCACGGGGGTAAGTTGGGCATACCGATCCATCGTCGATAGCGCAACGCGCCAATCGCCGCGCGTGTTCTTGTCGCCGGTCCAGTAGCTCGATGCGAGACCCGGGCGAGGGATGACGCCGATCGTCGTTCCGTTCCGGGCGGTCAGGATGGCGCAGAGCGTCATCGTATTGCGTTCGCGCGTCAGGCAGGCGCGGTTCGGCAACCCCTGGCTGTACGCCGGCGAAAGTTCGTAGTTCGGCTGCACTCCGTTGCCGCACCAGTTGCCGGGAATCATGCCCCAGGCGAGGTCCGACTCCTCGAACACCGACAACGTCGGCGAGGCGATCGAAACGTGTCCCGGCTGGCTCGTCACAATCGAGATGCGAACGCATACGTCGGTCGGAAATGCCGGATCGATCGACCACCGCGACTCCACCTCGCCGATCGACAGGGATTGCCGAAAGGAAATGGCCCCGTCTTCCAGTCGTTCCGCCGATCGTGGGTAGAAGGGAAAGGCGACGCCTTCGCGATCGACCTCGACGAGGTACTGCGCCGGATTGCGATTCAAGTGCAGGATGGTGTGCAACCCCGATGGCGTGGGCAACGGCAGCCAGCCGCGCTGGTCATCCTTGGCGGCAAGGTCGAACAGCCGCCAGCCGTCCTCCTGTTTCTGCCACCGCAGTCGCAGCTTGTCGCTCGTCAGTTCCACGCGTTGCATCTCCCGATCCCCCGCCACTGCCGTTACCGGCCCCAGAGCGCTTCCGTTCGCGCCTTGGTTGACCAGGGCCAGTCATCCGTTCGGAACACCAGCGCCGGCAGGCCGGCGCCGTTGATCAGGTTAGCGCCGCACGGAGCATTTGCCCACCCATACCGTACGGCCACGGGGTTGGGCACCCTTTCGCTCCAGATGACCACTTCATCCCCGTCGATCTTCGCGTTCGCCCAGACGAACTTCTGGTCGGCGCCCGCGATGCTGAACCCGCCAAGCGCGTCCTCGCCCTTCGTCCGCAATCCGCCGTCGACGTGGGTGAAGCGCAGTCGAACGCGATCGCCCTCCACCTTCATTGATTCATATCGCGGCCCGCTTGGCGTCGCGTCGGCCATGCCGTACACGTCGTGCAGCACCGCCAATGCCGCACGACGGCCGACGGGCAGCTTATCCCGATAGTGTACGTCATCGGTCGGCCGAGGCAGATCGTACGTCGTGACGATGGACACGTTCGGCAGATCGTCCACCGACTGCTGCGCCTGCTGCTGCTCGCCGAAGCGGCTCTCGCCCGGTTCCCCTTCGTTCGGCTTGCCGTTGCCATACGCGATCTGCACGACGACGAACGGCAGCTGGTCGTCCTTCAGCAGCGTGCGCCAATCCGCGATGAACGTCTTGAGCATGTCGCCGTAGGCATAAGCGCGAACGACGTCGCTCTCGCCCTGATACCACACCACCCCTTTGAAGGGGAACGGCGCCAACGGTTTGGTCAGCTCTTCATAGTTGCGACCGGGGACGTTGCGATAGCCGTTATCCAGGCGGTTTTGCAGGATCGAATCGAGATCGATCGGCGCGTCAGGTCCCTGTTTGTTGCGAATAGAGCGGATCATCCCCGGCACCGCGGATGCCGCCGCGAACTCGATTCCGCGGTCGGCGCTGTCCATGGCCCAGCGGCGCAATTCCAGTTCAAACGCGGGCTCGCGCTGCTGCGCGTCGAGGCTCGTCCACGTCGCGATCCGCGTGCCGCCGCGATTGTTGATCACCAGGCCGATCGGGATGTTCAGCTTGCGGTGCAGATGGGTCCCGAAAGCAAAGCTGATCGCGTTCCACGAATGAAGCGATTTGACGTCCTGCCCCGGCAGGAGCGCCGCCTTCTGCCATCGTGAGGTGACGCGGCCGGCGTTCTTCGCCGACGGGTCGACCGCAGCCCAGCCAAGGCGAACGTCGGGATGCTTCGCCTCGTTCGCCGCCGTCTCGTGGCCGTCGAAGGAATCCTTCAGCGTGCCGCCCATGTTCGATTGTCCGCTCAACAGCCACACGTCGCCGCAGAGGATATCGTCGTGCCGGATCGTTTCCGGCCCGCTCGACACCTTCAGTTCGTATGGCCCCGGCGCGCGAATCGGATCGAGCGTGACCGTCCACGCTCCCTTGCCATCCGCGATCGTCGACGCCGACTGCCCGGCGAACTCGACGCTTACCGTCGATCCGGGTTTCGACCAACCCCAGATCGGCAGCTTCACGTCCCGTTGCATCACCGCGCCCGTGTTGAACAACCCCGCCAGCGCCAGCTTGTCCGGCGTCGTCTCGGCGTATTGCTTGAGCCCCGCTACCTTCGCGACGACCAGCGGCATGACTTTCAGATCGTTGTAATCGAGCAGTTTTCCGTCGCGCTTCGCCCGCAACAGGTAGGCCCCTTTGTCAGGAGGCGGAGCAATGGTTATTTGCTTCGTCGTGGGCTGGCCGGCGAGGAACTCCGCCGTCCCCGCGGGATATGTTGAGCGGTCGATCAGCGATTCGAGGAAAAGTTCGAGCGAAACGGGCCCTTCCGGCATGCCGCCGACGAGCTCGACATTGAACGACTCGCCCGGCGCGACGATCGGCCGCTCGATCGATTGGATGCCGATGCTCGCCTCCGCTCGCCCAGCGGCGGGAATCAGCTCCCATCGGTTCGGGAACAATCCCGGCCCGGTCATCCGACGAACGCGAAGCGTGTGCTTCCCGGCCGACAGATACAGGTTGCCTTCCTTCAAGCCCGATGCCGCTTGCGCCTCGTCGCCCGGCATTGCGATGGAATGGCGGAACGCCAGCTTGCCATCGACAAGCACATCCCGCGCCCAATCCGCCGGCATGCCATGGAAGCGGAGTTCGTGCCAGCCGCCCTGGGCGACCTCGAAGTCATACTCCACCCAACCCGTCGCCGCGATTCGATCGGCGGCCTTCGCCTTCTCGACGTCGACGCCGTCATCCCAGAGCAACGACGACCGATCAAAGCTGCTGCCCGTCCGCTGAACGGTCCCGACGGCGTCCTGCGCCGGCGCACCCGCCGACGCGAGGCCACAGCAGATCGCCAATAATCGAAAGCCTCCCGCTATCCGCCTGCCTCGCAGCATCGCGCGCCTCCAGTCGTCGTATCCGCCTCGTCGCGTTCACAAAACAGTCTTAATTTCCTCAACTGATACGTTTCAGTAACGTAATCGACCGATTCCCTGCTGTCAATGAAGAACTCTCCGGCGGATCAGGCTCGGCGGGCTTGGCGATGGGCGGTGAGGGCCAGTTGCATCAACTGTTGTTGTGTATCGAGCACCGGGACATCGCTGTCGTTCGGAACGCGTGCCCACTTGCCATCGGGCAGAAGCGTCCAGGCGTGGCCTTTATCGTTCAGGGAAGCGTTGAGGATCTCGCGCAGCGTCTGCTGGTGTGACGGGTCTTCGATCGGCGTGATCGCCTCGACGCGGTAATCGAGGTTGCGAACCATCCAGTCCGCCGAACCGATGTAGAACTCTTCCTGACCGTTGTTGTGAAAGTAGTAAATGCGCGAGTGCTCCAGAAATCGGCCGAGGATGCTCACCACGCGGATGTTCTCGCTCAGCCCCTTCACGCCCGCGCGCAGGCAGCAGAAGCCGCGGACGATCAGGTCAATCTTCACGCCCGCCTGGCTGGCCTCGTAGAGCGCCTTGATGAGCTTGTGATCCTGCAGCGCGTTCATCTTCGCGATGACGTGCGCCTTGCGGCCGGCGCGGGCGTGCTCGATTTCGCGTTTGATCATCGCCAGGAAGCGGTCGCGGATGTTCACCGGCGCCACCAGTAACTTGCCGTAGTCCGTCTTGATCGATCGGCCGGTCAGGTGGTGAAACAGCTCGATCACGTCGGACGTGATCAGCGGGTTGCACGTGAACAGGCCCAGGTCGGTGTAGAGCTGCGCGGTCTTGGAGTTGTAGTTGCCGGTGCCGATGTGGCAGTAGGTCCGCAGGCCGTCGGGCTCCTCGCGGACGACCATCGCGAGCTTGGAATGCGTCTTCAGCCCCACGAGTCCGTAGACGACGTGCACGCCGGCTTTTTCAAGCTTCTGGGCCAGTTCGACGTTGCGCTGCTCATCGAACCTGGCGGTGATTTCCACCAGTACCGCGACCTGCTTGCCCATCTCGGCGGCGCGGATGAAGGCGGGGACGAATGGGCTGTCGGAACTCGTGCGATAAAGCGTCTGCTTGATCGCCAGCACCTTCGGATCGTTGACGGCCGCCTTGATGAAGCGTTCGACGCTGGCGCCGAAGCTGTCATATGGGTGGTGCACCAGCAGGTCGCCCTGACGGATGACCGCGAACATGTCCCCATCGTCATCCTGCAATCGCGGCGGGGTCAGAGGTTGCCAGGGGGTGTATTTCAAGTCGGGACGATCGATGAACGCCAGCGCCATCAGGTCGTCCATGTCGATCGGGCCGGGGACGGAATAGATGTCCTCCGGATCGCACTCGATGCCATCAATGATGAGCAGCTTCATCTCCTCGCTCATCGCGTCGGGCAACTCCAGCCGAACGACGCCCGCCAAGCGGCGCTTGCGAAGCTCTTCGGTCACCATCGCCAGCAGGTCGTCGGCGTCCTCTTCATCAAGGTCGATATCCGCATTGCGCGTCACCCGAAAAAGGTGGTGCTCCAAAACCTTCATGCCCGGGAAGAGCAGTTGCAGATTGCCCGCGATGACGCCTTCCAGCGGCACAAAGCTGTTGGCGGCCCCGACGGGTACCCAGCGGGGCAGATTTTCGGGGAGCTTGATCCGGCAGAAGCTGCGGGTGCCGGTCGGGGCTTCCAGCATGATGCCCATCGACCGGCTCAGGTTGCTGATGAAAGGGAACGGATGCCCTGGATCGACCGCCAGCGGCGTGAGGATCGGAAACACCTGCTTGCGAAAGAATTCGTCGGCCAGCTCGCGGTCCTTGGCCGGGAGATCGGCGTAGCGTTTGATGATGACGCCCTGCTTCTTGAGGGCCGGGTGCAGATCATCGAACCAGAGGCGATACATCTCCGTCAGCATCGGCCGGACGGCTTTGTGGATAGCGTTCAGTTGTTCCTGGACGGTCAGGCCGTCCAAAGACCGCTCTGCCAAGTTTCCCGCCCGCTGTCGCTGAAGCCCGCCGACGCGTTTCATGAAAAACTCGTCGAGGTTGCTGGCGAAGATCGCCAGGAATTTTACCCGTTCCAGCAACGGGATCGACTTATCCTGCGCCAGTTGCAGCACGCGGTCGTTAAAGTCCAGCCAGCTTACCTCGCGGTTGAGAAACAGCTGGGCGTCTGCCGGATCGGACTTCTGTTTCTTGGTGTCGGGCATGTCTGAAATAACTGTCATAAGAATCGCATTGGCCGAATGTTTTGGGGCGCCTGCGAGGGCGCATGTGCTTATCTTCCGGGCAGGATAACTACCCGTGCCATGTTAGCATGCGATTAAACGAAAAAACCGGGACGGGCGCTTGCGCGCCGCCATCCCGGTTAGCAGGTCCCGTAATTACTGTTTAGCGTTTACGACGGTCACGTCGGGCCTTGCGCTTCTTCGAGCCGATCTTGCGGCGGCGGCGGGGTTTAGCCATTCCTGTGCTCCTTTCTTTCCAAGCCCCTCAACATAACGCCAGCTTTTCTAATGTCTAGCGAGCGAACCCCTGCCTAAACTTGGCACGATGGTTGCTCCCGTCGTATGGAACAACCCAAAACCGCGTCACTGGCCCTAGCAGGGAGTTCGTCAATGATCACTCTCGACGCCGGAAATGTGCTTCTCAAGCCCACCCAGAAGAAGCAGTTGATGTCCAGACTCAAACGCGTTATCCGCATCGGCGATCGCCTTGGCGATTTCGTCATGAAGCTGTCGATGCGCCGCACCGGCCGCCACGTCGAAATGACGGCCAACGTTCACGACCGACTCGGTGATTTCACGCTCCGCAGCCGCGGGCAAAACTGGATTGACGCCCTGTATCAGATGGTCCGCGCCCTGACGAGCCGGATCCACCAACACGCCCTGCAAAGGGCAATCGCATAACGCGCCTATTCCTCTAATCCCGGACGCACGGCGATCAACGCGTTCCTTTTTGCGATATCGCATGCGACGAATGGACCCGTCTGCTATCGCTTGCCACTTGTGACGCGGGCGCGATAGATTGGGCCAAGTCGCCAACAAGGGGCCTGCTTGATCGCCGTTCGTCCAAATTCACTGCCGATTTACCTTGCCGCCGCCGCGTTCTCGTTGAGCGCGACGCAGGTCGTCTCTCTTGCCGACTCGCCGGTCCCGACCGGCGTGACCGAGAGAGCGTCGTGCGTCCTGATGATCGAGGACCGAAGCAACACCGGACGGTCGGCCGATCATCAGTTGCTCAGCGCGACGCTCACCAGCACGGCGTTGGTAGACGCAACGATGAAGGAAGCCGTCGATCTCGCCCCTGCCGAATGGCCGAAGGTGGCGTCGATCGATCTGTCGCCAGTAGGCCAGCGCGGCGTGAAACTCACCGTATCGCTTAACCCCGCCCGCGTCCCCGCGGGCAAGTCGTTGCCCGCAGGCGCCGCCCAGAAGATCCTCGACCTTCTGGCAACCAAGACCAAGACCGCCATCGAAAGCGTCGGCCGCGAGCGGGAGGCCGACCTGGCCAAACAGCGTGAGACGCTCACCACCCGTCGAGCCGCCGTCGAAACCCGCCTTCGCGAACTCGAGCAAGAACGTCCCGCGATTCAGCGGCAGATTCGGGCTCTTCAAATTGAGGTCAACCGCAGTTCCTCCATGACCGGCGGACGCGACCCTGCGGTCGCCAACTCGCGCGAACAACTTCAGGCCATCCTTCGACTCCGCGAAAATCGCCTGACGGCGCTCCAGCGTGCCCGGGCGCGACTCGAATCCGACCCCACCACCCTTCCCGCCGACTCACCGCAGGCCGCCGTCACGGATCTGGTGGCGGCGAGGCAGAAAATCCTCGATCGCCTTCGTGAGGCAATGTCGATCGGGCAGGCAGGCGATCTCGATGTCGCCCGAGCTGAAGCCGATCTTGCCGAAGCCCGAATCCGCGCCGCCGAGCTCTTTGCGCCGAAGCGCACCGCAGCATTCGATCAACGATTCGCAGCCGAGATCATCGAGCTGTCGGTCGAGATTGAAACGCTGCAACTCCAGATCGCTCAGCTTCCCCCTGCCAACGATGCTGCCGCTGCCACGACGCAGCCCGCCTCATCGCCGGCCGACACGCTGGACCAGCTCACCGTGAAGCAGGGCGAGCTTCACGGCGAGCAATCGCGGCTGCAGAACGAGCTGAGCCGCATCAACGGCGAACTCGACCAGCTTCGTCGGTCCGAAGACCAAGCGACGCGCGTCTTCATCATCGACGGCGCGAAATAGCCGTCGAGCGTATTCGACTCGCTCCCCGTCAGGAGATCTGATGTCCTTCTCCTCCGCCTGGCGTTCCGCCCTTTTCGCTTTCGCTGTAGCAGTCGCCTTGTCCTCTTCGTCCGCGACAGCGATCGCCGACCTTCCGCCGGCCGTCATGCAGGCGGTTCGCGACGGCCGGCATGAACAGGCGATCGCCGCCATCGATCAGGTTCTCGCCCGCATCGACGTTGAGCAAAACCGCTGGCAATACGGCTTCGCCAATCATGCGGTGCACGACGTGCTGGTGGGCAAGGATCACGCCTACTTTGCCACGCAAGCCCGTCGAGACCAACAGGCCGACGGACGACCAAAGCCGTACCTGAAGTTTGATCCGATCGATTTCCGCCGCGAGGGGTATTCCGACTACCTCGTCATCACCTGCGTAGACCTCGCCACCGGCAACGCTAAGTGGTCGGCCGCGGTCATGCCCAACTCGCGACTGGCAATCGACCCACGGGACGACACCCTCTGGTCATGGCGTGAGCACGCAACGAAACAGATCATCCGCTTCAACCCTGCTGCCGGGCAGCGCACCGTCGTCGGCGAACTGCCAGCCCAGAAGGGCAGCACAAGCGGCAATTACGACGCGCTGATCGATGGCTTTACCACGATCTGGGCCCTTCCCAACCGCAATGTGCGCGACCAAGAGCGCGTGTCCTACGATCTGGCGACCAAGCAGGTCAAGGAGAATCTCCCCGCGCCTGCCACGGTGAGCCCCAACGGGCTTCGCGCCACCCGTCGCGAGCACGCGATGAACCGCTCGACGGTGTCCGTCGCCCCCCTGCTCGGCAAACCGATCTGGTCGCTGAAAGTCGAGGCGACTGCCACCAACGCGGCCACGTGGTTTGGCGACGACGTGCTGATCCTCAGCGGCGGGCAACGCACATACGGATCGCTGTACCGCGTCAACGGTGAAACGGGCGAAGTCCGCTGGCAAACCCGACTGCCTTATCCCCCCTATAACGTGGAAACCACGCAGTTGGCCGGCAATTTCTACCCGAACGCCGATTTTCCATCGGCGGGCCGGATCGATGACCAACGACTCTGGTGCGCGCTGAACAACCAGCAGATCCTGACGATAGATGCGCAATCGGGCGCGATCCTCGCGTCGTACAGCTTCCCCGATAACCTCCTCGCCCCGCCGACCGTGCGAGGCAAATCAGTGGTGCTGGCAGGCGCAAGCGGCATTCGATCAGTGCCGCTGTCGGACTTCCTCGGCACGCCCGATCTTGTCCGCGCCAAGCTTCAGATGCAGCGGGCCAGGTCGCTGACCGCGCTCAAACAATACAAAGAGGCGGTCGACGCCGTCGCCCGGCTTGTGCAGTTGCACGGAGATGTCCCGCAAGCCTGGTCGACCGCAGCAGATACGATGGAGGCCGCCGGCGCGACCGTCGGCCCCGTCGCCGCCCGCCTCCGCGCCGCGGCCGGTGGCGATCAACGGGCGGCGGGTGTCCTGCGCGATCGCTTCGGCCTGCTCCACGTCATCAATACCGAGGCGATCATCAGCCCGCTCATCCCTGTGGGCCCGTTCATATATGTGGCGGAAGGACGCGTGGCAGTGCTGCAGATCGACACCTTTACCGGCGAGGTAGCCGACAGAACGCGCGGCCCGGAACAGGCGACCGGCGCCGTTGGCCTGTCCCGCGACGGGGCAATGATGATGGGCCACTGGCAGAACAACTCCCTCGTCGAACTCCGCCGCTTCGTCCCACCGCCAAACCTGCCGGAGGACGACATCGCCTACGGCCCGAACGATCCCGTCGGCATGCCGCGCGACTGGTACACCATCAATGGCTACACCGGTCCGTCGATGCGCATCAACGGCATGTGGTATCGCACGGTCGGCCAAGGCAAGACCCGCATCAGCGATGGCACGAAGTTGGAGGAGATCCAAAGCAGCTTTCCCGAAATCACAACCTGGCGCCTCGCCCGCGTTGCTGACGGCTACCTTGGTCATGGTACGGGCGGCGTATACCACCTTGACGAACGGATGGTGCCAGTCAAGCGGATCTATAACCCTGGCCTTGAGAAGGTAAACAAGACGCTGAACACCGCTTACCAGGTAGCCGGAGACGGTAAGACCGTCGCGGTGGTGGCCGGCCAATATAGCGACTGCAAGTTTCAAATATGGACGGCTGATTTCACCAGGATGATTCGCCAAACGCAGATCCGCCCCGGTTCCGACCTGCTCGAACGTCGAGGCCGGCTGATCAGGCTTGGCGAGGGGTATCTCGCCTGCGCAGGCGAACTCGTCTGGCTTCCGGATGACCCGGCAAAGCCCGAATGGCGCTTCGATCGCGCCCCCGGCGAACGGCCGCATTGGCATTCGTTCGATGTCGAGCAGGTCAGCTTCGGCCCGCCGCGGATCGCCGAGTCGGGACGCATCTTTATTCCCGGAGCGCGATCGGACATCTTCGTCTTCGATATCGCCAGGATCACCGAAACGGCCCGCTGATGTGCACGGCTATTCGACCGTCGAGACAGTGGTGCTGCGATAAAAGTTCAACTTAAAACTGCCCTGATTGTCGTTCCACTGCCACGCGTCCATCATCCCCAGGAAAATGCGCGTCGCGCCGGCGGGAATGCGAATGTACTGTACCTCGCCCCAACTCGTCTTTCCGTCGCCGACGTGAAACGGCTGCTTCAACTGCGGTGACAACGTGGAATAGTCTCGCTGGGCAACGGTGGCGAAATCAAGGCAGGCGGGCGCTGGCGTGGTGTTGGGGGCGGCGTCCCCGAGGAACACCGCCATGCACGCGCTGATCGGCGCGCGAACGTTGGCGATCCCGTTCATCGAGTTGTTCGGCACGGCGCTGGGCGCGGAGTTGCCGAGCGCGACGTTCCACGTGAGATTTCCGTCGGGTCCGACGTCCGACGCGCCGCTGCCGTTATTCGCCTGGCCGCTGAGACCTTCAAAGCTGACCAGGTCGCCCGGCTCCAGCCCCAACGACGCCAGCGAAACCTCCTGCGGCCGCTGCTTCTTGTTGGAACTCGTGCCGGAGTTGTCGTACCGCGTGGCGTTCGTCTGAAGGTTCGTCGACTGCGTGTTGTCCGGCATGCCGGCAAGCCACAAGTTGCCCATCGACGGCGCGGTAACCTCCATGCTGAAAACACTGGCGGTGGCAACCGTAGACACGGTGATCGTCTTTGGCGACGCGCCCAGCGCCTGCGCAAAGGTGGGCGTCGATCCGGCGCCGCCCAGCGTGTAGCTCAACGTGACGCGAACGGCGTTGGCCAGCGACTGGTTGTTCGTGACGCTGAACTGGCGTGTGTTTTCGTTCCAGATGCCGATCTGCACGTTGGAGGCGGAGATCGGGACGACTCTCCCATCGACGTACGACTGGGCGCAAACCGCTGCCGCCTGGTTGTAGGCGGTAGTGCCCTTGGTGGCGCTGGACGCCATCCCCGCCGCCGCATATCGCGCGGCTGCATCGGCGGCGCCCTGAAGCTCGGATCGTACCAGCGTAAACCGCCCCACGTCCACCGCGAACACCGCCACGCCGCAGATCACCGGCAATGCAAGCGTGCAATAGACGAGCGTCACCGCGCGACGACGTACGTCCGCGCGCCTCATCCCCGCTTGCCTCGTCCGACCAATGCGAGTCATGCATTGCGTATTTTCGACATGGCGCGCGTCGGAGATAAGTATCGCGTGCAGCGCGGCCGAAAAAGAAATGGGATTTTTCGCCTAGTCCAATAAAACGCGTTACGCGTAACTGTGAAGGCCGACGAGGAAGAAGTTCACGCCGATCCAGTTGAAGAGCATAACGAAGAAACCAACGACGCTCAGCGCGCTGGTCACCAGCGCCCGCTTCTGACCGGCGGTGATGAACCGCACGTGAACGACGATGAGGTAGACGATCCAGGTGATCAGCGCGAACGTCTCCTTCGGGTCCCACCCCCACGGCCGGCCCCAGCTTACGTCGGCCCAGAGCGCGCCGGTAATGATGCCGATGCCCAGGATCCAGAACGCCAGCTGCAGCATCGTAAGGTTGGCGGCATCGAGCGTCTGGAGGATGCCGGCATCGCGGTTCACGAAGTATTGAATGCAATACCACACGCCGAGCACGAACGTCATGCCGATCAGCGCGTAGCTGGCGGTGACGAGCGTGACGTGGATGTACAGCCAGTAGGTCATCAGGATGCCCGCGTTCTGGCGAATCCCCCCGCCGATGATGTCGGAGCGGGTGACGTACGGCGTGACGAACAGCGCCAGGAGCGACAGCATTCCGATCGCCGCCCCGGCGGTGCCGAAGATGCCCATGCCGTGCAGTTTCCTGAATTCCAGCCCGCCTACGGCCTTCAACGTGCGGCTGATGATGCCCGTCTCCAATACCAGTGCGACGATCGACCCGAAGAACGCCGCGAACATCACCGACTCGAACTGGTTCTTGATCGGGATCGACTCGAACCAGTTGCCGACGCTCTTTTCCACCAGCCACCAGCGAATGCCGATCGCAGCGGTATGCACGAACAGCCCGCCAAGCGCGAAGAGCCAGCCGGCGTAGTAGGTCCACTTCACGTCGCTGGAGAAGTACACCAGGAAGAACACCGCCGCGATGAAATACACCGCCGCGCCAGGCCAGGTAAGACGGGCGAGCGAATTGTACCGCACTTCAAATTTACGCTTCGTCAGCGACGGGTAGGCCGCCGGGTTGATCGAGGCGGCGTGCTGGGCGATCTCCTTTAGCCCCCGGTTTACCACCGCCGCGTCCTTCGTCGACCAGCCGCGGGAGATCGTTTCCATGCCCACGACCATGCTCATCACGCCGGTGACGTACGCCTCGTCATGACCCTCGGAGTGCTCCAGCAGGTGATGCGCCGCCTGCGGCAGCGGTTCCCACGGTTTCTCGTTCGCGTGCTTCGCCCCCTCGGCCGGCACGAATGCCTGGCTCGCCAGCGTGCGGCCGAAACGCGGGTAATCGAGGAGTTGCGACAACATCGAAGCCTGGCCGTTGATCTCGTTGATCGCCTGTGCCTTGATCGTGGCGGTCGCCATGATGCGGTTCATGGCTTCCTGCGTCTGCGGCTGCATCCAGAATTTGAACGAGATCGTCCCCTCCTGAAGGATGCGTTTCCTCTCGGCTTCGTCGATTGGGAGATTGCCAAAGTCATACCGAAACGGCTTGTTGCGGATGTAGATGAGGTTCGCGTCGGCGTACTTCTGCGGCTCCATCGCGATGTCCAACACCGCCTTGGCGGCCGGCACGCCATTAAGATGGGTTTTGCCGGTAATGTGAAACAGCGTGTCGCGCGAGTAGGTATCGAACGTCTTGACCGTCTGATTGTGCTGCAGGCTCATCAGCCGCAGCGGCTCGACGTCGATCTGATCCAGAAACGCGTCGGCGGCGCGAACCGTTCCACAGAACATCGCGACGACAAGCAGGACGAGCAATGAAGTAATTCGCATGATCGGTTCTTCTGCCAGGACGTTAGCGAGCGAACACAGACGAGTCGCGCACGCATAGTATGCCAAAGCAATGATTAAGCTGTCTCGACGGGCGCGAACCCTTTGATCTTCTGTCCGCGCTGGGCTTTTTCCAACGCCCGCTGTTTCATCAGACGGATGATGATCGGCTTCACGTAAAACGCGTAGAAGTTTCCGAAGATGATCAGTCCGCAGCCGATTCCCATCGTCAGCACGCCCGGGCGATTACCGATGCCGAGCACGGTGAACGACTGGCCATCCGGGTCCCACTGCGACTGGAAGAAGATCCACTCGCCATTGTTATAGAAGACGGGATCGTTCAGCGAGACGATGCCCTGCGTCTGCTCGCCGGTGGCACGGTTGGTGATGGTGATAAACGACTGGAAGTTACGGATCATCGCCCCCGCCTGCGCTTCAAGCCCGCCGTAGGCCTGGGCTTCGAATTTGTCGAGGCGAATGTTGGCGGGCAGGTCGCGGAGCATGTTGCTGAGCTGCAATTGCGCCGGCGTCTTGGCGCCGGGCACCTCGAGCAGGCCGCCCTGCCAGGCGAACTTGGTTGCCTGCGGGGTGTAAGGAACGTAGATATCCTGCTGCCAGTCGCCGGACTGGGCGCGGACGCGGAGGATCTGCTTCAGACCCGTTTCGCCGGTGTCCTTGTTGCGCTTTTCGCGGGGGACTTCCTCGACGTACTGGGTGACGGTGACGCCCTCCTGCCGCGTGACGGGCACCGACACCTCCGCCGGCTTGGGAAGCGGCTGGCCGGTCGCGGAGGCCATCATTACAGCATCGGCGGTCATCGGCTGGCGGAGGACGAGCGTCGGCGAGTCGCCTTCCAGCACCTGCACCGCCGCCTTCTCGTTCAGGGGGACGGAAACGACGGTCGTCTTGCCGGAATCGGGCGTGGTAAAGAAGGTGTACTGAACATTGCCATCGTCGCGCGGCAGCAGGTTTTGCGGATCGTTCAGCTTGTAGGTGATCTTCAGCAACTCATCCAGCGGCCTGTCCTGACGCAGGCCCAGCGGGCCGGCGCCTTCGGCGCCAAGCACCCAATCGGTCGGCTTCTCCACGTCCACCAACACCTGCCGGCGGAACTTCGTCGTCGGGGCCTGTACCATCAGCGTCAGCATGGCGCGAATCTTCCGATCCATCGTCTGCCAACGCGGGCTGAACGCCTCGATGGTGATCGCATACCCGCTGTCGCCCAGCGGTACGGTCTGGCCGACCTGCACGTAATGCGTTTGCTCGTAGCCGGGGAGCGCGACCTGCAACTCGTGCAACGACAGCGTGGACCCGATCGCCTCCTGGATCTTCTCTTCCGATTCCGCCGCCCGGTGCTCGAAATCGACCGAGCCCCACGACGTGCGGGCATACCGCATGTTGCTGGCGATCAGCAGCAGATCGCGCTTGGTCGATACGTCATCCGGATCGGGCAACTGCATCGAAAAACCGACGTCTTTGCTGCCGGGGCTGGGGATCAGCCGCTGGCGCAGATCCGCGTATGGCCAATAGCCGACGACGCTGAACTTCAGGTCTTTCACGCCCAGCATCTCGTGCGCCGTCATCACCTGACGGCCGGGCAGGACGGGAACGAGGTTTTGCAGGGATTCGCGATCGAGATAATCGGCGTTGCCGAGCGTCTCGTCATACGCCTTGAACCGCGGCAGCCCCGTCAGCCGCACGCGGGCGTCGAGCCCGCCGGCGCGGAGGTAGAGGGCGCGTTCCCAGCGGTCGAAATACTGCGACACCGTCTGGCCGACCGGGATGAGCGTCATCCCTTCGACTTTCTTCGTGTAATGATAGAACGCCCCGAATATCAGCGTGACGATCCCGGTATGGATAATCCACGCCCCAAGCCGAGGCGGAGTAAAGGGAATGCGCTCGATGGTGACGGTCACCAGCGTGGTCACCATCAGCACCATCAGGATGATCAGCGGCCACGAGTTGAAGAACGCCAGTTCGTCCTTCTCGAAGTACTCGCGCACCCCCGGCAACCCCGAGCCGATCGCGATGTACACCGCGATCGCCGCCAGGAGAATGATTCCGAACAAGACGCTGCGCAGCGTGTGCTTCAGCAGCCAATCCAGCGCGTTCAACATCAGTACTTATCCGTGCCTTGGCCTCGGTTCAGCCCTCTGAATCCCTCGAACCGCGAATGGTAGCCGCTCCTACCCATTTTCGCGCCACCGATTGTCGAAACTGCGTCAAATTGACCGCCGACAACAACGAAATTATTCGATGACGGTAGTATTTGACATCGAATCTCAGTTTCAATACCACTGAGATTCACTCGCAAGTAGGGTCTGACACACGGGACACACGGCATGCAAAATTCGCAAAATTTGTCGGGACAAGGGGTTACGTTTTCTAAAATTCAACAACCGGCCAGGGGGTTTACCCTCGTTGAACTGCTGGTCGTGATCGGCATCATCGCTTTGCTGATCTCGATCCTGCTGCCGTCACTGAACGCCGCGAGGTCGGCGGCGCGGTCGGTAGCATCGCTGAGCAATCTGCGGCAGTTGGGCATCGGATTGACGTTCTACGTTAACGACTACAAGGGCTACTACCCGGCCCACCATTACCCGGCTCATCCAAGCGTGCCAGACCGCGTGCGCTGGGCGGACGCGATCTGGCCTTACATGAAGGTCGCGGAGGTCTACATGAGCCCATCCATGTCTACCGAAGAGCGAACGTTGATGACCGCCACGTTCAACTTTGACAAGTACATGGACGATGGTGTGACGCTTCGTCCCGACGCTGAACGAAAAAAATTCGGTGGGTATGGCCTGAATTATCACTATCTCGGCAACTCGCGGCACGATGCCACGTGGGCAAGCCCGTATAACGTGGCCTTTCATGCCAAGACCTCGCACATCACGGCGTCCGCTCAGACGATCGCGATCGCGGACACCAAGGGCACGCAAGCTACGAGCAATGGCGCATCGATGCCCGCCGACGCGCCCTATCATAAGAACGGACACTACGTCGTGGACCCGCCGCTCAGCTCGGTGAACCTGGGCTCCCGCGGCGCTCGCCGGACCGTGGCTGGTCCGGCGTCCAACTACGGCTATATGGCGGGTACGGATGGCGTCCTGCTCGGCGAAGGCGGCGCGACCGCGAGCACCTCCGGCCAAGCGAGCTGCCGTTCCATGCCCGCCGAGCGCAATCGCGGTAAAGTCAACGTCGTTTTCTGCGACGGTCATGCCGAGTCCATGACCCTGAAGCAGATGGACGACTTCAACGGTGACGGGCACGTCGACAACGGCTACTGGAACGGCAAAGGCGACGCCTCCATCCGCTAAAAACGCCGCCGTTCATACCAACTCTTCGGTTCAGTAAGTGACCCGCGCGTCTGGACGACCCAGGCACGCGGGTCACTTGCGTTTGTCGGCATCTGTCAAGGTGGATATACTTATTGAGTAATGTCGACTACCGAAACCCAACCTGAGAGCGTCAAGGATCGCGTTCAGCACGTCATCGATCGCATTCGCCCCGCCGTACAGGCGGACGGCGGCGATATCGAGTTGGTGGACGTCGTCGGCGACACCGTCAAAATTCGTTTCCACGGCGCCTGCCACGGCTGCCCGTCCAGCACTATGACCCTTCAACACGGCATTCAGCGCAACATCTGCGAGAAAGTGCCGGAAGTGAAGACGGTGATCCCGGTCGTCTGAGCGGCCGTCGCCACGGCGTAAACCGCGAAGTCGCGAAGGCAGACGCAGAAACGATACGCAATAGTCGGTTGAATTTGGACGTGGCGTGGGCATCTTTCCCGCGTCATTTCCTTTTTGAGAAACGCCCAAGCCCGCACGAACGCCCCCCATTTCCCCTGCTTCCATAGCAGCGATTTACGAACAAACCTGATGTGATTCCCTCTTTTCCTTCGCGTCCGCCGTCGCGACTCCGCGCCTTCGCGGTTATATGATCTCAGCGTGTCCCCCGAAGACCTGATGAACCTCGCCGTCGCCGAAGCGAAGATCGCGGAGGCGAATGGGGATGTGCCGATCGGATGCGTTATCTGGCACGAGCCGACGCAGCGCGTCATCGGCCGCGGGTACAACCGGCGCGAACAGGACAACGACCCGGCCGGCCACGCGGAGATCGTCGCCCTTCGCCAAGCCGCCCAGACACTCGGCCATTGGCGCGTCACCGAGGCCACCCTCATCGTTACCCTCGAGCCCTGCCCGATGTGCGCCGGCGCGATCGTCAACGCGCGCGTCCCCAACCTCATCTACGGCTGCGACGATCCGAAGGCCGGCGCCGTCCGAACGCTGTTCACCCTCTGCGAAGACCCCCGCCTCAACCACCGCGTCGCCGTGACGCCTGGCGTGCTTGCCAACGAATGCGCGGACCTGCTGCGCGACTTCTTCCGCAAGCAACGCGCCGCCGGCAAGAATGGCCGCTAACGACGTTGCTTCGATCGCGCTATCAGGACCGCGCATTGCGTTAAGTCAGATTTTTCGGATCAACAAAATCGATTAAGCGATCTATTTATATTGAGCAGCAATTCCCGCTGTTTGTACTAGGTAGTTCGCGTTTTTCGTCCGAGGGTATCAATGACGTACACCGCCGCCAGATATTGTTCACAAACACTTACGGTAAAGCTATTTGTGCATCGTGCGACCTCTTTTGCATTGCTGGCCTGCGCCGTGCTGTTTCTATTAAGTTCAACCGTGCTCGCCGGCGTGACCGCTAAAAAAGACGCGATCACCCTCAAGGTCGGCGAACGCGAGAAAGTCGCCGTCGAACTAACGGGGGAAACAGCGGGGCCGCTGAAGTTTGAAAGTGGCAATCCCGGATTTTTCACCGTCGACAGCAATGGCGTCGTGACGGCGATCCACGAGGGAACGAGCGTCGTGTCGGCCATCGCGGCAGACGGGACGCGGGTGGACGTTCGCGTTGAGGTGGTCGCCGCCGCCGCCGCTGCTTTGGCAGGAGGCGAGGCGGCGCAGAACGTGCCCACCGAAGGAATCCGCCTTGGCAACGCCGGCGGGCAAATCCAGGTCGGCCGGCTCGAACGCATCATCGCTAATGTGCTGCCCTACAACGTCATCGGAAGCAACCCCTTCAACGTCACCTCGTCCGATCCCGCCGTCCTCTCGGCGAGCAACGAGGCGAAGGTCGTCACCGCGATAAAGGAAGGCACCGCGACGATCACCGTCAGCACGCCCGATGGCAAGCACAGCGCCTCGGCGACCTACACGGTTATTCCGGCGCGGGTCGAATCGCACCCGGCGGACAAGACGTACACCATCGATCCGGCCAAGTTTGGCATCGTGTACGACGACGCCTCCGAGGCCGCCGCCAAGGCGAACAGCGCCGGCATCTACGCCGCCTTACGTCACACCGCCGACAACGGCTTTACGCGACTGCTGCTGGAATCGAAGAAGACGCTGTACGTCGAGCCGCGCGACACCGTTCACATGGTCAGCAACGTCCAGCTCGACCTCAACGGCTCGGAAATCAAGCTGCGCCCGAACAACTATGCCCGTTACCAGGCATTCGTCTTTGCCGAAAAAGGTTACACGCGCGTGCTGGAGAACGCTTCGATCGTCAACGGCACGATCACCGGCGAGCGCGACGAAAAGGAAAAGCACTTCCCCAACTGGGCCAAAACGCCCGAGACCGAAGGCGGCGTTTCGATCGAATTTGAAGAGGGCTTCAACAACGGCATTCGCAATCTCACGGTCCGCAAGTCGATCGGCTTCAACATCGGCAGCGGGCTGGGCGGAAAATCGTTTGGCGTGAAACGCTTCGCCGAGCATCCGGTGAGCGTCAACAACATGGAGCTGGGCGGCTTCGACGATCAAGGCAAGCCCGCCGACGCGAAGGGGTTGATCCGCACGAAAAAGCCGCTGGACATCACCACCCTGAAGACGCCTTATTACACGATCGGCCTTCCGCTGGGATACATGGGCTATCCGTACGCCAACAGCCGGATCTACGACGTTTACATTTTCGACAAGGAGATGAACCTGCTGTCCTCCGCGAAGGGCGCGCTTCGCTATCGGCAATACGGCCTGCCCGAGGGCGCGGCATACATGCACCTGGCGTTCTACCAATCCGAGGTGCCGGCCAGCGGTAATTCCGATTTCCACAACGCGATCGCGTTCGTCGATAACCGCGCGATGCCGATCAACAACTACATGATCGACTGCACGATCGAAGACAACTATTCCACCGGCTTCGCCGCCTGCGGCGGGCAGGGATGGCTGATCAAGGGCAACACCTTCCGCCGCAACGCCGGCCGCATGCCCGGCTGCGATATCGACTGGGAGGACGGCTGGGAATACATGCAAGGCGACCTGATCGAGGACAACGTCTTCGAATCGCGGTTGAACGTCATCACCTGCGCCGGCGTCGGGTTGATCTTCCGCAACAACACCTTCCGCGGCGAAAGCGTCTTCTACGGCCGCACGCAGCACTACTCGCTGATCAACAACGTCTTCGAAAAAACGGAGGGGGCGAACGCGAACCCGGTGAAGGTGGCCTTCTCGTCGCAATCGGACATCTACGCGGCCGGCAACCGCTACACGAACGCGTCGGTGCACTACGCCCGCCAGCACAACAAGGCGCCTTTCATCGGCACGTACGAGGCGACCTTCACCGGCGAAACGTTCGACAACGCCGCCATCCTCCAAGGTCATCTCACGCGGCTGGTCAACTGCACGATCCGCAACGGCTCCGAGAACATCCTGATCGGCGCCGAGCAACTGGAGAACTGCACGATCGACAAGGGCAGCTACTCGATCGGCGGCGTCATCCGCGGCAGCACGGCAACCGACGCGACGTTCCGCGTCTTGCCCGATCGCCTGTTGACCGTGCGGAATTCGACGCTCGCGAACCCGTCGTTCGCATCCGGCGGCAAATCGCAGGGGTTGCGGATCGAAAACTCGAAGATCCACATCATCGGCGGCGACGCGCTCGTCCAGCCGAACCAGATGGCCGAGGTCGTCATCCGTAATAGCGATATCACCTTCCAGGGCGTCTCCACCTTCGCGCTATTCGGCGGCTGGAGCGCGGCCGACGCGGAAACGAACGTCACGCTCGACCAGGTCCGTTTCGACGTCCCGAGCGGATTCGAGGGCTTCCTCCACAAGTTCTCCTGGTATCCCGCCGCCGGCGATCCGAAGAGGATCACCTACACGGTCCAGAACACGGACCTGTCGAAGTTCCGCCGGACGGACGAGAAAGGCGAGTCCAGCAACGCGGTGTTCAACACGCCGTAAGCGCGATCGGGCCCGCGACAAGGCAAACGCAAAGCCGCCCCGGAGAGATCCGTGTCTCCCTCCGGGGCGGCT
>JBBCIV010000068.1:0-21510 GCA_037189665.1 Phycisphaerae bacterium | reverse complement strand
GGCTCGCCGGCCGAGCCGCCGTCGCCGTTGTAGATGAGACGAGGGACGCCGCGTGTACTACTTTGTTTCCAGCTTCAGGCCGACCTGATCTAACAACCCATCAAGCGCCTCTTTTGCCTCGGGTGACGGATCGGCTTTCAGCGTCGTGACGGCATCCACGAAATAGCCGTTCTCCGCATAAATAATAGCCTTGTTCACGCCGGTCGCAGCGGCGAGCTGTTGCTTCAGCTCGGGGCTGGGGGCCTCGATGCGAATCGTGCCGCTGGACTCGATATCGCTGGCGGGGTCTTCAGGATTGACCTTTACGAGGATCATCAGCCGGTAATCGGTGTCCGGGCTGAGCGGCGTGGTGGCCTTGCTCAAGTCGATCGGCATCACGCCGGCCTTCTCGACGCGCTCGATCGTCTGCTTGTACAACGGCTCGTCATCGCGGTCCTTGATGACGACGCGAATCGGGAACGTCGTCGGCTGATCGATAAACCACAGCAGCGGCGACGAATCGCTGGCCAGGAGTGCTGTTTCCAACGGGGTGATGACGCGCACCTTCACCCGCGGCTCGCCGCCGGTTCGGGTGGCGCCGTCGGTGCGCTGCTTGGTCTGGCCGACCTTCTTCGGCACGTAGATGATGCCCGATTTCCGAGTCGTCTGAGCCATCGCTCCGAAGGCGAACGCAGCGAGAACTCCGACGGCGATCAGCTTCTTGTTCATGATGAGGTTGCTCCCTGTCTGTGTTGTAAAGATTAAACGCGAAGGGGCGAAGATGCGAAAAAAACTCTTAGTCATTATCTCAACAGGAATCAGTAGGAAACAGAGGCCCGCTTCTTCTTCTGGCTCCTGTTGAGATAGTTCCTTATTCCTTCTTCGCGGCTTCGCGACTTCGCGTTTCGGCCGGCTGAACGTGATCGAGCACCGCGTGGACGACCAGTGCATCGGACTTTCCTTTGACGCCCCACGAACCGGCCGGCCGAGTGACGAAATCCTGCCCGAGGGCGCGGCACGTGGCGTCGCCGATGATGATGCGCGTGCCGTCGACGGCGTCGTCCATGCATTCCTTGTTGCTGCTCTCCAGCCGGCTGGCGGTGTTGACGGTGTCGCCGATGACGGTGTACTCGACGCGGTTCTTCCCGCCGAGCGAGCCGGCGACCAGCGGGCCGGTGAAGATGCCGATGCGCATGCGCGGCGTGGGCATGCCTCTCTCGGCCCAGCCGCGGTTCATGCGCGCCAGCGCCTTGCGCATCAGCACCGCGCACCGCACGGCCGCCCGTGCGTCGGCGGCGATCTCCTCCTCCGACTCGCGCACGTGCGGCGGGCCGAACAGCGCCATCACCATGTCGCCGTTGAACTTGTTGACCACGCCGCCGCACTGATCGACGGCGTCGGTCATCTCCTGGAAGAAGTCGTTCAGCCAGTTCATCAACTGCGTGCTGTCCAGATGCTCGGCGATCGGGGTGAAGTCCATCAGATCGCTAAATAAGACGGTCGCGGTCGTGCGCTGCGGCTGAAGTTTGCCGTGCTTGAAAAACGCGTCGCGATTGTCGAGCAACTGCTCGGCCACCGGGCGCGAAATGTGCATGTCCATCAACTGTTCCACGATCCGCTGATCCCTGCGATCGACGGCGGAGATATACGCAAGCGAAACCAGGGTGGATGTAACGACCGCCAGCAGCGGCGGCACGAAGGGCACGACGATGCTGTTTTCCAGTAGAACGTAGGAAATCGAAAATAACAGGGCGATCGCGACGAGAACGAATAATACCATTCGCCACGGCGAACGCGTTTTCCCGATCCCGCCGATGATCCCGCCCAGGAGCGACCAAAAGACGACCCACCCGACCGACGCCGCGTCTCCCGCAAATACCGGCGGCGGCCTGCCGCCCTTGGCCCAGCGGACGAGCTGGTCGGCGATGTAGCCGTGCATGACGAAGCCGAACGTGTTGTGGCCGTGCGGGGTGTTCACCAGGTCCTTCACGCTCTTGGCGGTGATGCCGATGATGACGATCTTGTCTCGCAGCCGCGTCACGTCGAACGGCGCGCTCATCACCTGCGTGAAGCTGAACGTCGTCGGCATCACCGGCGACCGGTAGTCGACCATGTACTGGAGCACCTCGCCACGCTCGAACGAATCTTCGATGGTCGTCCGATACATCCCGATCGGAAATCGCGGCCGGCCGATCTGTGCGGCGCCGATCTTCAGCGGCGTCAACTCGTCATCCGGATCGACCGGCTCAAGGAAGAGCTCGTCCTTCGCCAGGTGCTTGAACGCCAGCACGAACCCCAGGCTGATCGCCACACCGCCGGTGCGGTAGTTCTCCACAAACGGCAGGGCACGGCGGATTTTCCCGTCCTGATCGACCGCCAGCACGCTCGATCCCACCTGTTGATTCGGATCGCCTTCGCTCAACCGCTCGGGCGGCGGAACGAACTCGCGGTCGTCGAGCGTGGCAGGAGGGCGTTCGACGACGACGATGCCGGGATGGTCCATTACGGTCCGCATGAGCGCCGCGTGTTCAATGTTGGCGGCGAACTCCGCGTCGCGGTCGGCGACGGGCCAGTCTCGGTAGACGTCGATGCCGATCGTGCTGGGCTCGCCCTGGAGCAGCCGCGTCAACAGGCGGTTCATCGTCTTGTCGCTGACGGGATACTGACGCCAGGACCGGATGTCCTCCTCGTTGATCCCGATGATCACCACCGGTGATCCGGCAGGATCATCCGAGGCGAGGCTGGAGATCATCTGGTCGTATGCGAGCGCTTCCAGTCGGAAAAGCGCGCCGTTCTGCTGGAGGATCAACGTCAGCCCCCCCACGATCAGCGGGATGACCGCGAACGCGACGGTGATGTTGATTCGCTTGGCGGTGCGGCGGGTCATATGGGGGAATGTCGAGCGTCGAATGGGGAATGTCGAGTTTCGGGCGCGGCGTCGAAATATCCATTCGACATTCGCCCCTCGACATCCCGGATCACTTCCAGTTTCCGATCATCAGAAACGGCGCCCAGTAGTAGGGATGCCGAAAGCGGTCGAAATCGAGGACGGAGAGCTGCGCGTTCCGCAGCGCCTTCGATCGCGACAGCGTCGGGTCGCGCTGGAGCTCTTCGTAGAACTTGCTGACCAGCGCGCTGGAGGCCTCGTCGGAGACGAACCAGAGGGTCGCCATCGCCGACCGCGCGCCGGCCTTCACCGCGATGCCTGCCATGCCGAGCGCGGCGCGGGCGCCGTCGTCGCCGGCGGCGGTTTGGCAGGCGGAGAGAGTGAGCAGCTCGATCGGGTCGTCCTTGAAGCGGCTGGGCATCATCAGCCGTTCGAGCTGGTCGAGGTTGAGCGTGGAGTCGTAGGTGAGGATGAACGTGTCCCTCGCTTCGGCCTTGAACTGGCCGTGGCTGGCGATGTGGACGATGCGGAAGGTGTCCTGTTCCAACTGCTGCTCAAAGCTGCTGTTGACGAACGTCTCGTCCTTCAGCAGCGCGCCGGGATAGAGCTTCTGGATCTCGTCGAGTTCGTTGGAGACGTTCGGCAGGGCGGAGAACGTCTGCTTGCCGACGGTGCGTTCGATCGTGACGCCGGCCTTCAGCACCGAAAGCTGCCGGCCGGCGCGGTCGAGGGGTTCGGGACGCATCAGCGTGAGGCCGGGCGAGACGGCGATCGCGTACCGCTGCGTGAGGAACTGCCGGCCGTCCCACAGCGCCGCCATCGGCACCATGCGGAGGTCGCCGTCGGGGACGAAGACGAGCGTGTCGATCGGCTGGCCGGCGTTTTCGAGCACCGGCAGGATGGGGGCGATCACCCAGTCATATAGCTGTTTGCCCGATCGGCGATACGACGCGTCTTCGCGGTTGGTGGCGTCGTAGCGGAACTGCCTCGCGGTCTGGCTGATCTGCGAGTCGGTCGCCGGCGAGGTGACGCGCTCGATCCGGCCGCCGGGCGTGGAGATGAGGATCTCGGTTCGCTCCGCCAGCGGGATGACGTACACCACCGCCGCCGACTGAAGGTCGCGATCGACGATCTGCTCCTGCTCCTTGGCGAGGTTGACGCACTGGTCCTGGAAGTAGTCTTCCAGCTCGACCGTTTTAAGCTGTTCGATCACCTGCCGGGCGAGCTTCAGGTCTTCCTGCTGTTCCTGATCGGGCTTGGCGGCCGACCGTTGGATGAGCAGGTCGGCAAGCTGGTAGTAGACGGGCCCGATGTTCTGGCGGAACGTGCCGGTCGCGCCCGAGCGAGCCATGTGGATGAGCAAGTCGTGCCGCACGCCCTGAAGCGAGCGGACGGAGCGAAAGTAGCTGTCGATCGCGCTGTCGGACTGCTGTTGCGCCTTCTGCAGCCGGCCGATCTGCCAGTCGAACTGAAACTTCAGGTCATCAGCGCCGGCCTTCTGAGCGTGGAAAAGCCCCTTGCGGGCGGCGATGAGCGCGTCGGCGGGCTGCCGGTTGGCCTCGTAGATCGACGCCACCCGCGCCCATGCGCCGGCGGCGGTGCGGGCGTCGTCCAACTGCTCGGCCCGGTCGGCGATCGTGCGCCACTGGCCGAGCGCGTCGGCGGGGCTGGCGCTGTCGTCGAGCCCGCGGGCGATCGCGACCCGCAAAGTTGTATCCTGCGAAGCGGAGAGATCGGCCTTCAGCAAATCGCGCGCCCGCTGCTCGGCGTCCTTCGGGGCGATCGACACCCACTCGGCCACGACGCGGGCCTCTTCGTCGGGCAGATTAAGCGACTTGTAAGCATCGGCGGCGATGCGGTACTGGGCGGAGGCGCCGGCACGGTCGCGCTGGTTGACCAGGAGCTTGGCCCGCGTGGCGGCGAGATCGGCCTTGAGCGAGGCGTCGTCGTGGGTATCGAGCACTTTCTCGGCGCGTTCGATCGCGTCGGACGCGCCTTCGCCATAACGGGTGAACAGCAACAGGCGGGCGTGGAGGAGGTCGAACCGGGCGAGTTCGACGGGGTCGGCGCGGTCGCCGTATTTTTTGACGGTTTCGGCGGCGAGGTCGTTGGCGCGTTTGAACTGGCCGGTTGCGGCAAGTTGCCGGAGCTCGCTCGACTCCTGCTGCAGTGATGCCGCCGGAGCCGTGGCCGTCAGAAGGCCGCACAGCAGCAGCGTCAGAATGCTTACCTTTGACATGACTTTGGTCCCGACAAGTGCCAACCGCTCTGCTGGTCCGGGGCACGCGGCCCCTGTCATGACACGACGAAATTATACACGAACCGTTTCGGCAGCACCGCACATTCATCCTGTAATCGCCAAGTTGCGATTTAGTAATAACTTTGAAACCGCCCGCGCGGTTAGGTACAACACGCGCAGCATCTCGTCACGAACCGGCGCGAACTCGAGGGAGTTGGGGCAGTGGTTATCGTGTGGCTGGATCGTCTGCTGGCGCTGCTCGCGAGCTTGAAACTCGCGATCGTGGTGATCCTGTCTCTCGCAGTTTTCCTGGCGATCGCAACGTTTTACGAATCCCGCTACGGCGCGCCGGCCGTCCAAAGGATGGTTTACGGCAGCCCGGTTTTTGTCGTCATCCTCGCGATGCTCGCGATCAACGTCGCGGCGGCGGCGATCGTGCGGTTTCCGTGGAAGCGAAAGCAGACGGGATTCGTCATCACGCACGTCGGAATTGAAGTGCTCCTGATTGGATGCGTGATCTCGATGCGTCAGAGCATCGACGGCGTGGTGGTGATGCAGCCGGGTCAGACGATCGAGCACGTGAACCTGCGATCAGAGCGACTGTGGGTGGCGTTCGGGGATCCGAAGCAGCCGCACCGCCGATCGTTCGCGGCCGACTGGTGGGAGAAGGCGTATCCGGGCGTGGCGGGTTACCTCGTCGGCGCCGAGCCAAGCCGGTCGGACTACGTGTATACGGTGAACGATTCGATCAAGGTGTCGGTGGACGAGTGGTTGCCGGCGTCGCGGCTGGAGACGGGCTACGTCGCCGACGAATCGGGTATGGCGGCGCTCAAGATCCGCCTGCACGGCCGAACGCCCGCGGGACAGGCACAGGACGAATCGGTCTGGCTCGATATTCCGAAGGAAGGCGGCCGGCTGGCAAACCTGTTCGGCGGGGTGATCGAAACCGCGTTCTGGCCCGCCCGGTCAGATGCGGAAGTCGAAGCCTTCCAGAAACCCCTCGACCTCGAAACGCTCGGCGATGCCGGCCGGCTCCGCATCTTCGCGGGCGACCTGTGGCACGAGCTGGCCGCCGGTGACGTCGGCAGGGAAATCACCCTCGGCGGGACGGGAATTGTCGCGACCGTGATGGGCTATTACCCCGCGGCCGTCGATGACATGGGGCAGATCATCAATGCTGATCCGGCGCCCACTAATCCATACGCGGTGATTCGCATCAAGACCTCGCAATCGACGGATGATTATGCCGTTTCGGCGAGATATCCCTGGCGAACGCGTCGCGAGACCAGCACGACGAAATCGACGCCCACGCCGTTAACGATCGTATTCGATCATCCCGCGGTCTTCCGCACGCAGCCCGCCGGCACGCGCGGCCGGGTGCAGATCGTGCAAAGCCCGTCGGGCGAACTGTACGTGCGGCAGTTCGGATTGCGCGGCTTCTCCGGCACGCAGCCGATGAAGGTCGGCCAGGACGTGACGGCATTCATGGGCATGAAGCTGGTGGCGGACGAATACTTGCCTAAGGCAAAGTTCCGCGAGGAGATCGTCCGCGAAAACCGCTCGCCGAATAAGATGGCCGACGCCGTTCCCGCGGCCAAGGTCACGGTTGAGGCAGGCGGGGAAGAATACACGCGCTGGCTCGTCCGCGGCGACCAGCCCCAGCACATCGACACCGCCGCCGGGCCGGTCGTGCTGACGTATACGTGGGACGGCGCGAAGCTGCCGTTCGTCCTGTCGCTCGTCGAGGCGACGATGACCCGCGATCCCGGCAGCCGCAATCCTGCCACGTTCGAAAGCAAGGTGCGAGCGGTAACCGAGGACGGCCAGCTTCACGAGCACACGATTACCATGAATGAGCCTGCGACCATCGCCGGGCTCACATTTTATCAACAGGGCTTCACCGAAAGCACGCCCGGCGGCCCGCGGACGCAGCTCAGCGTTCGCCACGACGCCGGCTGGCAGATCAAGTACGCCGGCTGCGGGCTGATCGTGCTGGGAATCTTCACGATGTTTTACATGAAGGCCTACTTCGCCAAGCCCGCGGCCGCTCCGGTCAGGCGGGCGAAGGCCGACCCGTTGCCCAAAGGCGGGCTGGAGGTCGGGACTTGATGCGAACCCTACTGATCATCGCGCTTCTGCTGATGTTCGGCTCGTCTCTCCGCGCTGCCGAAACGCAATGGCAGCCGGACGACGCCGTGCTGCACGACGGGCGGGTGAAGCCGGTCGACACGCTTGCGCGCCAGACCGTGCGGTTCGTTACCGGCAAGGAACGGTTTGACGGCGTTGATGCGCTGGCGACGTTGCAATCCTGGCAGAACGACCCATCGGCGGCCGAGGAACGGGCGCTCCTGCACGTGCCGAACCTGGAACTACGGCAGCAGGTCGCCCAAGGCCGGCAGTGGGTAGCGCCCGGCGCGCTTCGCGCGAATGAGACGTTCGTCAAGCAGACCGACGCGTGGATGAAGCAGCAGGCCGACGCCGAGGCGCGCGAGGAGGCGTTCTCGCTTTCCCGGCTTGATCAGGCGTCGGTTGACTTGCGGCACCGGCTGATGGTGTTCGACGCAGCCCGCTCCGGCCGACTGATCATGCCGGCGAAGGAGGCGGACGCGTCGCTCATGCAACTGGAAGTGGCATACAACCGCATCCACCCGTTCCGGTGGACGTGGATCGCCTACGCCGTCGCCACGATCGGCCTGATCGCGGCGGCGATGTCGCGGTCGAAGGGCGTCGGGGTGATCGCGAATGGCCTGCTCGTTCTGGCGATCGTGGTGAACGCCGTCGCCTTCGCGTGGCGATGCCGCATCACCGGCTGGGCGCCAGTGACGAACATGTACGAGACGGTGGTGTGGGTCTCGATGATGGCGGCGGTATTCGCCGGGGCGATGGGGTGGATTTATCGCAACCGCACGATCGCCATCGCCGGCGCGGTGACGGCGGTGATCGGCGGGATCATCGCGGACGTGATGCCGCCGTCGCTCGGCGACGAGATCGCGAGTTTGGCCCCGGTTTTGCGGTCGAATTACTGGTTGACGATCCACGTGCTGACGATCGTGTCGTCCTACGCGGCGCTGGCGCTGGCGTGCGTGCTGGGCAACGTGTGGCTCGCCCGCGCCGTGATCCGCCGGGGGGATCGGGCGACGCCGGCGTCGTCCCTGCAGATGGTCTATCGCTCGATCCAGGTCGGCGTGCTGCTCCTGGCGGCGGGCACGATCCTCGGCGGGCTGTGGGCGGACGTGTCGTGGGGACGGTTCTGGGGGTGGGATCCAAAGGAAGTCTGGGCGCTGATCGCGCTGCTGACGTACCTGGCGCTATTGCACGGCCGCTACGCCGGCTGGGTGGGCCCGTTCGGGCTGGCGGCCGGGAGCGTGCTGTGCTTCTCGACCGTGCTGATGAGCTGGTACGGCGTGAACTTCGTGCTCGGCGTTGGACTGCATAGTTACGGCTTTGGAACGGGCGGGCAGGCGTACGTCGGGACGTACGTTTTGCTTCAGATCGTTTATGTGGCCGTCGCCCGCGTGAGATATCAGGCGACGAACCGTTCCACGCCGGAAACGCGAACGGACGGGGAGTGTGGCGTGATGAGCGTGACGTGAAAGCCGCAATCGGTTTCCCCTCACGTCACGCTCGTCACGCCACATTCGTCAGATCGAGGTTGATATGACCAAAGCGGCTGAGCTTGTTCCGTCTCTTCAGCATATTCAGCACGAGAATGGGTGGATCTCGCGCGAGGACATGATCGACCTGTCGCGCCGGCTCGACGTGCCGCTGTATCACGTGTACGGCGTGGTGACGTTCTACCCGCACTTCCGCACCCGGCCGCCGCCGAAGCACGTGATCCACGTGTGCGACGATCTCAACTGTCGTCTCAAGCATGGCGGAAACCTGGTGAAGCAGGCCGAAGACCTCGCCCGCGGCCGGTCGGACGTGGAGGTAAAGCCGTGTTCGTGCCTCGGCCAGTGCGACAGGGCGCCGGCGGCGATGATCGACGATTGGCCTTACGCGCCCGATTCGCCGCAGGCGCTGCTGTCACTCATCCGCGATTGCATTAGCGAGATTCCCGTTCCCAAGACGCCGACGATCGGCATGAAAGGGCCGTGGAAATCCGACCCGTATCCTTCGCCGGAACAGCATTATTCGGCCCTCAAGGCGCTCGTGACCGGCGAGGCCGAGCAGCAGGAGGATCGGAACAGCGAGGCGATGAAGAAAGTGCTCGAATCCGGCCTTCGCGGCATGGGCGGCGCGGCGTTCCCCGTCGGCCGAAAGTGGGAGGGCGTGCTGAACCCGCGGGCGCAGGCGGCTCCGGCGCGGTACGTCGTCTGCAACGGCGACGAAAGCGAGGTCGGCACGTTCAAGGACCGCGAAATCCTGCGAAACCTGCCTCACCTGGTAATCGAGGGCATGGCGATCGCCGGCGCGATCGCGAACGCGACGCGGGGGTATCTCTATGTCCGCCACGAATACGTCGAGCAGATCGACATCCTGAACGCCGCCATCGCGCGGGCATACCAGATCGGGGCGCTGGGCAAGGACATCTTCGGGAGCGGCAAGTCGTTCGATCTGACGCTGTTCGTCTCGCCCGGCGGATACATCCAGGGCGAGGGATCGGCGCTGATGGAGGCGATCGAAGGCAAGCGCGGGCAGCCGCGCAACGGGACGGAGGATTTCGGCCCCGTCGCCCGCGCGACCGTCCGCGGGCTGTTCGGCATGCCGACGATCCTGAACAACGTCGAGTCGTTCGTCTACGTTCCCGCGATCCTCATGAACGGCGCCCAGTGGTTTAAGGAGTTGGGCGTGGCGGGCAATCCCGGGCTGAAGTGGGTCGGCATCGGCGGCGACGTCGCGCGGCCGCAGGTGCTGGAGGTGCCGCATGGCATGACCTTCAAGGAAGCCCTCGACCTCTGCGGCGGTATGCGGGACGGCAAAAAGCTCAAGGCCATCATGCCTTCCGGCCCGTCGTTTGGATTCCTTCCACCCGAATATCTGGATGCACGGATGGAATTTCCGAATAAGGAGAACTTCGGCATGCTCGCCAAGGCCGGCGCCTCCATCGGGTCGGCGGCGGTGGTGTTCCTGAACGAGGATCGCGATCTGGTCGACGCCGCGCTCAGTTGCACGCGCTTCTACCGAAACGAGTCGTGCGGCAAGTGCGTTCCGTGCCGCGTGGGCAGCCAGAAGATGGTCGACATCATCGAGGGCGTGCTCGAGGGCACCGCCCGCAACGACGACGTCGAACAGGTCGAACGCCTCTCGCGAACGCTCTACCTCACCAGCATCTGCGGGCTGGGCCAGGTCGTGCCCAAGCCGTTCGAAAGCGTCGTGAAATACTGGGGCGACGACCCTCGCATCGCCCGCGCCCGCGAGCGCACGGTTCGGTTGACGGTGAACGGATCTGGCTCCCTCTCCCGGTAATCCGGGAGAGGGGGGAAAGGCGAAGACCGGTGAGTGATACAAAGCTCGTGAACTTCGAACTCGACGGCATCCCCATCGCCGCGCCGGACACCCTCACGATCTACGACGCCGCGCGGCTGGCCCACGAGTACGCCGTCAACGAGGAAGACCGCAGGCGTCTTAAAGAAGATCCGATCGACATCCCCATCCTGTGTCACAAGGAGGACTCGCGGGACGAGCTGAAGAGCGTCGGCGTCTGCCGCGTGTGCTGCGTGATGGAGGGCTCGCCGCGCCTGCCGTATCAGGTGCCGAAGCGGTACATCGCCTCGTGCTGCCGCAAGGTCGAGCCGGACATGAAGATCCTGACGCGATCGCCGGACGTGGACGAATCGCGCCGCACGCTCGTCGAACTGCTGTTGGCCGAGCACCCCGTTCCGTGCAAGCGGCACGAGCAGTTCCACGATTGCGAGCTCGAACTGCTCGGCGAGCGCTTCGGCCTGCTGGAGACCACCGAAGACCCGACAAAGAAAGCCGGCCAGGACGGCAAGTACAAGACCGAATGGGTGAAGCCGCAGGTCTACACCGATCGCGTATTCAGCAAGGGCACCGATTTCACGAATCCGTCGATCCACATCGATCACAGCGCCTGCGTGTTGTGCGACCGCTGCGTGCGCGCCTGCTCGGACGTGGCGGGCGAAATGGTCATCGGGCGGATGGGCAAGGGCAAGAACACCGCCATCACCTTCGACCTCGACAAGCCGATGGGCCAGTCGAACTGCGTGAGCTGCGGCTGGTGCATGATCAGTTGTCCGACCGGCGCGATCACGTATGCCGGCAGCGGCATTCAGGCCGCCCTGCCGGGCGCAAAGCTCGCGGCGGAGGACATGAAGAGGCATAGGCTGTTCAAGGAGATCTCGATCGAGTTTCTCCGGCGCGCCGAAGGTGGCGTGGTGGTGCGGCACTTCAGGAAGGGCGAGATCATCTGCCGCCAAGGCGATTTCGGTTCGACGGCGTTCTACATCGATTCCGGCAAGGTCGACATCTTTCTCGAAACCGAGTTCGGCCATGTCCGCACGAGGCAGAAAGGCGGGTTCTTCAACCGCGTCGCTTCGCTGTTGATCTCGCGCGAGGAAAAGCCCCGCAAGGAGGAAAACACCCGGGCTTACATCCCGATCGATGCCCCGATCGACTTGGCATACGAAAAGCCGTTCGCGCAGATCGGCGAGGGCGAACTGTTCGGCGAGGCCGCGTGCATCAACCTCCAGCCCCGCTCCGCCACCGTCCGGGCGGCGGAGGACACGATCGTGCTGGAGATGTTGCGGAACGTCGTCGATATCCTCCGGCGGCAAAAGCCGTTCCGCATGGAGATGGACCGCAAATATCGCGAACGGGCGCTGGCGACGCACCTGCGCACCAGCGACATCTTCCGCGACATCCCCGACGAAGCCGTCGATTTCCTGCGGCCGCAGGTGTCGCTGCTGAGCTTTCGGCCGGGCGAGACGATCGTCCGCCAGGACCAGCGCGCCGACGACCCCGACAACGGCGGGCTCTACCTCGTGCGAATGGGCCACGTGAAGGTGACCGAAACCTACGCCGACGGCAATTCCATCACGCTCAGCTACCTGTCGCGCGGCAACGTCTTCGGCGAGATCGGCCTGCTGTCATCGGAGGCCGTCCGCACCGCCAACTGCGCGGCGCTGGATCACGTCGAAGTCGTGCGGATCAGCAAGCCGGTGTTCGACGAACTTGTCGTCCAGTACCCCGCGTTGAAAGAACGCCTCGGAACGCTTGCCGCCAAACGCCTGGCCGACAATCGCGATCACGCGGCGATGCAGAAGCGCGTCTCGCTGCAGCAATACGTCGATGCGGGGCTGTACCAGGCGCAGAGCCTGCTGATCCTCGATCTCGAAAAATGCACGCGTTGCGACGAGTGCGTGAAGGCGTGCGCCCAGGCGCACAACGGCATCACGCGGCTGTTGCGGGAGGGCACGAAGTACGACAAATACCTCGTCACCACGTCGTGCCGCAGTTGTCGCGATCCGCTGTGCATGGTCGGCTGCCCGGTCGGCAGCATCCGGCGGAAGAACGACCTCGAAATCATCATCGACGACCACTGCGTCGGCTGCGGCCGCTGCGCCGAGCAGTGCCCGTATGGGAACATCTCGATGCACCCCATCAAAAGAGATCTGTCGAAGGAAGAACTCGACAAGGGCGCCGGCAACGGCTTCAAGGCCACGGTGTGCGACCTGTGCAACTCCGACCAGTGCCTCGACGAAATCGACGACCCCGCCTGCGTCTACGCCTGCCCGCACGACGCGGCCCACCGCGTGGACGGACAGACGTTCTTTGATCAGACGTTGTTCGGGAATGGGAAGAAGTAGCCCTCGGATGAACGCAGATGAAAAAGAAAGCAAAAAATCAGTCGTCTGACGCTCGCCGCGCGGGGAAGATATTGGCGCCATTTGTCCTGCATTCCATCCGCGTTCATCCGCGCTTATCTGCGGTTCCAACCCTCGGAGGCCCCCGTGCTGGTTGATCGAAATGCCCGCGGCTGGATTGTGGCGACGATCGTGATGTTCGTCGCGTCGGTCGGGCTCTACATTCCTTATGTCGCCTCGACCGTTCACGGCCCATCGGGCGGGAGCGCGGCGGGGTTGGCGTATGGGGTGGTGGGGTCGCTGTTCATGCTGATCGCGGTGCTGCTGGGCTTGCGCAAACGCTTTCGCACATTGCAGAAGATCGGCCCGATCCCGGCGGGGCGGGCGCACACGTGGATGCAGGCGCACGTGTGGCTGGGGCTCCTGTCGTATCCGGTCATCCTGTGTCACGCGGGGTTTCGGTTCGGCATGACGGGATCGCTGACGTGGGCGATCATGTGGCTGTTCACCGTCGTGTTCGTCAGCGGGATTGTCGGGCTGGTCATTCAGAACATCATCCCGCGAACGATGTTGGAACGGCTGCCGCTGGAAACCATCTACGAACAGCATGGCCGGGTGTTGGCGTTGTTGCGGGGGCAGGTGAAGGCGATCGTCGATGACGCCACACTGGAAAAGGACGAGGAGGCGTTCGAACTGGAAGCCGTTCCCGCCGGTGCGGCGGTGGTGACGTCGCCGAATGCCCGGTTGTTACAGGCCCGCGAGCAGTTGCGGGCGTTTTACGAGGACGACCTGAAGCGTTTCCTCGACGACGACCCTCGCAGCGTCCCCCGTCTGGCGACCGCCCGCACCGCGGCCGGCACGTTTGGGTCGATTCGCGCGTCGATGCCGGCGTCGCTCTTGCCCGCGATCGACGACATCGAGCACTTGGTCGCCGAGCGACGCCAGATTATGCAGCAGCGGGTGATGTACCACTGGCTGCACCTGTGGCTGCTGTGTCACGTCCCGCTGAGCTACGCGCTGGTGGTGCTGGCGGCGATCCACGCGTTTCAAGCGGTGAGGTACCTCTGATGGCCATCAAACGCGATGTCAAAACCCTCGCCGGGCGGCTGGATCGGACGTACTTCGAGCGCCAGAGCACCATCCGTCGGATTCGCGTTCTGGCGATCGTCGTCTGCGTTGCCGCCGGCCTGGGATGGTGGGCGATGGCGGGGGGCGTGACGGAGGGGGAACTCTACAATCCCGGCCATGTCTCCGGGCCGCATGCGGCGTTCGAGAGCAACTGCGCCGCCTGTCATAGCGGGAACGGAAAGGGCGGCTTTTTCAAGACGGTTTCCGATACGTCGTGCCTGTCGTGTCACGACGGTTCGATCCACCACGTCAACCAAAAGCTCGCCGCCGCCCACGCGGATATTGATCCGAAGAACCACGTGATGGCGGTCGCGGACTCGAAGCACCCCTTTGGCGCGACGTCGGCCTCGTGCGTTTCATGTCACGTTGAGCATCGCGGGCCCGAGGCGCTCAGGGGCACGAGTGACGCCAACTGCATCGCCTGCCACGGCAACATCCAGAACGCGTCGATGTCGAACCCGCATTCTGCCGACAAAATCGTCGCCTTTACCGTGGCCGATCATCCGGAGTTCGGGCGGAAGCTGGTTCAGGAGGTGGACGGCGCGAAGCGACCGTTCGACCCGACCGTGCTCGAGTTCAACCACCGCAAGCACCTGGCGCTCGAGCAGTTCAGCTCGGCCGACAGTTGCGTGAAGTGCCACGCGGTGGACGACGTGCCCGCCACGCAGCCCGCCGGATCGATGGCAACTGCGATGGGCAGCGGCAAGTACATCAGGCCGATCGACTTCAATGCCCACTGCGCCGGCTGCCACCAGATTGCTGGCCCGAGCGTGGTGCTCCAGACGAAGCGGGGCCCGCGCGTCACCAACGAAAACCTGCTGGCCGAGACGCCCATCCCGCACGTTCCGATGGACGCCGTCCGCGCTTACGCCGCCGCGCATATCGGCAAGTCGATTGCGGACAAGGGCTTCGCCGATGCCAGGGCGCTCGAAGACTTCGTGAAGAAGACGACCGATAAACTCATTGCCGACGCGGGCAAGGCCAAGCTGCGTGATGGTGCCTGGACCGGCGACCCCGCCAAACCGGCCGCCCCGACCAAGCTCAGCGGGGGAGAGGGACAAGGGGCGATGGCGGACTTATACGCCCACGCCATCGCCACCAGTGCCAAGGGATGCGTGCTCTGCCACTCGCTGGAACAGGCCAACGGCGTCGTCCAAACGGTTTCAACAAAGATTCCCGATTCCCCGCGGCGATGGTTCGCCAGCAGCGAGTTCGACCACCGCGCCCATCGCGCGATGAACTGCGTCGAATGCCACGCGAATTTTTCGCCCGAAAAGATCGCCAGCGTGAGGGACATCGCCAGCGTGCCCGAACTGGAGAAGACCAGCTTTATTAGTTCGCCGGGCCTGACATGGCAGCAGACGGTTCAGTCGGGCGACACGTTCACGACGCGGGCGCGATCCTGCGTCGAATGCCACCACGCGGGCAAGACCGCCCGTGGTACGACGGGCGTGGCGAGCAACTGCGTGAGCTGCCACCAGTTCCACGATCGCGGCAAGGAACGCTGAAAGGAGGCGTGTTGGGCGCGCGGGTGACTACTGCCGTTGCGGTGCTGCCCGTAAGTCGCGCTGGTAGGCGGCCTCGTCCCATTCCGGGAGTTGGAAAAGATCGACCGACGTCGCTGATGGCGTCGGCGCTGCGTTCATCATCTTCGGCGGAAGCACGGCGGGGCGGGCCTCGGCGCTGCGGGGGGTGGGCTTGAAGTAGTAGAGGACCGTTCCAAGCGTGACGCCCACGAGCATCGCGATGAAAAGCGTGCGCATCAGCCCCGGCTCCGGCGGCTTGCGGGGTGGGCGGGCGAGGTAGTCCTGCGATACTTCAAACCCGACATCATCGGCCGAATCCGGGTGGTCGGCATCGTCGGTTTCCCCGAAATTGTGCTGGTCTGACTGCTGCATGGCACATCACATCCCGTGGTTCGCGACGCCGCGACTTACGACGCCTTGGAGACGGTTGGACTTCTGGGTTATCGGCAAGATCGGGGACGAAGACGACAGATTTCCATTGACCTTTTGCGCGGGGGTGCCTAAGTCTGGCGTTTACATGCAGAAAGAACACGCAGACGAGTCGTCGGACGCCGGAGAGGGCACGGCCGGCAGCCCTCATTCTCATCACGGTTCGCCCGACCTGCGGCGGACGATCGGCAAGTGGCAACTCTTGTTGTACGGCCTGGGAAGCATGCTCGGGGCCGGCATTTATACCCTGATCGACGACGCCGCATCCCTGATGGGGTCGGCGGTGTGGGCGGCGTTCGCCACGGCGATGGTCGCGGCGCTGCTGACCGGCCTGTCCTACGCCAGCCTTGGCTCGCGATACCCCCGCGCCGGCGGCGCGGCGTACGTGACGCAGCACGCGTTCAGGTTGCCGATCATCAGCTATGTGATCGGCCTGGCGGTGTTGATGTCGGGCCTCACCAGCATGGCCACCGGCACGCAGGCGATCGCCGAGAACGCGATCAAAGGCTTTCTCCTCTACGGGCCGGGCAAGGATGATAAGCTCGTCGTCGAGGTCGCGCCGACCACCACGGAGGCCGCCGCTGACGAAAAGCAGGCGACTGACAAGGCGAAGGACTCGTCGTGGATCAAGCCCATCGCGATCGCCATTGTGCTGATGATCGGCGCGGTGCTCATCAAGGGCATTCGCGAAAGCATGATCGCCAACGTCATCTGTACCATTGTCGAGGCGGCGGGGTTGATCTTCATCATCATCGTCGGCATTCGGTACTGGGGATCGGTCAACTACTTTGAACTGCCCGACGCCCCCGTCGCCAACAACTCCGGGCTCGTCCTGCTGTTGCTCAACGGGGCGATCCTCACGTTCTTCAGTTTCATCGGGTTCGAGGACATCCTGAACGTCTCCGAGGAGGTGAAAGACCCCGCCCGCACGGTGCCGTTCGGGCTGGTGGGCGCGATGATCGTCGCGACGATCATCTACATGGCCGGCGCGATCACTGCGGTCAGCGTCATCCCGCACGCGAAGCTGGCTGCCAGCAGCACGCCGCTGATGGACGTCGCCCATACCGCCGCGCCGTGGTTCACGGGCATCGACGTGATCTACATCATCATCACCATCTTCGCGGTGGCGAACACGGCCCTCCTGAACTACCTGATGGGCTCGCGATTGCTCTACGGCATGAGCCGCCAAGGCCTGCTGCCCGGCGTGCTGGGCACGGTGCACGCGCACACCCGAACGCCCATCGTCGCGATCGCAACGTTGTTCGTCATCGTTGCCGTCCTGATCCTGTCCGGCGGCGTCCGGCCGATGGCGGAGGCGACGGTGTTGCTGCTGCTGAGCGTCTTCGTGGTGATGAACGCCGGCCTCGTGCGCCTGAAGATGCGGCCGGGCGAGCCGAAGGGGGCATTTGAAGTCCCGATTTTCGTTCCCGTCCTCGGGGCGCTGGTGTGCCTGACGCTGATCGTCTACCGCATCTGGCCGGTAGAGAACCCGTCTCCCGAACGGACCAAGGCCCCTCTCATCGCCGCGACGATCATAGTGGCGGCGGTCGTGTTGTACGTGATCATCGCGCCCAAGCAGATCGCGGAAGAGGGCGTGATCGAGCGGGACGACTAGCGCCAAGATGTCACAGGTCGGCAATCGTCATCAAGTATGGCGGCCGCCCACAATTCCTCATCGTTTTCCGGCTACGTCCGTTGCGCCGAAGCAAAAAAGCCGGAAAACGGGACGCGGCTTTTTGTTTTCGTGTTTTTTCGTTTCGCGATCCCCCCCCCCTCTCTCCCTGAAGCGAAACGAAACTGTACGTGGTATACTCCGTCTCACGCGTGATGCTTTTGGACGGAGAGCCCACGCTTGCTCGCGAAGGCTTTTTACTGAACCGCAACCCGCTACCCGAACGATCACCATGGACGAAACACTCGAAGTCATCCTGCAAAACGTCGTCACCCGGAACCTGGGTGAAGCTGAATTCCATCAGGCCGTCAAAGAAGTGCTCGAATCGCTCGGGCCGGTGCTCGGCAAGCATCCTGACTTTGCGCGTCAGAAAATCATCGAGCGGATCTGCGAGCCGGAGCGCCAGATCATTTTCCGCGTGCCGTGGCAGGACGATCGGGGCGAAGTTCACATTAATCGTGGTTTCCGCGTCGAGTTCAACAGCGCTCTGGGGCCGTACAAAGGCGGGCTGCGGTTCCACCCGTCGGTGAACCTGTCGATCATCAAGTTCCTCGGGTTTGAACAGATCTTCAAAAACGCCCTTACCGGCATGCCCATCGGCGGCGGAAAGGGCGGGAGCGATTTCGATCCCAAGGGCAAGAGCGACTCGGAAATCATGCGCTTCTGCCAGAGCTTCATGACCGAGCTGTACCGCCACCTCGGCGAGTACACCGACGTCCCCGCCGGCGACATCGGCGTGGGCGGGCGCGAGATCGGCTACATGTTCGGGCAGTACAAGCGCATCACCAACCGCTACGAATCGGGCGTGCTGACCGGCAAGGGCGTCGATTGGGGCGGCTCGCTCGTCCGCCCGGAAGCGACCGGTTACGGGCTGGTGTTCTTCACCGAGGAAATGCTCAAGGCGCGAGGCCAGTCGCTTCGGGGCAAGACCTGCGTCGTTTCCGGATCCGGCAACGTCGCCATTTACGCCATCGAGAAGGTACGGCAACTGGGCGGCCGAGTCGTCGCCTGCTCGGACTCCAACGGCGTGATTTTCGATGACAACGGCATCGATCTGGAACTGTTGAAGCAGATCAAGCAGGTCAAGCGCCGCCGCATCAAGCATTACGCCGAGAGCCGTTCCAGCGCCCAATACCAGCCCGGCGGGAACATCTGGAACATCCCCTGCGACGTTGCGTTACCCTGCGCCACGCAGAACGAGCTGACCGGCAAGGACGCCTCCATCCTGTTGAAAAACGGCTGTACGGTCGTGGCGGAGGGCGCCAACATGCCCAGCACGCCCGAGGCGATCCGGCTGTTCCTAGAGAAGAAGGTTGCCTTCGGTCCGGGCAAGGCCGCCAACGCCGGCGGGGTCGCCACCAGCGCCCTGGAAATGCAGCAGAACGCCTCCCGCGACGCGTGGAACTTCGAGTTCACGGAGATGAAGCTTCAGCAAATCATGATCGACATCCACGCCCGCTGCTACGCCACCGCCGAGGAATACGGCACGCCGGGCAACTACGTCAACGGCGCCAATATCGCCGGCTTCATCAAGGTCGCCAGGGCGATGGTGGCGATGGGATTGATCTAGCGGTAACGCGTACGCCTCGCCGGTATCCGGGGCGCGGCCGCCAAACCTTCGTGCGCCAGGCGTGTCTGCCGGTTTACCATGCGAAACTGGACGGCATTCGCGATAGGGGTTGGGATTCTCGTTGCCGCGGCTTACGGGGCGCCAAAATCGCCTCGGCAGCCTCCGGCGGACGACGAGAAGCAGCAGCGGATCGAGCAGGCGAAACGCGATCTCGCGAACGCCGAGGGCCGCCTCCGTTCCGCCGACCGGCGGGCAGACCGGGCGGAGCGGGACCTGGAAAACGCCATCCGCGACCGCGAACGCGTCGGCCAGGAACTGTCGCGGGCGAACCAGGAGGAAGGCGACCTCGCCCGCATCATCGGCAGCCACGAACGCGAGGCCCGCGATCAGCAGGAAGTCCGCAACAAGGTAAAAGCCCATTCCGACGCCGCCGGTAAAGCCGCGGGCGACGCGAAACGCGCTACAGCCGAGGCGGGCAAGGCCGTTGAAGAGGCGAGGAAGACCGCGGAGAAGGATTACCTCGCCTCGGCCGAATCGCGCGATCGCGTCGCGAAGGTCGACGCGATCACCGCCTCGCTTGCCGCCGAGCGCGAGCGGGTGGTGGGGGAGTTGTCGAAGCAGTCGTCCTACCAGCAGATGAAGCGCGAAGCCGAGATCGCCGAGGCGGCAGTGCAGTCGGCGCGCGACAATCCACACGTCGATCCCGCCACGCTTGCCAGGTCGAGCCAGGCGTGGATCGACGCCAAGTCCAGGGTCGAGTCCGCCGAGCGCGAGGCGTGCAAGGCCGATCCCGCCTACGTGCACGCGGAGGCGAGCCTCGCGCAAGCCAAGGCCGACCATCAGCAGCAGATCAACGCGTTCCGGCAGCAACTCCCCACGCATCCGGCCGTCGCGCCCGCGATCTCGTTGTTCGCCGAGGCGCAGCGGGCACAGGAACAGTCCGCCCAGCAACACGTCAGGGCTCTGGCGGATCTGAAGCAGGCGGAATCCGCGTTTCAACAAGCCGCAGGCCGTTACAACGAGACGAACGCGCGGCTCACGCAGGCGCGCGTCATACGCGACCGCCTTGCGGCGCAACTGGTTGCCGCCGACCGGAACGTGAGCGCGCAGGAACGCGATCTGGCGGACGCGAAAGGCGACCTTCGCGATGCCCGCCGTGATGTCGAAGACGCCCGCCGGCGGCTTCGGGAGGCCGAACGCGCGTGATGCGCATTGTCATATCAGTTTTCGGAATGCTGATATGATAACGGTCTTTCTCCTCACTTGAACCGAAACACCTGCAGCCGGTTGTTTCCCGCATCCGCGACGATGACGCGGTCGCCGTCGGTGATCGCCGCCCACGGATAGTTCAGCTCGCCCGAAAGCCGTCCGGTGTGACCCCACGTCGCAAGGCCGGCGCCGGTGTTCCGGTCGACTTTCTGCACGCGGTTGTTGCCGAACTCGGTGACGACCAGGTTCTCGTCGGCGTCGAGGTCGAGCCCGTAGGGGAAGCGATACTCGCCGGGCCCGCTTCCGGATCGGCCGAGGTTTTTGACGAACGCGCCGTCGAGTTTGAACACGCCGATGCGGTGATTGCAGCTATCGGTGACGTAGAGCAGGTCGTCAACAATCGCGATGCTCTGCGGCCGGGCCATCTCGCCGTCGTTCCCGCCGATCGTGCCGAAGCTGCGCAGCGGTTTCAGGTTCGCGTCGAACACCTGCACGCGGTTGTTTTGCCCGTACTCCGAGACGTAGACGTTGCCCGCGTCGTCGAACGCCACGTCGGTCGGCAAGTCGAACTGCCCCGGTCCCGATCCCTTTTCGCCGAAGCGTTTCAACTCGCGTCCCCCTGGCGTGTAGACGATCACGCGGCTGTAGTGCGTATCGGGCACCCAGAGATTTCCGTCGCGATCGACGGTCAGCCCCACCGGCTTGCCCTGCGCCCACTCCGCCATCACCCAGCCGTTGATGAACTTGCCGTCGCGGTCGAAACGTTGAAGGTGCGCGACGCGATCGATGACGAAGAACGATCCGTCGGGCGCCCGCGCGATGGCGCGCGGATAGATCATCTCCCCCGGCCCGCGTCCGGATCGGCCCCATATCGCAATCGGTTGATCGGATTCGCCGCAGGAGAGGTTCGCTGTTGATGCGATGAGGCAAACCGCGAGCGAGGCGACGCGCCGGATCGCGCGTCGCGACAGGTTCACGTGATTCGTCTCTCCGCCCGCGTTCATGCTTTTGGTTTCCTTGCGGTAGCCAATCGTTTTCGCGCCAGCGCCACGCACGCGATCGCGCCCCAGCCGGCCGCCGTCACGATACCACAGAGCATCAATGA
>JBBCIV010000067.1:0-4684 GCA_037189665.1 Phycisphaerae bacterium | reverse complement strand
GGGACGGCTTCAAAAAGGCCACCGGCGACATCGTTCTTATCCAGGATGCCGACCTCGAATACGACCCCGATGACTACATGAAGCTGCTCGACCCCATCGTCGGCGGCAAGGCGGACGTCGTCTACGGCAGCCGGTTCATCGGCGAGCCGCACCGCGTGCTCTACTTCTGGCACACGATGGGCAACAAGTTCCTCACCGCGCTGTCGAACATGTTCACCAACCTGAACCTGACCGACATGGAGGTGTGCTACAAGGTCTTCAAGAAGGAAGTGCTCGACCGGATCGAGGTCAAGTGCAACCGCTTCGGCTTTGAACCCGAGATCACCGCCAAGATCGCCAAGATGCGGCCGCGACTGCGCATCTACGAGGTCGGCGTCGCCTACTACGGTCGATCGTACGAAGAAGGCAAGAAAATCACGTGGAAAGACGGCGTGAAGGCGATCCTGACGATCGTGCGGTTCCGCTTTACGGATTAGCCGACAACGTAATCGATCCGCCACACCATCAGGCATGCTCGATTCCACTGCGACCATCACGGCTGCAGGTAGAAGAACACCCGCACCGCCGACCCCATGATGGGGTAGGGGATCTGGACGCGGAAGACGTCGAACTCGCTCGGGTTCCACCCGGGCACGGCGGCGGCCTCGCGGATCATCTTGGCGTAGTGGGGCACACCGTCATGGTGGACGTTGTCTGCGCGGCCGAGGCGGGTGATGCGTTCGTCGAGGGGGAACTGCTGGGCGCGTCGCGCGCCCTCCTGTGAGATATCCCCTTCCTGATATTGGTACACCAGCATCTCCGGGCGAACGTTCGGCAGGGAATCGCGGTGGACGATCATGTCTATCGTCAGCAGTTCCACCGGCTTTCGGAAGTGCGCAAAACCGAGGTAGAAAAACCGCCGGCCAGCCGTGTCGACCTGCGGCGGTGAGTTGTGCCGGTGATAGCCGACGGTGCAGTTGATGTTCGCCTTCAGGCCGATCTCTTCGCCGATCAGGTTCTTCAGGATCCAGCCGGAAGGCATCTCGACCGTTTCGATGTGCGGCAGAGGCTTGGAACAATATTCTGGCCAGATGGGCATGCCGAACTCCCGCTCGGCGATCGGGTCGAACGCGACGTGGCCGGTATCGTCTGGCTCGGCGGCGCTATTGGAGAACTTGTTGTAGCCGAAGAGCGTCACAGAGGTGCCGGTGCGCAGCCGCCGTACGCCTTGCTGGGTGACGACCGAGAGGTAGTCCAGGCGATCGCCATCGGACGAACGGCGGACCATCGTTGAGATCAATTGCAGGTCGGTCTGAATGCCCCACAGGTAGCTCATCGCGCGATAGGCGGCCCGGCGGTGTCGAAGCAGGATCTTTTCACCTGATTCGTCGGCAGCGGCTCCGGCGAGCATGGAGTCGAACGCGGCGCGGTCGGCGGCGTGATCGCGGATGAAGGCCTGGAAGTCCTCGGCGGCCTTGCGGATGTCGTCGAGGGTCGCGGCGCTGATCCCCGCGTTCGCCGCGGCGGCGAGCAGCCGTCGCAGCGCCGCAGGGGTGGGGGCGTGACGCGACTCGGCGGTCACGTCGGACGCATTGACGATGCGAAACACCTGCCAGCAGATCGTCTGCCCGGCCGACGAAAGCCTGTGCAAGGTGCTCGCCGTTCGCGGGTTGCCCCACTCGGCCAACATTTTCCGAAGCCCCGCCCGGAGGGGTTCGATTGCCTGCCCCAACTCCGTCGCAAAATCTGACTGCTGCTGAACGATCACGAAAACGCTCCCTCGTCCACCTCTTTCCCCCACAACATCGCCGGTTGTAGCGGCGAAACGCATTCAACTCAGACAACGGCGTGACGTCAATTGTTTTTGCCCAATAATTTTTGTGCAAAAATCTTGACGGCCCGTGCTTCGACCGAATATAACGCAAGGGTAAATTATTGACAAATTATATAGGAAATAGGGTATTTATATGCGTCGTTCCACCCCTCGTTTCGCGTCGTCCGCTTTCACCCTTGTCGAGTTGCTGGTCGTCATCGGGATTATCGCGTTGCTCATTAGCATTTTGTTGCCCTCGCTGGGCAAGGCACGCGAGTCGGCCAAGGGAGTGAAGTGCCTGTCGAACCTGCGGCAGATCGGCATCGCCCTCAACATCTACATCAGCGAGAACAAGGGCGCCGGCACGTTCAACCCCATCTCCTGGCCTGATCCGGTTACCGGCGCGACCACGGTGTTCACGTGGAACACCAAGACGTCCACGCCTCCGCCCGCGGTTACGGGAGAGGGATACCTCGTTCGCTACTTTTTCGGAACGACCGTGCAGGTCTGCCCGGCGGCGGACGGGCGGCTGAACAAGCCGTCGGCGCTGTTCGTCGACGTGCCGGACTTCTCCTATTCCTACAACACCGGCAGCAGCGCGAAGCGCGTGAGCCAGTTCGACAACAGCTCAGATACGGTGGCGCTGTACGACTACGCTCAGTTGGACGCCAACGGCATTCGCTCCAATCCCGCCGGCGCGATTCCGGGGACGGGAACGCCGATTCAATTGAGCCCGACGTTCCACGGCCGGCACAACGGTAGGGGCGGCGTGCTGTGGTATGACGGCCACGCCACAACCGAGCGACCGTATCTTCACACGTCGGCGGTCAGCATCCGTTCGACGTACTCGCCGTATGTCGCGCAGCACCGGGCGCTCAACATCGGCATCCTTACGCCCGTACCCCAGGGCGTGCCGCAGGCCGACCTCGTGAACGAAACGAACCTGAATTACTACTACTGGCGCAGCAAGAAGACCCGAAGCTGATCGGGAGTCGCGTTCGCGTTGTGGTGATCGGCGATGGGTCTTGCGTGGACAGGTGTGACTGTGTTGATTCGCGAGAAGCTTAATCAGCATCCCGGCGCGGTCGGCGGAGTGGTGGGCGGGCTGGCGCTGCTGGCGGTGTTCGTGCTGTGGGATCAGTTGTCGTCCGAGCCGGACTACACGAGCGGTATCGTGCCGAACTACTACACCACCGACGACCAGTCGCCCGCGGGGGCATTGTCGGCGTTATTCGAAGACGACACCGGCAAGCTGCCGCCGTTTGATAAAGGTGGAAAGCAGGCGTACCGGGCATACGTCTTCACTACCGACGGCGGGAAGACGAAGTTCGTCGGCTATCTCGAACGCTACACCGCCGAGGGCAAACGCCTGCTGGAAGAGGCGCGCGATGGCCGATCGGCGGGCCTGTTGCCGGATCAACTCAACAACCAGCTTGCCAAGACCGGCATCGAAGTGAAGAGGCCCGGCGACCGCGACTGGGTGCTGCTGAGCGATAAGAAGGCCGATCAGGTGCTCGCGGTTAAGCCGCCGGCGGGGGGTGACCTGGCGAAACTGGAATCGGTCTTTCCGTAACGCATCTCTTCACGCGATCAGATCGACCGGGCGGCGAAGCGTTCGCGATAGGTGCCCGGCGTCATGCCCTGCGACTTGCCGAAGACGACCGAGAAGTAACTGGCGGAAGCGAACCCGCTCGCCAGCGCGATCTGCGGGAGCGTGAGCTCGGTTTCGACGAGCAGTTGGCGGGCGCGATCGACGCGGCAGCGTTGGATTTCGTCGAGGATCGATCGGCCGAGCGCGGCGCGGAAGCGGCGTTCGATCTGCCGGCGCGAGAGCGTGAGTTCTCGCGCCACGTCCTCCACCGTGATCGGCCGGCCGGCGTGGGCGTGGATGTAGCGAACGGCATCGGCGACATCTTCGTCCGCGATCGCCAGCACGTCCGTCGATTGGCGCGTGATGACGCCAGTGGGAGGGATGAGCAGCGGCACGCGGTCGGCGGCTTCGTCCGTGTCGGCAGCCTCCGTCGTCATCAGTTTTTCCAGCATCGCGGCGGCTTCGAAGCCGATACGCTGGCGCGCGGTGTTCACCGTGGAGAGCGGCGGGTACGCCAGGCTCTGCACCAGGTCGTCGTTGTCCACCCCCAGCACGGCGACCTGGTCGGGCACCTTGAGGTTTCGCGCCCGGCACGCATCGAGCGCCCCGAGGGCGGCGGAATCGTTCGAACCCATGACTGCAACCGGGGTTTCGATCGATCCGAGCAGGTCCACCAACTCCTGGCGCGAGCTGGCGGCCAGGCATCGCGCGGACGTCTCGGCAAGGCGCGCCGCGAAGCCGTCATGCCGCAATTTTGCGAACGACCTTTCGTCCGGATTGAAGAAGACGAACCGCCGGAACCCGAGGCGCAGGAAGTAGTCGGCGCCGACTCGTCCCACCGCCACGTCGTCCGAGACGACCGACGGAAAGCGGGTCGCCGGCAGAGCGGAGGAAACGTTGACGACGGGCTTCCGCGTCGCCTCCAGCGACCTCACCTGCTGTGGCGTGGCAGCTTGTACAATCAGGCCATCAAAAGCGTCGAGATGAGTCGTGATTTCCTGATCGTTCACCCCCTGCACTCGGCACGTCCACGCCCGGGCGAACGCGAACGACGTAATCCCGCGGATCACCCCACGCGAATACCCGCCAACGGTGTTGACGATGACGCCGATTATGGGACGGGCATTGCCAGCGGGGCGAGCCATGTCGCAAAATTAAAATGCTTTTCCGCAAACTTCAATCGAAGAATTGGCTGAAGTGTGGGAGATTGCTTTCCGTGAAGCGGCTGCGTGCCGCGTGCCGCGTGCCGCGTGGAGAAGACGGAAAACGGCTTTTCCACGCGGCACGCGGTACGCGGCGCG
>JBBCIV010000066.1:0-27915 GCA_037189665.1 Phycisphaerae bacterium | reverse complement strand
CGTCTTCCAGTTCGGACTCGGCCCGCAACGGACGGCAGAGGGATTGGGCGTGGCGTTGGCGCTCGCGAGCCTGCTGCTGACGTGGCGAATCGGCGTGCGCCTCGCCGGCCAGCCCGGCGGGGCGGCGGCGGTGGGGCTGTTTACGTTCTTTGCGTTCGACCGGTTGTGCGAAGGGGGCGTGCCGGCGTCGTTCGGCTTTCCGCTGCTGCTCGCGGGAATGCTGGCGGTGCTGTCGCGAAGCTGGACGTGGGTGGGCGTGGTGTTCGTGCTGTGCGCGATGTTTTTCCCGCCGATGCTGCTGATGCTGGCGCCGGTGGCGGGGGTGGTGTTGGTGTTCAGCGTGTTCTGTCACGTCCCGCCGAACACGTCGCCGGTCGAGCCGTTCCGCCGGCCGTGGGCGAGCTATGCGTGGCTCGGCGGGCTCACGATCTGCGCGGCGGCGATCGTCGCGTCGGTCTGCTTCAGGCCCGTTCCGCCGGAGATCGGCCCGACCGTCACGTTCGACGAAGCCAAACAGATGCCCGAATGGTCGGCGGCGGGGCGGATGGCGTTCTTCCGGGCGCCCAACGTCTACTGGTATCACTGTGAGGGCGCCGGCATCGGGCTGAAACGCGAGTATCTTGTGATCGCGCTGGTGGCGCTGGGACTGTCGATCGCGATCCTCCCCCGCTCGCTGCGGCCGGAGGCGGGGCTGCTGCTGCTCGTCGCGGTCACGCTGTGGGGATTCGCGCACCTGCTGCTGTTCCGCCTCGGCTTGCCAGGGCAATACACCGAGCACGTCTTTCCCGTCTTCGCCATCATGTGGGCGGCGGGCGCGGTGGGGATCGTCGCGAACATCTGGTGCGCCCGCTGGAAGGTTTGCGGGTTGAACGTCTTCACTGCCTTGGCGTGCCTGGTGGCGGTCGCGGTGGTGGGGGTGCTGGCCTCCACGCGCATCCAGCGGTCGCTCACCGGCCCTGCCACCGGCAACCCGCCGGCGGGGTTTGAGGAGGCGATCCAGATCATCGCCACCCTGCCCAAGGACGCGCTGATCGCCGCCCATCCGGACGACGCGGACGTCATCCCCCTGCGTGCCAGGCGCAGCGTGCTCGCCAGCACCGCGATGTCCGAAGCGATCCATCGCGACTACGCCGCCCGGATGCGCGACCGCCTGTCCGCCAGCTTCGCGATGCTTTACGCGATCGACTGGCCTCGGATCGACGCGATCGCCGACGAGCACGGCGTTCAATACTTCCTCGTTCGCCGGTCTCGCCTGATGGGGCCGGACCCCTATTTCGAGCCCTTCGAAACCGCCAATCGCCAACACCGCGAACTCGGCCGGGCCAAGGGTTACGCCATGCTCGGCGCCGCCGACCACCGCATCGTCTTTGCCAGCGGCGATGTCCTGCTCCTTCGCGTTGGGGCGAGCGGGGACTTATAAAAAGCTCCTTCAGTACCGCTAGCAAGGCTTTTATCGGACGAATCCGTTGATCATTGAAAACGGCGGCAAATCACCCCTGCCGGGGCTTTCCCGACGCAACCGGCGGGTTTTGGCGTACAATGGAGGGCTATGTTCGTATCGATTCCCGAAGCGCTCGAAGAACTGAAGGCCGGCCGGATGGTCGTGCTGGTGGACGATGAGGATCGCGAAAACGAAGGCGATCTCGTCCTCGCCGCCGAGAAGGCGACGCCGGAGGCGATGAACTTCATCCTCCGCTACGGCCGCGGGACCGACTGCCTCGCCCTGACCGCCGAAACGTGCGATCGCCTTCGCCTGCACCCGCAGACCAGCACCAATACCGCGCTGATGTCCACCGCCTTCACCGTCACGTTCGATGCTCATCCCAAGTTCGGCGTCGGCACGGGCGTTAGCGCGCGGGATAAGGCCCAGTCCACCCTCGTCGCAATCTCGCCTGACGCCCAGCCGCACGACCTGTTGCGTCCGGGGCACATCACGCCTCTGCGCGGTGTGGATGGCGGCGTGCTCGTGCGGGCAGGGCATACCGAGGGATCGATCGACCTCTGCCGCCTCGCCGGCCTTCGCCCGGCGGCGGTGATCTGCGAGATATTGAAGGAAGACGGCGACCTCGCCCGTCGGCCGGAGCTTGAGGAGTTCTGCAAAGAGCACCACCTCAAGATGTGCACCATCGCCGACCTCATCAGCTACCGCATGCGGCGAGAGCAGTTCGTGAAGCGCGTCGAATCGGTCACGCTGCCCACCAGGTGGGGCGTGTTCTCCCTGCACGCCTACAGCAGCCCCGTCGATCAGCAGCCCAACCTCGCCTTGTGCAAGGGCGGCGTGGGCGATCTGGACGCGTCGGGCCAGCCGATCGTCCATGACGAACCCGTGCTGATCCGCGTTCACAGCGAATGCCTCACCGGCGACGTCTTCGGCTCCGGCCGATGCGATTGCGGGGACCAGCTTTCCAACGCCATGCGGATGATCGAGAACGCCGGAAAAGGCGCGGTCATCTACCTGCGCCAGGAAGGCCGCGGCATCGGGCTGGTCAACAAACTGCACGCCTACAAGCTGCAAGAGCAGGGGCTCGACACCGTCGACGCCAACCTTCGCCTCGGCCTGCCGGCCGACAAGCGCGACTACGGCATCGGCAGTCAGATCCTGCGCGATCTGGGCGTCCGCAAAATCCGCCTCATGACGAACAACCCGAAGAAGATCTATGGGATCGACGGCTTCGGCCTTCAGATCGTGGAACAAGTGCCGATCAAGGTGGACGCCGGCGAACACAACCGCGACTACCTGGAAGTGAAGAAAACAAAGATGGGCCACAAGCTGTAGTCCGTGCGCCCGCCCACTCGGGCAACGTCTGAGGGATCACGAATGCCTGAAATGAACGTGATGACGATGGGCGCGGCGCTCTGTGCCCTGTGCACGCTGGTCGCCACGCTGGCGGCCAAGCCGTGGAAGTCGGCGGACGCGTCCACCCGCCTTGCCGCCTTGCCGGCGATCGGGCTGGCGATCGGATTCTTCGTCGCGATCCTCTACATCCTCGATCGTCCGGAGCAGTTTCTGCCGCCGAAAAACCGATGGCAGTGGCTGTACTTCGCGCCGTTTCCGATCATCGCGGCGGGGGTGTTGGAGGCGTTGGTTGGGACGCGCGGGGTCATCAAAACGGTCATCGTGACGCTGGCGGTGGTGTTGGCGATCGTCATCACCGGCATGGGGCGCGTTTACCCCGATTACGCCCGCGCCTGGGAGGCGAGCGAGATGGCGGGCTGGACCGGCATGTCCGCCATCCTCGCGACGGCATCGACGCTGGCGAGCTGGCTGGTGAGCCGTCGCATCGGCGCGCGGCCGGTGGTGGCGGCGTGGGTGGTCGCGGCGATCGCGGGATTCGGCGCGTGCGCGTTCCTCGCGAGCTTCGCATCGCTCGGAAACGCCTCGGCGATGCTCGTGCCCGGCGTGCTGGCGCTGGCGGCGGTGTGCTTTGTGTTCCCGAAGTTTTCGCCGGGATTATCGGTCTGGGGCGGCATCTCGATTCTGGCGACGGCGTTGATCTCCGCGGCGCTGGACCCGTGGTACGGCTCGATGCAGGTTCCTCATGGCGTATTGCTCTTGCTGGCGCCGCTGGGCATGCTGGCGGGCCTGATCGCCGACCGCTCGCGCTGGTGGGCGCCGCCGGTGGTGGCGATGCTGGCGACGGTCGCCATCGCCTGCTGGCCGATCGGGGCTACCATCTCCACTTACTTGTCGTACCGTGAACAGGGATTCGCGCCGTAGCCGCGGCTGACGAGCGCGCGCGTGTGGAACTGATGTCCCGACTGCAACTGCTATTTCCTCTGATCTTCTGGGCGATCTGGCTCCCCCAGCGCGGCGAGCCGTTGATTCGCCCGTGGATGGGCGCCGCCATCTACCTGATGTCGCTGGCGCTGGTCGTCGTGCTGATGCGACGCTGGGCCCGCCTGGCGATGAGCGGAACGACGTTTCGATCCGTGCAGGCGACCAGCCGGTTTCACCAGATGATGTTCGCGGCGCGGTGGGCCTTGCTGGTCATCCACCTGGTCGCGCTGTTCTACCTCGGCTACGGCGACCTCATCCTCAGCACCGGCATCACGTTCAGAGGCCACGCCGAAGCGCCGGCGGCGCTCTTGTCGAGCGTGCCGGTGGTGGCGGCGTGGATCGGGCTGATCTGGGCTCAATATCCACTTGACCGCGCCATCCGTGAGCAGAACGCGCTGGCGGCGCTCAACTCCGGCGAGTCGATCTTCGAGCCGCCCACGCTCCGGCAATACATCGCCGGCAACGCCCGCGTGCAGGTGTTGTCGCTCCTGGCGCCGGTGGCGATCGCGATCCTGCTGCGCGACCTGGTACTGATCGCGCTTGACTACGCCGGCATGCCGCGCGACGGCACGAACGAGGTGATCGCCACGCTGCTGGCGGCCGGCTTCGTGTTCATCGTTGGGCCGGAGATTCTAAGGCGGGTGCTTCCGGTGCAGCGATTGCCCGACTCGCCCCTGCGCGACCGGCTGGAGGCGATGTGCGGCCGCCTGGGCCTGCGGTATCGCGAAATCCTCATCTGGCGAACGCACTTCAGCTTCTGCAACGCCGCCGTCATGGGTCTGGTGCCGCGGTTTCGGTACATCCTGCTGAGCGACCTGCTGCTGGACACGATGGACGACCGGCAGGTCGAGGCCGTCTTCGCGCATGAGGCCGGGCACGTGATGCACCGCCACATGACGTGGTACGTGGTGTTCGCGGTCGTCTTCTTCCTCTGGCTGGGCGCCGCCGAGACGGTGGTGAGCTGGATGCTGTGGTCGGGCAAGGTGCCGGTGCAGGTGCCGCTGGAGACGATCGTATTTGCGGTGGGGATCGTGGCGTTCTTCCTGATTTTCGGCTCGCTGTCGCGGTCGTTCGAGCGGCAGGCGGACCTGTTCGCCGCCCGCACGATCAGCGAGCCGCCGGCGGAAGACGACGTGCAGCCGGAGGGAGTGGAAGTGTTCAACTCCGCGCTGGCGCACGTGGCGCGGCTGAACAACATGCCCCTCGACGCCCGTCAGTTCTCACACGGACGGGGCAGGGTCGGAAGGGTTTACGCGGCGATCGTCCACCACGCCGCCACGTGGCTGCACGGCAGCATCCGGGCGCGGATGGATTACCTCCGTAGCCTGCCGAACAACCCCGCCCGCACGAACCGCTTTGATCGCCGGATGACCGCGGTGCGCATCGCGCTGCTGGTCGCGCTGTGCAGCACGACGGCGTGGGTGATCACGTCGATGGCGAAGTAAGTTTCGGTCAGAGCGCCTTGTAGCGGTTCAGCGCCTCCAGGAAATAATAATCCCCGAAGATGAGCGAGACATCGTTGGCGAACGCCCGATGCGGCACGTCGAGCGCGCCGTGTTGCAGCAGCCCGGGCTGCGAGGCGTCCTTGATCAGATAGTTGGCGATGAGCGATTTGAGGATCTTCTCGGCGCCTTGCTGATACTTGGCTTTCAGCGTTGGATCGCTGCTGAGCTTGGCGATCTGGACGAGCCCCGACGCCGCGATCGCGGCCGCGGAGCTGTCGCGCCAGGTGTTGGGAATCGCGGGGTCGTTGAAATCCCAATAGGGGACGGAATCGGCCGGCAGGTTCGCGAGGAAATAATTGGCGACCTTCTGCGCCGCCGCCAGGAAATCCGCCCGCCCGGTGTCCCGGGCGGTGTTGGCGAAGCTGAGGACGGCCCACGCCTGCCCGCGCGCCCAAGTGCTGTCGTTCGCGTAGCCCTGGTACGTTTCGTTGAGGATGAACTGCCCGGTCGCGCCATCGAACATCGCGAAATGCCGCGTCCCGCCATCGGAGGCAACGAGGTAACGCGTGACCGTCTGGAAGTGCCGTGTCGCGCGGTCGATATACTGCTGGTTGCCGGTTTCCTTGCCGGCCCAATACATCAGTTCCAGGTCGGTTGTCATGTCCATCAGCACCGCGAAGTTGGCCTTGGGGTTGCCGGATTTCGTGGTGAACCAGGTGGTTCGGAACGCGCCGACCTCCTCATTCCACATCTTGTTCTTCGCCGCTGCCGCCGCCAGGAGAACGTCGCGATGCTGGGGGTTCTTGGTGTGCTGGTAGAGCGGCAGATAGGTGGTCATGAACTTGAACGCGAGGTCGCCGGTGGCGTTCGTGAAACCCGAAAGCGGCGTCGTCCAGCGGGCGGCGTGGTCGCGCCAGCCGGTGTTGCCGTCGTACTGATAAAGCTGCCACATCGTTCCCGGCCAGAATCCGGCGCTCCAACTGCTGGGAGAGGTGATGTTCCAGGTGCCGTCGGATTTGCTGTAGTCAACGAACTTCGTCTGGTCGTTCGCCAACAGCGCCATCGTCTTTTCGGCCGCGGCTTTGGCGATGTTGATCACGCCGGGGATCTGCGCGAGCAACTCCGCGTCCAGCGTTGGCGTTACCGGCACCACTGGCACTGCCGGCTTATCCGTCGTGCCGATATTTACGCCGGTCGCGTTCTGCGAGGCGGTGATGGTCACGGGGATATAGCTGGTTGCTGAGTTGCTGATCCGATAGCCGCTGGGAAACACCCTCGTGACGTTATACGTGCCGGCGGAGAGGTTGGAGAAAGTGTATTTACCGTTGCTGTCAGACGTCGTGGAACGCTCGCCGGGATCGAGCTTGCCGTTCATGTTCGCGTCGATGAACACCGTCCGGCTGCCGGTGACCGATTCGTTGGAATCGAAGAGGCCGTCTCCATCCGAATCGTTCCAGAGCGTGCCGCTGATCGATCCGACATTTGGCGCCGGCGTCACCGGCACTGCCGGCTTATCCGTCGTGCCGATGTTAACGCCGGTCGCGTTCTGCGAGGCGGTGATGGTCACGGGGATATAGCTGGTTGCTGAGTTGCTGATTCGATAGCCGCTGGGAAACACTCGAGTAACGTTATGCGTGCCGGCGGGGAGGTCGGCGAACGTGTATTTACCGTTGCTGTCCGACGTCGTGGAACGCTCGCCTGGGTCGAGCTTCGCGTTCATGTTCGCATCGATGAACACCGTCCGGCTGCCGGTGGCCGATTCGTTGGAATTGAAGACGCCGTCTCCGTTCGAGTCATTCCAGAGCGTGCCGCTGATCGATGCGAGGAGCCGGCGAGATTCAAGGGAGTCGATTGACCACATGTGAATGATATTACTCGTTTTTTGCCTTTCTTGCACGGAAGACTTGCGGCATTCCCGCGGCGCCCAGACGGCGAGCAGTATTAACTATTTACGGGAGGCTTGAGCGGTTACTCGTCACCCACCGAACGATCGGCTGCGGTGCGAAAACGCGGTGGCTGGCGGTCGAATGGTGATCGCGCAGGCGCAATCGAACGAGCGCGGCGGCGGAGTCGGCGACCTCGGTCCAGGGGATGGCGATCGTCGTCAGGCCAAGCCGCTCGGCGACGGGCGCGTTGTCGAAGCCGACGATCGGCGGGATCGGGAGTTGATGTTTTCGGCAATGGTCAACCAGCGCGTGCGCCAGCCGGTCGTTGCAGCAGAAGATCCCGTCAGGCCCGGCGGCGATCGCCTCGCCGGCGATGGCCTCGGCGTGCTCGTAGTACCAGCCGCCGGCGATGACCGTCCTGCCCTGTGCCAGCGAGAGAAACCCGTGCACGCGCGACGTGCTGCGCGCGTCCGCCACCGGGCCCGCGACGATCGCGAACCTTCCGCCGGGCGACCGGTCGCGCAGCAGTTGTGCCGCCGTCGCGCCGCCGGAGTAATCGTCCACTTCCACGCTGTCGATCAGCGTCGCGCCGACGCCCGACGGGGCGCGGTCGTTGAGCAGCAGCGCCCGGCGTTTCTGCGCGATGATCGGGCGGATCAATTCCGGCACGTTCCAGAGCACGGGCAGGCGGTCGTCGGGCAGGCGCGTGCGCGCCAGGTCGGCGTCCGGGTCGGTCCACCGGACTGACCATTCGACCCGCAGTTGGTTCAGCGAATCGCCCACCTTCTGGAGCAATCGCGAGCCGAAGCTTTCCTTTCGCCTGGCCCGTTTGTCGAACAGCAGCACCGCGCCGGTCAGCCGCGACGCCTCGCCGGGCACGAACGTCCCCGCCGCCGAGCGGCGCACGAGATGGCCTTCGGAGACCAGTTCGCGCATCACGCGGTTGGCGGTCTGGTAGCTGATGCCGTACTGGTCGGCGATCGCGCGGTTCGACAGAAAGCGGTCGCCGGGCTGGTGCGCGTTCTGGCGGAGCCGGTCGATCAGCTTGCGTTTGACTTCCAATACGTGTTCGGAGACGGGTCTTGCCATGATGGAATTATCATATCAGTTTCCGCTTTACCTGATGTGATAATTCTGGACAGCGACAGGCCCCGCGATAGCTTGTGTGCCCATGGCGGACACACGCGCGCGGGGCGCTCCCTCTCATGGGCGAGCCTCAACCCGCCTGTCGCTCGAGGGAGCGAATCGGTAGTGCGATCATCGGAGTAAACATGGGAAGCAGGCTGAGGGTTGTCGGGATCAATTTCGATCACATGCACATGGGCGATCTGCTTCGGCAGGCGGGCCGGAACGCGAACGTGGAGATCGTGGGCGTCAGCGATTCTCAGCCGGAGCGGGCGATCGGCGTGCTGAAGCAGATCGGGCTGGGCGAATCGGCGTTTTTCGTCGATTACCGTCAGCTTATGGAGCGGGCCAGGCCCGACCTCGCGATCCTCTGCCCCGCGACGGGCGAGCACGCGGAATGGACGGAGAGGGTCGCGCCGTTCGGCTCTCACGTGTTGGTGGAAAAGCCGTTCGCCGCCAATCTTGCGGATGCCGACCGCATGATCGCGGCGCTGAAGCAGACGGGCAAGGAACTGATCATCAACTGGCCTTTGCGCTGGTATCCGCCTCACGTCACTGCCAAGCGGTTGATCGACGAAGGCGCGATCGGCGAGGTGCTGCAGGTGCATTACTACGACGGCAACCGCGGCCCGCTGCGGCACATCGCGGACAAGGTCGAGGTGCCGGAGAACATCGCCAACGCTCAGAAGGCGACGAGTTGGTGGTACAGGAAGAGCGCCGGCGGCGGGTCGATGCTCGATTACCTGGGCTACGGAACGACGCTGGGCACGTGGTTCATGAACGGCCGCGCGCCGGTCGAGGTGACGTCGATGGTCGATGCGCCCACCGGCCTGGAAGTGGACGAGCACTCGGTCACCATCTGCCGGTACGACATTCCCAACAGCGGGCTCAGCAAATTCGAGACGCGGTGGGGCGCGTTCAGCGATCCGTGGGTCGCGCAGCCGCAGCCGAAGTGCGGTTTCGTCATCGTCGGGCGATCGGGCACGATCGCCAGCTACGACTACGAGAAGACGATCCGCCTGCAAACGTCCCGCCAGGACTCCGGGCAGGATATTCCCGTCGATCCGCTCGAGGCCCCGCATGACGGCGCGATCAACTCCGTCGTCCATTGCCTGCGCACCGGCCAGCCGATCGAGGGGCCATTGTCGCCCGCCATCAGCCGCATCGGTCAACAGATCGTCGACTCGGCAGCGCTGTCGGCCCGCGAGAAGCGGACCGTCGCGCTCCTCCAATAACAACCGTTTCTCATCCTGACATCCTGTTACGCAATTACGAGGAAGCTCACCATGGCCAAGAAGAAGGCACGTAACTACACGCTCAAATCAGACCGCGCCGCCGCGCCCATCGACGCGCCGAAACTGCCCTATCAGCCGGCCAAGCCGCGAAAGTACAACCCGCCGATCGGCATTATCGGATGTGGTGGCATTTCGGCGTCTCACCTGGAGGCGTACCGAAAGTCGGGGTTCAACGTCGTCGCGTTCTGCGACCTGATCGAGGACCGCGCCCGCGCCCGCCGAGATGCGTTCAACCCCGCGGGCGAGATCTACACGGATTACCGCGACCTGCTGGCGCGGAAGGACATCGAAGTCGTCGATATCGCCACGCACCCGAAAGAGCGCGTGCCGCTCATCGAGGCTTCGCTGAAGGCCCGCAAGCACACGCTCAGTCAGAAGCCGTTCGTGATCGACCTCGATCTGGGCCTGAAATTCGGCCAGTTGGCGAAGAAGATGGGCGTCAAGCTTGCCGTCAACCAGAATGGCCGCTGGGCGCCGCATTTCAGCTATTTGAGGCAGGCGGTGGCGAAGGGGTTCATCGGCGATGTGTTATCGGTCCACATGAGCGTTCACTGGAACCATGACTGGATCACGCCCACGCCGTTCAACGACGTGAAGCACATCGTCTTGTACGACTTCGCGATCCACTGGTTCGACATGTTCATGCAACTGACGGGCGGAAAGAAGGCGGGCAGCGTCTACGCCACCGAATCGTTCGCGGCGGGGCAGAAGTCGAAGCAACCGCTGCTGGCGGAGGCGATGATCACGTTCGAGGGCGGGCAGGCGACGTTGGCGTTCGACGGGTTTGCCCAGTTTGGCCCGTGGGCGCAGGTGTACATCGCGGGCACGAAGGGAACGCTCCGTTGCAGCGGGCCCGACATGGGCACGGGCGACATCACGCTCTGCACGGCTCGGGGCGTCGCAAAACCTGAGTTGGAAGGCGGCTGGTTCAACGACGGGTTTCGCGGAACGATGGGCGAACTGCTCTGCGCGGTCGAACAGAAGCGCGATCCGATCACCAACGCGTTCGATAACGTGCGCGGCCTGGAGGTGTGCTTCGCCGCCATCAAGTCGGTGGAGACGGGCAAACCGCAGAAGGTCGGGGCAGTTCGCAAGGTGACCGTGGCCTAGGCTGGCATGGGGGGATACAAAATGCCTGGTTGGGCCTACACAAATGGCCGCGTTGGCATGCCTGGCGCGGCCGTTTGTGCGTTTTGGCTGGCGTTGATGGCGTCTCATAATCACAACGTCACATCTGCGTACGTCCCGAGACGACAGATGAACGAATCTTTATCGGCGCTGTGAAGCTGTAGCGGTTCTCCGGAAGATTCACCTTATTTCGTCTCCATATATGCCCGAATTTGGATTTGTCGAGGTCGCGCATTCCAACGCGGCATCGTTTGCGGGTCGGCAGTTTGGGCATTCGGGAGACACTATGTCACGGTCTGTTGCATCGAATCAAAACGGGGAATCGAAGTTCACTCACGCACGTCGCCTGCTGCGGTCGGCCGTGCACACCGTCGTGGAGAGCTTGGAACAGCGCCGCCTGTTCGCCGTCAACCCCGTTGCCGTCCCGGGCGGGCCCTACGTGGTGAACGAGGGTTCGTCGGTGCTCGTCAGCGGTCTGGGCTCGACGGACGACGGTTCGATCGTCAGCTACCAGTGGGACACGAACTACTCCGCCGGGCGCGGGTTCCGGGCGCGGTTTACGGGCTCGAAGTTCAACTTCGTCGCCTCTGACTCGGGCGTGAAGACCATCGCCCTCCGCGTGACCGATAACGACGGCAACGCCTCGATGGCGACCACCACCGTCACCATCAATGACGTGGCGCCCACCCTCTCCGTCAACGGCCCGAACAACGCCGCCGAAGGCCAGACCTTCTCGATTTCCTGGAGCTATACCGATCCGGGTTATTCCGACGTCGTCACCGCCTGGCAGGTGGATTGGGGCGATGGTTCCAGCACCACCGTTGCCGGCAACGTCACCACCGCCTCTCATGCTTACGCCGAGGACGGCGTTTACCAGATCGAGCTGACCGCCACGCAGGCCGATGCCACCACGTCCGTCACGCACAACATCACGATCGACAACGAATCGCCGCAGGTGAACGCGAGCAGCCCGCAGACCACCGTTGACGAAGGCGAGACCGTCGCCGTCAACTTCAACTCGCCCAACCGTGCCGGCACGCTGGAAGAATGGGTCATCGATTGGGGCGACGGCAACATCGACATGTTGCCCACCCACGTCACCAGCTACACGCACACCTACAATGATTCCGGCGTGTTCGTCGCCACGATTCGCGCGCTGGAACCGGACGGCGGCACGGGTTCGGCGACGGTGACGTTCAACGTCAACAACGTCGATCCGATCGTGAGCATTACCGGCGTTCCCGCCGCCGGCGACGAAGGCCAGGCGATCAGCGTCGGCTCGACCGTCACCGACGCCGGCAGCGACGACACGCACACTTACGGCTGGACCGTCTACCGCGATGGGCTGCACTACGTCCTGCCCGGCGGCGCGGACATCACCAATACCACCTTCAGCTTCACGCCCACGGATAACGGCAGCTACGTCATCCGCCTCACCGTCCTCGACGACGACGGCGGCAGCACGACCGTCAACAGCGATCCGATCATCGTGGCCAACGTCGATCCGACGGCGGTCATCGGCGGGGCGCCGGTCGGCAATATCGACGAGGGCACCGCGGTCAACCTGACGGCGACCCCGTCCGACGATGGCAGTGAGGACACCTTCACCTATTCGTGGAGCGTTACCAAGGATGGAGCCGCTTACACCCTGCCCGACGGAACCGATACGACATCGGCGGGCTTCTCGTTTACGCCTCGCGATGATGGATCGTACATCGCCACGGTCGTCGTCACCGACGACGACGGCGGCAGCGTCACCGTCGCGACAGCGGCGATCGCCGTCGACAACGCCGATCCGGTGGCCTCGATCGTCGGCGTGCCGGTCGGACAGCCCGACGAAGGCGATACTGTACCGCTAAGCGCCTCGGTCACCGACGCCGGTGTCGATGACACCCACGCCTATAGCTGGAGTGTCGAAAAGGACGGAAATCCGTTCGCCCTGCCTGGCGGGACGGATACCACCAGCAGCAGCTTTGCGTTCGTTCCGACCGACAATGGGGATTACGTAGTGACGCTGGTCGTCACCGACGACGACGGCGGGACCGACGTCGTCACCAGCGGCACGATTACCGTGAATAACCTTCCGCCGATCCCCGAGATCAGCGGCGATACCGCCGCCGACGAAGGCGACACCGTCAATCTGACATCCAGCCTGACCGACCGGGGTTCGGACGATACGCATACTTATAGCTGGAGCGTGGAAAAAGACGGCCAGGCGTTCGTGCTGCCCGGCGGGACGGATGCCACCAGTAGCAGCTTTGCGTTCATCCCGACCGACAACGGTTCGTACGTCGTCACCCTGACCGTGACCGACGACGACGGCGCCTCTGCAACCGTGACGCACACGATTGCGGTCGCCAACCTGCCGCCGTCGGTTCAGCAGGACAACGTGCCCGCGACGGGCGACGAAGGGACGCCGATCACGATCGACTCAACCGTTTCGGATGCCGGCGAGGACGACACGCTGACCTATGGCTGGACCGTCTACCGCGACGGCCAGCAGTTCGTCCTGCCCGGCGGTACGACGATCGACGGTACGAGCTTCACGTTCACGCCGACGGACAACGGTAGTTACGTCGTTCGCCTGACGGTCGTCGATGACGATTCCGGCAGCACGACGGTGAACTCGACGCCGATCATCGTGGCGAACGTCGATCCGACGGCGGTCATCAGCGGCGAGCCGGTCGGCAACATTGATGAAGGCACGCCGGTGAACCTGTCGGTGACGCCTTCGGATGCGGGGGACGAAGACACGTTCAGTTACAGCTGGAGTGTTACGAAGGACGGCCATGCCTACGACCTGACGGGCGTAGACACGGACGACGCGAGCTTCAGCTTCACGCCGGACGACAACGGCACCTACATCGCGACGGTCGTCGTCACCGACGACGACGGCGGCAGCGTATCGGTCGCGACGGCGGCGATCGTGGTCGATAACGTTGCGCCGGACGCGTCGATCATCGATGGACCTGTCGGTAACGTGAATGAAGGCGATACGATCTCCGTGAACGCCTTCGCCAGCGATCCCGGCACCGCCGATACTTTCACCTACGCCTGGAGCGTCGAAAAAGACGGCCAACCGTTTGCCCTTCCCGGTGGGACGGATGCCACCAGCAGCAGCTTCGCGTTCATCCCGACCGACAACGGTGACTACGTCATCACATTGACCATCACCGACGATGACGGCGGGTCGGATACGACGACCAGCACGACCATCACCGTGGACAACGTCGCCCCGACCGGTTCGATCTCCGGCGACGACACCTCGGACGAAGGCAGCACGGTCAACTATTCCTTCGCCCTCGCCGACCCAGGTTCGGATGACACGCACACGTACTCGTGGAGCGTGGAAAAGGACGGCCAGGCGTTCGTGCTGCCCGGCGGCACCGATACCGCCAGCAGTTCCTTCGCGTTCGTCCCGACCGACAACGGCGACTACGCCGTCACCGTGGTCGTCACCGACGACGATGGCGGGACCAACACCTATACCCACAATCTTTCCGTCGAGAACGTCGCTCCGACGCCCAGCATCACCGGTGCGCCGGCGACCAGCGACGAGGGCGCCACCATCAACCTGGGATCGAGCATCGTCGATCCCGGCGATGACGATACTCATACCTATTCGTGGAGCGTCACCAAGGACGGCCAGGCTTACGGTGCGGCAGGCTCGAACGACTCGTTCAGCTTTACGCCTGACGACAACGGCACGTACGTCGTCACGCTCGAGACGACCGACGACGACGGCGCGACCGGCACGACCACCGCGACGATCACCGTCAACAACGTGGCCGCGGTGGTAACCGTCGGCGGCGAGCCGGTCGGCAACATCGACGAAGGCACGACGGTCAACCTGACGACCAACGTCACCGACGTTGGCACCGCCGATACGCACACCTATAGCTGGACCATCACCAAGGACGGCCAGGCCTACGTGCCGGGCGTCGTGACGACCAACAGCACGCTTTCGTTCGCGCCCGGCGATAACGGCACCTACGTCGCCACTGTTACCGTCACCGATGACGACGGCGCGACGACCAGCGTTGATTCGGTCAACATCGTGGTGGACAACGTCGATCCTGTCGGCTCGATCACCGGCGCACCGGTGGGCAACGTGGACGAAGGGGACACGATCTCGCTTGGCTCGACCGTCAGCGACGCCGGAACGGCCGACACGCATACATACGCGTGGAGCGTGGAAAAGGACGGCCAGCCGTTCGTGCTGCCCGGGGGCACGGACGTTACCAGCGAGACGTTCAGCTTCGTTCCGACCGACAATGGCGACTACGTCGTTACCCTCGTCGTCACCGATGATGATGGCGGCACCGATACGATCACCACCGGCATCATTACCGTGGACAACGTCGCTCCGGCGCCGGTCATCAGCGGCGATTCGAGCGTCGATGAGGCGTCTTCGATCACCCTGTCCGTCAACCCGACCGACGCAGGATCGGCCGACACGCACACGTTCTTGTGGAGCGTGGAAAAGGACGGCCAGCCGTTCGTCCTGCCGGGCGGCACGGATACCACCAGCAGTTCGTTTACCTTCACGCCGCCGGTGTATGGAAACTACGTGGTGAGCGTCACCGTCACCGACGACGACGGCGCCAGCAACACCACCACTCACAACCTGACGGTCAACAACCTCCCGCCGGTGGCCAACATCACGGGGCTGCCGTCGGGAACGCGCGCCGAAGGCTACGAGTTCAACGTCGACGCATCGGCGGCCGATCCGGGTGGGGACACGAACTTCACCTACGCGTGGAGCGTCACCCGCAACGGCCAGCCGTTCGCGCTTCCGGGCGGAACCGTCACCAACACCGACGAATTCAGCTTTGAGGCGACGGACAACGGCGTCTATCGCATCACCGTCGCCGTTACCGATAGCGGCGGGGCGACGGGCACGAGCACCACCTCGGGCATCACGATCACCAACGCCAATCCCAACGGCACGATCAATAACGCCCCGGCGTCGGTGGAGGAGAACACGCCGATCGCCGTCGACGTCACCGCAGACGATCCGGGTAGTGAGGATACGCTTGCCTACGTGTGGAGCGTCAAGAAGGACGGCCATGCGTTCGCGTTGCCCGATGGCGCCGACACCACCAGCACGAATTTCACCTTCACCCCGACTGACAACGGCACGTATGTCGTCAGCGTTGTCATTACCGACGACGATGGCGGCTTCACTACCGTTAGTTCGTCGGCGATCGACGTCACCAATGCCAACCCGACCGCGTCGATCACCGGCGAGCCGTTCCAGAGTGAGCTGGAAGGCCTGCTCATCCAGCTCATCGGCGATGCCCAGGACGCATCGCCTCTGGACACGCTTACCTACGCGTGGAGCGTTACCAAGGACGGCCATGCGTTCGCGCTGCCCGGCGGTACGGTGACCAACGCCAGCACGTTCAACTTCGTCGCGACCGATAATGGCACCTACGTCGCCACCCTCATCGTCACCGACGATGACGGCGGCAGCGTGACCGTCACCAGTGATGACATCATCATCACCAACGCCAACCCGACCGCGACCGTTTCCGGCCCGGCCAGCGTCGTGGAAGGTTCGACGGTCAACACCTCCGTCAGCGTTACCGATGCCGGCACCGACGACACGCACACTTACTTGTGGAGCGTGGAAAAGGACGGCCATGCGTTCGCGCTGCCCGGCGGCGCGGATACGACCAGCGACACCTTCAGCTTCATCCCGACCGACAACGGCGACTACGTCGTCACCGTGGTCGTCACCGACGACGACGGCGGAAGCGTGACCGCCACGCACAACGTCACCGTCACCAACGCCAATCCCACCGCCGTCATCAACGGCCCGGCGACGGGGACCGAAGGCTCGCAGATCGACCTTACCCTCACCGTGGCCGACGCCGGCGATGACGACACGCATACCTATGCGTGGACCGTCACCAAGAACGGCCAGGCCTACACCAGCGGCGCGGCCAGCACTCTGTCGTTCACGCCGGATGACGAAGGCGCGTACGAAGTCTCGATCACCGTCACCGACGACGATGGCGGCAGCGTCACGGCGACCAAGTCGATCACCGTTTATAACGTTGATCCGGTCGCGTCGATCACCAATGCCCCGGTGGGCAGCGTGGCCGAAGGATCGCTGGTTCAGCTTGGCTCCACCGCGTCGGACGTGGGCGTGCTCGACACGCTCAGCTACGCTTGGAGCGTCACGAAGAACGGCGCGGCGTACGCCCCGTCGGGCCTGGTGACGAACCTCTCGACGTTCGAGTTCACCCCGGACGACAACGGCAGCTACGTCGTGACGCTGGTCGTCAGTGACAACACCGACGGTCAGGTCAGCGTCAGCACCGCCGCCATCGCCGTGGCGAACGTCGATCCGACCCCGTCCATCGACAGCCAGCCAGTCACGGGCACCGAAGGCGACCTGCTCACCTTCTCCGGCAGCGTCGCCGATCCCGGTTCGGCCGACACGCACGCATATGCGTGGACGGTCGCCAAGGACGGACACGCCTACGCCGTCAGCGGCAACAACGGCGCGACGTTCAGCTTCGTGCCCGATGACAACGGCACCTACGTTGTCCGTCTCACCGTCACCGATGACGACGGCGGCACCGCGTTTGCCGACGGCACGCCGATCATCGTCGACAACGAAGCGCCGACCGGCAGTATCGCCGGCGCTGCCAGCGTCGATGAGGGCTCGCCGATCACGCTGACTGCGGTTCCGTCCGACGCCGGCTCGCTCGACACCTTCACCTACACCTGGAGCGTCACCAAGAACGGCCACGCCTATGACCTGGGCGCGACGGCGATCGACGGGCAGTCGCTCACCTTCACCCCGGATGACGACGGCGATTACGTCGCCACCGTCATCATTACGGACAAGGATGGCGCGTCGACTACCGTCACACATAACCTTGATGTGGACAACGTCTCGCCGTCGACCGCGCTGACGGGCGTGCCGAGCACGGGCAGCGAAGGCTCGCCCATCAGTGCCGGCTCGACCGTTTCCGATCCGGGCGACGACACGCTTACCTACGGCTGGACCATCCGCAAGGACGGCACGCCGATCTACCCGAACGGCGTGGCGCTCAACGGTTCGACGATCACGTTCACCCCGACTGACAACGGCACCTACACGCTTCGCCTCACCGTCACCGACGAGGACGGCGGCAGCACGACGGTGAACTCGGGAAGCATCGTGGTCGCAAACGTCGCGCCGTCGGTCGCCATCACCGGCGCTCCGGCGAACGTGAACGAAGGCACGAGCACCACGCTCGGCTCGACCGTCACCGACGCCGGCGCCGACGACGAGACGGCGGGCTTCACGTACCTGTGGACCGCGACGCGCGGCGGCCAGACCGTGGCCACCGGCGCGAACGCCACGTTTGATTTTGCCCCGACGGTGCACGGCACGTACACGATCACGCTGCGGGCGACCGACAAGGACGGTAGCTCTACCACGACGACCGCGACCACCATCGAGGTGGACAACGTCGCCCCGTCGAACGCCACCATCAGCGGCCTGCCGCAGACGATGACCGAAGCCGAAGACGCGTTGCTCACCGGATCGGCGAACGACGCAAGCGGCGACACGCTGAGCTACAGTTGGCTCGTCCGCCGCAACGGCAATGATTTCGCCGGTTACCAAGGCCAGCAGTTCGCCTTTGATCCGCATGCCCGCGGCACGTACGAAATCACGCTCACCGTGACTGACTCCGGCGGCCTTACCACCACGCAGTCCGTGACGATCAACGTGTCGAACCTCGCCCCTGAGGCGACGATTGCCGGGCCGAGCGACACGCTGCTGCTCGGCGAGACGGCAACGATCGGATTGTCGTTCGCCGACGTGCCGTCTGCCCAGCAGCACACCGTCACGTGGAATTTCGGCGACGGCAGTTCGCCGGTCGTCGAGAGCTACACCGGGAATAAGACCGGACTCAGCAAGACCCGCACTTATGCCGCGCCCGGCACCTACACGGTCTCGGTCACGATCAACGACGGAGTCGATTCGACGGTCGTCCAGAAGACGGTGATCGTCTCCCGCGCCGCCGTCCGGACCGACCCGCTGGATTCGACCAAGACCGCGCTGATCGTGCTCGGCACGACGGGCAACGACACCATCGCCGTCGATCCGTCGACCGCCGGCAAGTACAAGGTGACGTTCAACGGCGTGGTGCTCGGAACCGAATACCAGCCGACCGGCCGAACGGTCATCACCGGTTCGGGCGGCAACGACTACATTACCGTCACCGGCGGGCTCAACGCGTTGGTGAAGGTGGGGGCGATGGGCTCGACGGTCATCACCGATGCCGGCAACGACATCATCATCGGTGGCCCGCAGGCCGACTACCTCAAGGGCGGAACGGGTCGCGACATCATCGTCGGCGGGCTCGGCAGGGACACGATCCTTGGCGGCGACGCCGAGGACGTGATCGTCGCCGATGCGGTGGCCTGGGCGGCGAACGACGCGTCGATCAAGGCTGCGGCGGACATCTGGTTCTCGCCGACCGCGCTCTTCGCATCTCGCATCGCCGGCGCGAAGTCCAGCGGGCTGTTCGGCAGCGGCAACCTGATCGCCGACGGCGTTCAAGATCAGCTGTACGGCGAAGCCAAGGGCGACTGGTTCGTCGCGAACCTCGCGATGGATCGCATCCGCGATTACCAGGCGGCGTTCGACGTGACGAACTGATCGATTCCCCTCCCCTGGAAATCCTCCTCCGCTACCGTCGAAGGCGTCAGCATCCCAGCTGACGCCTTCACGGCGTTTTGGGGTGATCTGATTTCCGTCGAACGGATGTCACGGCGGTGATATCATCTCCTCAATGCGAACCCATCTTGCCGGCGTCGTGGTCGCGTTCGTTCTCGCGTTCGTTCTCGCCCGGCTCTGCCCTGCCGCCGACGTGCGGTACAGCGGGAGCGAAGGGGTAGAGCTGAATTACCCTGACGCGTGGCTTCGCGCTGGCGCCGATCAGAAGCCGTCGAAGATCGCCGATGTGCGACTGGCGCTGTTGCGGTTCGAATCGGGCACGCCGAAGGCGGACGCGACGCCCGCGGCATTCACGCTGGCGGAATTGAACCTCGAATCCTTGCCGGAGAAGAATCGCAACGGCGCGTTCTTCGCCGAGCAAACAGTGCTCGCGACGAAAAAGGCGGACGCAAAATCGATCCTGGCGGAGATCGAGGAAACGACGGTTGGCGGGGCGAAGGCGTGGTATTTCGTTTCGCAGCGTGGCGGCACGGGAGGAACGGTTCGCGAGGTGCACACGTGGGTGGTGGACGCGGTGGATCGGCATTTCATGTTCACCGCTGCGATTGGCCCGAAGGACGAGAAGGCGCTGGCGGCGGCGCGGGAGTTGATCGATCGCATCAAGTTCCGCGAAGGCCACCTCCAGCCGGACGGGAAGACGGTCACGTTCAGCGACAAGAACGCGAAGGTGACGTTCGACCATCCCAGCCATTGGCACAACGAACCGCTACGAGGCGGGATGGTGGGGCAGTGGTCGGTCTACGACGCCGACGGCGACGCGGCTGAAACCTACCTCGCCGCCCGCGAGCGAACGGACAACGGTAAGGCCGATCTGACTGAAACGGTGAACAACTTCATCGCAGCGCTGGAATCTCAGAATGCCGACGTCTCGCTCGACGACCAGCAGAAGCGCACGGTCGATGGCCGGCCGGGCATGGAATGCGTCATCCGGTTTAAGCGAAAGTCAGACGACGCCCGCGTCACCAGCCGCGTGATCTTCGTCCAGACGCCGGCGGGCTGCTTCTTCCTCGTCGGCACGTCGGAGATCGACAAGGAAGACGCCGTCGCTGCGACCTTTCGCAAAATCATTCCGAACCTGCGTCTGAGATAATTTTTTTGCCAAATAATCCCCGAAAAACGGCGGGGTGTTGCGCATTTGTCATGACAAACGCGCAGCGCGCCGGTCTATGTGAAGGCGTTCTTTCCATCGCTCATCGTGTCGGGCGGGACGGGAACGCCGACGACCTGTAGAAAGGGGGTTGCCATGTGCCGTCAGCCTGAAATAACGCGCTCGCCTGTCATTTTGACAGTCCGTCAGTTGTGTCGCCTGATCTGCGTCTTATTCTTTAGCTATATGATGACCAAGCCTACTCGCCCTATGATTCTTCCGGTCCTGCTGCTGGCCCTGGCGACGTCGGCGACGACGAACGCCAGCGCATTGGAGAGCAAAATCGAATTCACTAAGGAAACGCTCGATAACGGATTACGGGTGATTTACGCCCCGATGACCAACGCGCCGGTGGTGCACGTGCGCGTGCTCTATCACGTCGGCTCGCGCGACGAGCGGCCGGAGAGGCAGGGGTTTGCGCACATGTTTGAACACATGATGTTCCGCGGATCGCGACACGTCGCGCCGGAACAACATATGAAGCTCATCGGCGTGGTGGGCGGCGACAGCAACGCGTTCACCAGCTTCGACCAGACGACCTACACCAATACGCTTCCCAGCAACAATACCGAGATGGCGCTCTACCTCGAGGCCGACCGTATGGCGAGCTTCAAGGTGAACGACGAGATCTTCCAGACCGAACGCAAAGTGGTGGCCGAAGAGTGGCGAATGCGCTACGCGAACCAGCCGATGGGCCCGGCGTTTCAGGATTTGCTGAAGACCGCGTTCACCTCGCACAGCTATCGCTGGACGCCGATCGGCGACATGGACCAGCTTGCCCAATCGACGTCGGCGGAACTGCAGTCGTTCTTCAACACGTATTACGTGCCGAACAACGCGTGCCTGGTGATCGCGGGCAACATCGACGTGGAGCAGACGAAACAGTGGGTGCGGAAGTATTTCGGCTGGATTCCGCGCGGGCCGGAGGTGGCGCGGAACATCCCGGCGGAACCGAAGCAGACCGACGTTCGCCGGCTGACCGTCCGCAAGCCGAACGTGCCGCTGACGAACCTTTACATGGCGTTCAAAACGCCGGAGTACAAGGCTGACGACCACGACGCGCTGTCGATCCTGGCGGACATCCTCGCCTCGGGTCGCACTGGCCGGCTCGATCAGGCGCTGGTCTACAACGCCGCTCCGAAGTGCGTGCAGGTGGGCGCGGGCAACTATCAGCTCGAAGACCCGTCGCTGTTCGCGATCACCGCGGTGGTGCAGCAGGCGGAGGAGGCGGACAACGTCGAGAAGGAAGTCGTCCGCGTCATTAACGAGGTGATCGAAAAAGGCGTGACCGAGGACGAGGTCGCGAAGGTCCGCACGCAGATGAAGCAGGCGATCATCCGCCAGCGCCAGGAGTGCGACGACATCGCGCGCCAACTGGCGGAAGAGGAAGTCTTCGGCGGCGATGCGGGCCGCGTGAACCAGTACTTCGCCCGGCTCGACGCGATCACGCCGCAGGACGTACAGCGCGTCGCGAAGGCGTATCTCGACGTGAACACGATGACCGTGATGCGTTACGAGAAGGGCGCCCCGACCACGCAGACCGCGCAGGAGGCTGCAAAGCTTGCCGAGCAGGTGGCGTCTGCCGAGGTAAAGGCGTCGGCCGAGGCGGTCGCGCCGCGGGTGACCGATTTCCCCGCCGGCTACCCCGCGACCCCGCCGGTGGATCGCGACCCGATGAAGATCACGTTCAACAAGGGCGTCGAGGCGCCCAAGGGCGAGATTCCTGTCCCGATCCAGCTCATCACGCTGGCCGACCATCGCCTGCCGCTGGTGAACGTGTCGATCATCCTTCGCCGCGGAAGCCACCTCGAGCCCGACGGCAAGCAGGGCGTCGCCAACCTGACCGCACAGATGCTGCGCCGCGGCAGCGAGGGCGTCCCGTTCCTCGAACTCTCGCAGGACCTGGAATCGCGTGGCATCACCATCGAGGCCACCGACGCCGGCGATAACACGCGCATCGGCATCTCCTGTACGACCGACCAGCTCGAATACGCGATCTCCCGCGCGAACCTCATCCTCGCCAAGCCCACGTTCCCCGAAGAGGAACTGCAAAAGTTGAAGCGTCAGGCGATCGGCGGGCTGACGCAGCAGTTGTCGTCACCATCGACCGCGGCGGGACGGACGTTCAGCTCGACGCTGTACGAGGGGTCGCAGTTCGCGCGTCTGACCACGCCGGAAACGCTCGCGTCAGTCACGCTTGACGACGTCATCGCGTGGTACAAGCAGACCTATGACTTCGCCAGCTTGATCGTCATCTTCAGCGGCGATGTGCTGCCCGAGCAGGCCCAGACGCTTGGCGGCAAGCTGCTGGACGGCTTGCCGGTCGGAACGGTGCCAGGGCCGATCGCCTACACGCGAACGCCGGCATCGGAGAAGCGAAAGATCGTGCTGGTCGACAACCCGCAGGGCAAACAGGCGACGATCCGCATCGGCCTCCGGGCATACGACCTGCACAACGACGACAAGTTCGCCGGCAGCGTGGCGGGCCAGATTTTGTCGGCCGGAATCGACTCGCGCCTCGGCAGGTACGTGCGTGCCGAGAAGGGCCTGACCTACGGCGTGTACGCCTACTTCCGTCCGACGCGCTGGGCAGGCGAGTTCAGCGGCAACGTCGATACCAGCCCCGCGACCACCGCCGCGGCGATCGAGGCGATGTTCAAGGTATTCGGCGATCTGCGGAAAGACCTCGTCACGCCCGATGAGTTGGCGGAAGCCAAGCTGCGCGTCGCCGGCGGGATGGCGATGGAAGTGCAGACCGTCGCCCAGCAGGCCGGACGGCGCGTCGATGGAATCTTGAATGGCTATCCGATCGACTACTACGACCAGCTCCCCACGCGCATCAACGACGTGACCGCCGAGCAGGTGCGGCAGGTGATGCAGACGTACGTGAAGGACGACCAGATGCTGATCGTGGTCGTCGCGCCCGCGAGCGAGGTGAAAGCCCAGCTCGAAGCGCTCGGCGAGGTCACCGTCGTCCCCATGCCGCTGGCCGCCTCGGCGCCGGCGCCGTTAAGGGGGGTCAGGCGGCCTGCGCGCTTGGGCTTGCTTTCGCCAGCGTCTGCTGCACGCGCGAGATCAACTGTTCCGGCGTGAACGGCTTGATCGCATAGTTGTTCACGCCGGCCTGCAGCGCCTCGATGACGCGCGGCTTCTCGGCCTCGGTCGTGCACATGATCAGCGGGATGACCTTGTTGGTCTCGCGGATCTTGCGAACGAGCGTGATGCCGTCCATCTTCGGCATGTTCCAGTCGACCAGCGCGAAGTCGATCGGCGCGGTCGCCATGCTGAGGATCTGAAGCGCCTCCTCGCCGTCGCCGGCCTCGTAGAAGTTGCATTCGCCGAGGGACGCCAGCGTGCGGCGCTGGAGGGTTCGCATGATCTTGGAGTCGTCGACAAGCAGGACGTTCATTGTTGTGCTCCTGTTTCAGGTTCGACCAGGCGTTTGACGCAGACCTCGACCGTGAACTCGCCGTGCACGCATTTGCCAGGGATGCAGATGCACGGGACGGCGGATGGCGGAACGATGGTGCTCTGGCCGATGATGACAGTGGGGGTCATGATGCTGGCGTCGATGCCGAAGGCACGCTTTGCGTTGCCCGCGATCATGTTCGCCAGTTCGCCGACCGCGTCGGCAAACTCGGGTCCGCCTCGCTGCAGTTTTGTCCCCGCAAACGCGGCGACCAGCCGGTCGGCGGTGAAGCCGGGCAGGCAGATGGCGGCGGTCCCCAGCACGCCGCCGTAGAAGACGATCTGGCCGGTGATGTCGTAGGTCTTGTAAGGCCACTTTTTCCGGTACGGCACGCTGATGTTGACCGGCGCGCCCGTGATCGTCGAGATCACGTGGCTTGTGGAATCGAAGAACGGCCTGAACAGCGCCTTGTCCAGCTTCGGTCCGGCCGGCGCTTCGGGGGTAGTCGTCTGGCTCATGGTTTTGCCTTCTGTGTGGATCTACTGCACGCGCTCAACATCCCGCTGGCGATCCGCTGGAGCGGCAGCACCTCGACTGCCGCGCCGAGCTTGATCGCCTCCATGGGCATGCCGAACACGACGCTGCTGGCCTCGTCCTGGGCGATGGTGTGCGCGCCGGCCTGCCGCATTTGCAGCAGCCCGCTCGCGCCGTCGGCGCCCATTCCGGTCAGCAACGCCCCGACCGCGTTCACCCCGGCGTACTTCGCGACGGAGTTGAACAGGATTTCAACGCTAGGCCTTTGGTGAAACACCTCGGGTCCGTCCTTGATTTCGACGATGTAGTCCGCGCCCGACCGGCGCAGGAGCATGTGCATGCCGCCTGGAGCGATCAACGCCCGGCCGACTCGGACGGCGTCTCCGTCTTGCGCTTCTTTTACTTCGACGGCGCAGAGCGACGACAACCGATCCGCGAACGACGCGGTGAACTTCGGCGGCATGTGCTGGACAACGACGGTTCCCGGCGCGTTCGGCGGAAAGGCGGTCAGCACTTCGGTCAGCGCCTGCACGCCGCCGGTCGATGCGCCGATCGCCAGCACCTTGTGCGTGGTGGCGGCGAGGGAGAGGCGTTGCGTTGCGGGGGATTCCGTGCGCATCGCAGGACGCGTACGCGCGGCGACCTTAATTCGCGCGATCAGCTCGGTCGAAAGCCCTTCGACGGAATACTCCGATCCGGGCTTGCCGATCACGTCCACCGCGCCGGCGGACATGGCTTCGATCGCGGTCTGCGTGCCGCGCGCGGTCAGCGAGCTGAGCACGATCACCGGCAGCGGCCGGATTGCCATCAGCTTGCGGAGGAAGGTAATGCCGTCCATGCGAGGCATTTCCACGTCCAGCGTGAGCAGATCCGGGTTGAGCTGCACGATCATGTCGCGCGCCACGTACGGATCGGCGGCCGTGCCGACGACCTGGATTTGCGGATCGCGCGCCAGCTCCCGCGACAGCAGTTGCCTCACGACCGCCGAGTCGTCCACGATCAGCACCTTGATGCGCTGCGCGGCGGCGGCGGTTGGGGTTGGACGGGTGAGCGCGAGGGTCATGCCTGCTCCAATCCGCTCAGTTGGAACGCGATCGTGTGCCCGTCCGCGTCCAGCACCTGCACGCCTGCCATCTTCGCGAAGCTGGCCCACCGATCGGCGTCCAGCGGTTCGACGGTGGGAAGCGACATGTGAAGCCGCTCGTCGGTCGCGAGCCCGCGCTCGCGGATGACCGCGCCGCAGGTGATGTTCACCAGTTCCTTCAACACGTCGTCGGCTGCGGCGGCGGACTCGGGGCTGCCGGGCTCGATGGCGAGAAGATTGCTGGCGAGCATTGCCCCGAACGCCTCGCCCGCGACGAGCCGAATGCACGCGTACTGCGGGCAGGCGCACTCGATCTGAATCATCCGCGCCGCTTCCGGCGCCGGCGCATCGGGCGCGGCGGGGAAGGGCGTGACGAACGCCATCGTTTCCAGCGAATCGACGAACTCAGCAAGGCCGGGCGTCATGGTTGCATCAGGCATGGGCAGCTCCCATTACACGGGTGACACAGTTTCGGATCGCTTCTGGCGTGAACGGCTTGCGGACGAACCCCTGCACGCCGTCCTTCAGCAGTTGCGTCAGCCGATCGATGTTCGGCTCCGCCGACACGATCACGACGGGGATGGCGCTGGTGCGCTCGTTCTGGCGGATGTGGCGCGTCATCTCCACGCCGTTCATCTCGGGCATGTTGAGGTCGGCGAGGACGAGGTCGACCGTCGACTCCGCCAGCACGCCCAGCGCCGCCTTGCCGTCGGCGGCCTCGTGGAGGCTGTCGACGGGGATGTCCGCCATCTTGATGACCCGCTTGATCATCGCCCGCGTGGTGGCGGAGTCATCGACTATGAGAATCCGATACGACATGAGAAATTCCCTTGTTCATTTCCCGAGTGGGACGACGTCGCGCCCCATCTTGAGCGTCACCGAACCGTCGGCGATCGCGAGCGACATCGTTCGCGGCTGGCTTCCCCCGACGTGCTCGGCGTCGACGAAAAGGCCGTGTTGCCAGAGGACCTTTCGCATCGCCGCGTGATTTCGCCGGCCGATGTCGAACATGGCGGAGTCGTTGAGCATCTGCGCCGCGCCGGCGACGCGCACCTTCAGCCGTCGCTTGTCCCCGCCGCGCCGGATGACCTCGTCGATCAGGATTTTGAATCCGGTGTCGGCGAACATCAGCGGGCTCTGCGCCGCGCGCTGAGCGTCGAGCGTGGAGGTCGGCAACTGGAAGTGCAGCATGCCGCCCACGCGCGACGTCGGGTCGTACAGCGTCACGCCAATGCACGATCCCAGCGAATACGTCACGATCGTGGCGTTCGGGTCCGCGGAGACCTTGGCGTCGGAGATGCTTACCGTGATGTTCAACGCTTCTCCTTTCGAACGACTAGCTCTTCGCGTAAATGGTCGGCCGAACGTACTTGAACGGGTGTTTCACGCCGGTGAGCGATTCGGAGTGCCCGGTGAACAGCTCGCAGCCGTCGCCGAGCAGATGCCAGAACCGGTTCACCAGGCGTTCCTGGGTCGGCTTGTCGAAATAGATCATCACGTTGCGGCAGAAGATGAAATCGAACGGCCCGGTGAACGGCCAGTCGCTCATCAGGTTCAGGTGCCGAAAGGCGATCGCTTTTCGCAGCTCCGGATTGATGCGATGTCCTCGTACGCCATCCATCACCGCCGGGCTGAAGAATCGCGAGGCATAGCCGGACGGCAGGGGGGCAAGGCGGTCGCCGCTATAAAAGCCGTTGCCCGCGACGCGCAGCACGTGCGTGGAGATGTCGCTGGCCAGGATTTTGACGTCCCAGTGTTCGATGTTCGGAATGCTGTCGTGCAGGATCATCGCGAGCGTGTATGGCTCTTCGCCGGTGGAACACGCGGCGCTCCACAGGCGGATGCGGCGGTCGCCGGATTTCGATTTTCTCTCGATCATCGCCGGCAGGCCGACGTCCGCCAGGTAGCGGAAGTGGTCTGACTCACGGTAGAAACTGGTCAGGTTCGTGCTCATCGCATCGATGAGCAGCGTGAACTCTTTGCCGGTCTTGTCGGCGGTGACATATTCGAGGTAGGACTGCAGGTTCGAATGCCGGCCGGCTCGCAGTCGCTTGGCGATGCGGGCCTGGACGAGCTGTTTCTTCCCGTCGTGCAGGTTGATGCCGCAGTGTTGATGGACCATCTGGCTGATCCGCTCAAATTCGGCGTCGGTGAGAATGGCGTCCTGCAATGCGGTCATGACAACAATCGTATTTATTTTATCGACGAATGCGGTTCACCTGTTGACGTCGCGAAATCTTTTGTGAGACCGGTGTTCTTCCCGTTTTCCAGGTTTCCCAGGCGCGGGATTTCCGTTGGCGGCGATCGGGTCGCGCGCCACGATGTGCCGCCGCGGGGT
>JBBCIV010000065.1:0-8718 GCA_037189665.1 Phycisphaerae bacterium | reverse complement strand
AAATCCTGACGCTCACCCCGCGCGAACGCCAGCTCCTCCTGCTGGAACTGGGCGGCGTGCCCCGCAAGCAGATCGCCGACCAGTGCCACCTGAGCACGCACACCATCAGCGATCATTTCAAATCGATCTACCGCAAGCTCGCCGTGCGCTCGCGCGGCGAGCTGATGGCCAGGTTCATCGCCGGCCAGATCGATTAGCCTTCCCCGTCCTTCAGCCGCGGCGCCTAACCACCTGGCCGAGCGTCGCCAACGCGCCGATGCCATTGCCGTCGATCGCGTGAACGTCTCACGCCGCGACTCGACTGAGCGCGTCGAAGTCGAGCAACTTCACACGGCGTGCCTCCATCGGCTTGATGACTTTGACGCCTGTCTGATCGTCGATCCTCCGCGACACGTCATACTTCCCTTGCGGCAGAAGCGGGGCCGAATTCACCTGCTCCAACCATCGATCGCGCAACTCGCGGGCGGCGCTGACCAACCGCGGGTCGCACACACGCTTGACCTTCTCCGCTTTCGGTTTCGCTGCTTTGACGATCTTCGTTTCCGGCAACGGCTCGCCTTGCTTGGGGATGTCGAACATCAACCCATTCCGCCGCACCGGCGCCGCCGGCTCGACGACCGCCTGCTTCGTGCCACGCGCGTCCCGCCCGTGTTTCTTCTCCGGCAACGCCTTCGCTTCAACAGGCGCATCCGGAAAGATCAACGGCTTCGCATCACTCCAATGCGTCCCCGGCGGGATCGGCAGGACGATACGATCCTCGCGAATGCTTCCGCCGGTTGTCTTCGACGGGAACCACCACGGCGTCGTCGTGTCGCCTTGCCGGACGCGTTTCTGCCAGAAGATGTGAATGCGCGATTTCTTTTCCGATCCGGCACGGAAGGCAAGCGGCACGAATCCCATCGCTTCCCAGAAGCGATTCGCGGCGATGTCCTGCGCGCACCAGCAGCAGTAGAGCTTGCAGCCATACGCACTTCGCTCGAATTGTGCTTTCAACAGTGATGCGCCAATCAGTCCTCGCTGACGGCCCGGCATCACATTCACCTGATAGATGATCCCCACATCATCGCGTTTGAAATACTGGTCGTTGCCGATGCAGTAACCCACGCGCTCGCCGTTCGATTCGGCGATGAGAACGTGTCCGAGCTTGATCTTCCCCTCGAACTGCGCCGTCGGCATCCAGCCGACTTGTTTCGTGTGCAGCTTCTGCAACGAATCCAGAAACGGCACATCGCCCATCTCGCCGGGGCGGGTCATCACGTTCACCTGCGGCAATGGGCGCGGCTCGATCGCATTTGATGACAGGATGATTTCAGACATGGCATCACCTCGAAACAGCCGGGCACGGTGTCCCGCGCCCGGCTGCGTGTTTGCGGACGACTACGCCGCGATCTTCAACTCCTGCTGCTGCGCCGAAGCGCCGCCGCCCTGGACGTTCGTGCTGATCGGCACGCTGGACGGGCCGGCTTCGCCGCGGCGGGAAACCCATGCCGCACAGATCCAGACCTGTGCGCCGCTGGGCACAGTGTTGGGGAAGTCGATCTTCGCTTCGGGCTTGTTGAATGCCCCGTGGAATTGCCACAGCGACGGGTCGCTAGGGTATTCCGCGCCGACGAACGTGTACACCCACGCGCTGATCGCGCCGGCGGGCTTGCCGCGCTTCGTGCTGCTCGCGCTGTCGTGGATGTGAACCGTGACGGTGCGGGCGACGACGGACACCAAATCCATGCCGGGCCGGGCGGTCGGCGCGGGGATCGGCGACGCACTGGCGGCGCGGACGTGAACGCCGGCGAGGATCTTGTCGGCGTCGCTGATCGACGTGTTGGCCGCGATGAACGCGTACAGTTCGCGCCCGAGTTCGAGCAGCGAATCCTTCTTCGCGTCCTTGGTCGCGGTCTGCGACTGTGCCCGCGTGCCGTCGGCCCGCGCGTCCATGAGCGCGTTGTAGGCGTCGACGAACGCCGTCGTGCGAGCAGTCATTTCCGCCTGCTGCGCGGTGGAAATGGAATACGGATTGCCCGATGCACTGATGCGCGTCGCGAAGTTGTTGGCCCACGGCACCAGCAGGGCATCTTTCTTTGGGATCGCCATGACTGGCTCCTTCTGAAAAAGCACCGCGGCCGTGCCCGGGTGGAACCGTCCACCCGACCGCCGCGTCACATCAGGCATCGAATGCACGCCGGAACGGCTTGAGCGTCGCGTCGTAATTGTTGTTTATTTTAGACATGCAATACAAGATGCCTTCATGGCTCCGATCTGGCCGCGATGACGCGCGATAAAATCGCGACTGACGAGGGAGAGAAGCAATGTGTATGAATGCGATCCTGCGCCGACTGTGATTTGCCTGAACGGGCGAGCCATCTGCCCGCGCGGGCGGATGACCTTCCCGTACAGTCACGTCGCTTGTCTGCGCGGGCAAGTCATCTGACTGCGCGAGCAAGTCACCTGACTGCGCGGGCATGTCATCCGCCCGCATGAGCGAGTCACCTGACTGCGCGAGCAAGTCATCCGCTCATATAAGCAACTCATCCGCCCGCGCGGTTGAGTCATCCACCCGTGCGGGTGTTTAATCGTCGACCCGTAGACCATTCCATTTCCGAGACAAAATGGTCCGCAGGCGTACCTGCGGACCCTACGAAACTTGCACAAGCGAATGACGTGTTTGCACGGTTGGATGGCGCGCCGTCTTTCGTGCCGCCGATATTCTCCTTGCAATTGGCCCAACCCTTTGCTGGAATGTTTTTTATCGCTGTTTCCGAAGAAACGGCAGCCCGATGTTATCCTGCGCGGGCGCAGGAGAATACTAGTTATGCGGCCGACGAGGGTCATCGTGAAGTGGATCATAGTTCTAGCGTGTATGATGCTCGCCGCTGCCGGGCTCCAGGTCGGCACCGCTGCCGAGCCGGCGGCGACGCAGCCCGCATCGAGCGGGAACGTCGTTGAGATGGAGGGGACGCGACTCACATTGCTGGGCGTGTCGAGCGGCGTCGCCTACGTCGGTGAGGACGACGCCTTCGGCAGTAACGACAAGGCCGGCGATCAAAAGCGGCACTACGTCAAGGCGGTTTTCCTGAAGGAGGGCAAAGGCGGCGTCATTGGCGAGTTCAAGATCAACGGGGAGCTTCGTAAGACGATCCATAAATCGGGAGGGACAGAGAGCAAGTCGATCCAGGTGGATCATGCCCGTGCCCACTGGCCGGCGGCGGGCCGAATGGAGAAGATCCCCGATCACGCCAAAGACACGGACGTGATATTTGAAGAAACGAACTTCGGCGTGGCGCCGTTGCCGCCGAAGTTCAGCGTGTCGCTCGACATCGGCGGGCGAACGTTCGAGTTCTTCAACGTGTCGCCGTAGCGATGGCCGCATAACCAAACGCTGCAATGGACCGGCCCCGCGTCGAACGTTCTGGTAATTTGAGAGTTGGTCGGCGCGGTGCCGGCCATTGAACGTTGGTCCGTTATGCCCCTACCCAACGACTGCATCTTTTGCCAGATCGTCGCGGATCTTGTGCCTGCGTCGGTGGTCTACCGTGACACCGAGGTGATCGCGTTCATGGACATCAGGCCGTTCAACCTCGGCCACCTGCTCGTCATACCCGTACATCACGCGGTGTACCTGGGCGATTTAGACCCACGTGTCGGCGGCAGGATGTTCCAAGTCGCGCAGCAGATGGCCGACGCCCTGCGACGTTCCGGAATTCGCTGTGATGGGATTAATCTTTTCCTTGCGGATGGCGCGGCGGCAGGGCAGGAAGTCTTTCACACGCACTTGCACGTCATCCCGCGGTTCGATGGCGACGACGTTGGTCTACATCAGGCGTTGGCGAAGTTCGTGCAGGTGTCTCGGGACCAGTTGGATATGTCCGCGGCGACCATCCGCTCGGCGACGCCATACGGGGCATAACCCGCCAATGCAGTGGACCGAGCCGGCGGGTAAGCTTCCTGTGGTTCGAGAGTCGGCGCGGCGCCGGCTCGGCCACTGATCGGCATTACGTTATCCCGCCTCGCAACGATGACTGTGAACGCAACAACTCCGTGCGTGTTCTGTCGCATCGTGAAGGGCGAGTTGACGCCCGGAGTGATTGCCTTTCGCGACAGCCAAACGGCGGTCTTTCCCAGCCGCGGTCAGCAGCCCCGCAATTTAGGTCACATGCTTGTCGTTCCCGTTCGGCATGTCGCACAGATATACGAGATCGGCGACGACGTTGCAGGGCCGCTGATGACCACGCTTTCACGTGTCGCGGCGGCAGTGAAGATCGCATCAAATGCCGATGGCGTCTCGATTCGCCAGAACAACGATCCCCACGGCGGTCAGGATGTGTTCCACGTCCACTTCCATGTGGTTCCACGATTCGCTGATGACGGATTTGTGGGTCTTGGCCCGGCTCTCGGTACAATCGAGGTGCCTGTTCAACAGCGTGTCGAGCAGGCGCAAAAGTTGGGCGAGGTTTTACGCCAACTCGCGGCGGGATAACCACCCGCTGCAGTGGACCGGCCCCGGCGTCGGGGTCGCTCGGGCCATGCGGCCAGTCAGCTTTCCGGCCGGCCCCGGCCACTGAACGGCGTTGCGATAGTCCGCACAAGATGAATCCTCTAAATTCACCCATCCTGTTCTTGGTGACCGCCGACGCGGATCGATCTCGGACGTTTTATCAGGGGACGCTCGGCTTGGAATTTGTCGCCGACGAACCGTTCGCGCTGGTGTTTCGTGTCGGTACGAACCCGCTGCGCATCGCCAAGGTGAAGCAGGTTCAACCCGCTTCGCACACCGTATTGGGATGGTCCGTTGCCGACATTCGCGGCACGGTTCAGCAATTGCGCAGGGCGGGCGTCATCTTCGAGCGGTATGAAGGAATGACGCAGGACGAAGACGGTGTCTGGCAATCGCCCAGCGGTGCGCGCGTGGCTTGGTTTCGCGACCCCGACGGCAACGTGCTGTCGCTCACGCAATCCGCCTGACGCGGCCCCTGCGGACTAACCACACGCTCAATGGACCGGCCCCGCGTCGAGCGTTCTGGTAAACTCGCGGCATGGGTTACGACATCCACATCACGCGGCGGGCGCACTGGGCGGATGAATCGGCCAAGGCGATCGCCGTCGAAGCGTGGCACGACGTCGCGCGGGGCGATCCGTCGCTTCGCCACGCCCCGGAGAACGGGGACGCGTTCTATGCGTCGGCCGAGACGGACGCATGGTTCGACTTCGCCGACGGAAACGTGTTCACCAAGAACCCGGACGAGGCGACGTTCGCCAAGGCGCACGAACTGACGGCGCGGCTGCGCGCCAAGGTGCAAGGCGATGACGGCGAAGTGTATCTGCCCAACGGCGAACGCATCGGCGAGACCGAGACGCGCGTGGTGACGCGGTATCCGTGGTGGCTGCTGGCGCTGTGCCTGTTCTCGATCGGATGCTTCGTCGTCGTGCTGCTCCATGTGCTGATCGGGGGATGATCGCGTCGGGCGTTCTGGTAAACTGAAGTCGGTCGGCGCGGTGCCGGCCATTGAACGTCGGTCCGTTATGTTCGCCGGCGGCCATGGCTCCGAATGACACTACAACCTCGCTCGCCAAGCGATTCCCGAACATCCAACGGTGGATCGAGAGCGGCGGGCACGTCGAGTTGGGCTCGGACGGCTACCTGTTCTCGGGCGGGCGTCTGATGAGGCGCGACAAACTCGTCGGCGAAACGTCGGACGGGTATTACACGCTCGATCAAGCGTTGGAAGATCTTGAGCGGTTGGCTATCGCGCACTACCGCAGCCAAGACGGCGGGCGAACATAACCAGCCATTGCAGTCTCGTAGGGTGGGGTTCACCCCACCGCGACCGTTGATCGAACAGCCGATGGTGGGTTGAAACCCACCCTACAGGACTACGAATACGTAGCTGTGCCACCCGCCATTGGACTCTCCTTCTCCGCGACGTGCCGGCAGGAGGCGAGCAGCGGCATCGCCAATGCGGCAAGCGTAAACGGCAGCGCGGTTGTCATGCGATCAAAACGCATGCTCCACATGGAGATGTTCCATGTTTCGGCTTCGCGAGTCAGAACTGCGTCAGTCCGCCGTCGGCGACCAGGTCGATTCCGGTGCTGAAGCCGCTGTCGCTTGATGCGAGGAAGAGAATGCCGGCGGCGATTTCCTCGGCGCGCCCCAGTCGGCCGAGCGGGACGCCTTTTGTGAAGGCCTCGCGCGCGTCCTTCGATTTGTCGCCGTACACCACATCCAGGATCGGGGTTTCGATCGGTCCGGGGCTGAGGCTGTTCACGCGAATCCGTCGCGATCTGAGGTCCGATGCCCAGCTGCGCGCGAAGGACCGCATAGCGGCTTTGGTCGCGGAGTAAACGGTGTATTCCGGCGGGCCGATCAGGTGGGCGACCGAGGAGACCAGGACAATCGCCCCGCCGTCATTGAGAAGCGGAAGCGACTTCTGCACGGTGAAGAACGTGCCGCGGGCGTTGACGTTGAACGTGTTGTCAAAGTGCTCCGGCGTGACGTTGGCGAGCGTGGCCAACTGCACATACGCCGCGTTCGCGACGACGATGTCGAGCTTGCCTTTCTCGCTGGCGATGGTCTGGTACAGGCGGTCGAGATCGTCCAGCCTGGACACGTCGCCCCGCACGGTCGTCACGTTTTTTCCGATGTGTTTTGCGGCCTTCTCCAGTTCCGCCGGCCGGCGTCCGGTGATGAAGACGTGCGCGCCTTCTTCAACGAACAGCCTGGCGGTGGCGAGGCCGATCCCGCTGCTTCCGCCGGTGATTACTGCGATCTTCCCGTCCAGTTTCGCCATGTCAGTCGCTCCGGGATAGTACCATTGTTCGGAATCTTAGAACTATCGGGCCGGATGGTCAACTATCCCAGTCGGAAATGATCCTGACGTACCGAATAACGGAACCAATGGACGATGTGCGGGAGAATGTGCTATCATCCGGCGTGCGACCGCTGTATCACCCCAGGCCGGATGAAATCACCGTACAGGGCGTCCTCTACGCGCTGTCGGACCCGGTGCGCCTGCGCATCTTTCTTCAACTCACGGCCAGCGATTGCACGAAGAATTGCACGACGTTTCTCAATGTCGTTGATGAGCCGCTTTCGAAATCGACTTTGTCGCAGCATTTCAAGGTGCTGCGGGAGGCCGGGCTGATTCACAGCGAACGCAAGGGAGTCGAGTTGCAGAATCGCCCCCGCTGCGGCGAGTTCGAGAAGCCGATCGCCGCGATGATCGGCGGCATTCTGGATGCGTACAAACGCGAACAGAAGCGATCCGCACCCAAGGGGCGGACAAGGGGCCGGTGATCTTCCCGCTTCTCGCTTGCATCACATCGACAACCGCCTTGCATGTATCTGCTCAATTTCACGAGCGCACTGTTTGATAACACAAGCTCGCTCGCCCTCTCCGTCCGCCAGCCGTACGCCGAGTTGATCCTGCGCGGGATCAAGACGGTGGAATATCGCTCGCGGGCGACGCGGATCGTCGGCGAGCGGTTTCATCTCTACGCGGCGGGGAAGAAGTGGAACGGGGCGAACGCCAAGCCGATCTGGTCGCGCGATCTGTCGACCGCGGGGGAGCCGCCGCCTTGGATGCTCGAACTCGCGGATGCGCTGCGGCTGTTCTCGCACGAGTTGCCGACGGGCGTGATCGTCGGCAGTGCGGTCATCGAAAAGGTCGATCAGCGCGACGACGGGATGTTTCAGTGGCATCTCGTCGAGGTCGAGCGCGCCAAGACCTTCCGCAAGCCGAAGCAGCATCCGCAGCCGGTGTGGTTTGAGCCGTTTTGAAGCGCCTTTGGCCGGTCGTCCGGCATTCTCCTCTTTACGCGAATACCCCGTAATTACGGGATTTCACGCCGCGGGTCGTCTCATTACGATTTCGCACGGCGTGGCCTCTCCCCCGCAACGCGGTTATCCGCGTGGCGGGTCGTGATGGAGCGGATGCGTCTTGCGGGAGAAACGGCATGGGACGTACATCGATTCGGCTCGGGAGCCGCGCCAGACATGTTGCGCTGCTGGCGGCAACGTCGGCAGTGCTGATCGGGGGGGTCGCTGCGGATGCGTTGGGGGCGGGGAATGGGTACATCATCAACACCGGGGCCACGCCGTTGTCTGCCCAGACGATGAGCGACCTGATGGCCCAGTACAACTTCGACTCGATTACCACGATCAACGCGACGGCGGGATCGACCGCTACGATCAATGGTTCGCAGATCCGCTTCGTGGGTTACACGGGCACCGACAGCGCCGGGCAGTTGAACCCGAACAATCCGGGGCAAATCGCCCGCTTTTTCGTGTCGGGCGATCTGACGCTCAATTCGACGGACAAGGTCTTGGCATTTGGACCGGCGCTGGCTTCGCTGGAGGTGGGGAACAACGCAACGCTGAACGGTACGGTGATCAGCGCGTCGGCCATCAAGAACACGCCCGGCGCGGGCGGTGGGTCGGGTGGCACGGTCGCGCAGCGACCCATCTCGATGGTTCGCTATACGACCAATTCAGGAGGATCGGGTGGAGCTGGCGGGGGCAATGTATTTGCCGGGACCCCGGGGTCAGGAAGCATAGGAGGGAACGGCTGGAATGCCGGCGGATGGCGCCTTCGTGCGGATGGATCGGCGCCCGATGGGAACATCTATCTCGGAGGCTACGTTCCGTACGATGACTATCTCTCGGTGATCTCCAGCCTGACCGGCGGTTCGGGAGGGGCAGGCGTCAACGACTATCGCACCCAGGCCGGC
>JBBCIV010000064.1:0-2461 GCA_037189665.1 Phycisphaerae bacterium | reverse complement strand
TCATGATTCCAATGTTCTCAAGAACATTGGAATAAAAAATATTCCATATGATGGCGGCGTGAAGGATCCACGATCGACGCGAGCCTGTCTTTCATTGGCGATGGCCGGCGTAATCGGCATCGGGGTGGCGACGGCGGGAGTGGCTCGGGCGGCGGAATATGTCGATCCGGTGCCGCACGAAATTCTACAGAAGCCGTATCGAGTGTGTCAGGATCTCGAAGAGCTCACCGCGCGCATCGACAATCTGTATCGCAAACCGTTCGACAAGCTGTTCGACGCTAACGGCGCGATGCAGCCGGAAACCGTGATCTTCAAAGACGTCACCAGCGGCCACGAAATCGTCTCCATCACGCGCGAGCTCGCCACCGACATTGCCCACGCCGACCTCGCCCGCCCCGTTTGGACGGTCGACGGCAGCCGCATCCTCTTCATGGGCAATCGCGGGCTCATGGATAAGGACGGCAAGTTCAAGAAGACGGAGTGGACCGGCAAGATGTATTCGATGTCGGCCGACTACTCCGATCAGCGGGCGATGATCGTCGAGGTCGTCGACGACGCCGGCAACGTCATCGAGAAGCGCGACGGCATGCCCGGCAAGTACAACATTCTTGATCCTGCGGATCCCAACACCTGCTACTATGCCGATGGTGACAAACTCCACCAGATGACGCTGTCATCGGATCCTGCCGTGCCACACCGGGCGAAGCAGATCGCCACGTTCGCCACGCCGCACCGCAAAATCATCCAGGCGATCAGCCGCGATCGAAAACTGCTCATCCAGGACCTCAACGCCGATCCCGACCGCAAGACCGGCGCCCTGCCTTACATGCCTGAGATTCACCTCGTCAACCTCAACAAGCAGCCGGGCGAGGCGGGCTTTTACTATCACCATCCGTTCGACTACGGACTACCGGAAGTGCGCGATCCTTCGGGCAAAATCCTGCATGATGCCAAGAACAACTATCAATTCCACTCGTTGATGTTCGGCGCCACCAGCGACACCATCGGCTGGAATTACGGTCCCATGACCAGCGTCGGCGAATACCTCGGCTATTCGCTCGACGTCACCAACGGTCTCGATGGCCAACCCAAGCACGGCCCGATTACCTCCGGCGCTGGCGGTAATCCGTTCGGCCAATATGAATCGCACGGCCGCTTCGTTGGCGGCACCAACATCGGACTTTACTTCTCGGGTCCGGCGATGGTGAACGGCAAGAAAACCGGCGACTACGGCCTTTGGCTCCGCCAATACGCCGACTCCAACTCACCGCCGCCGACCTTCGTCACCGGCGCTCCAGGCGGACACGTAGCAGGCGGCGAATCGTTCAATCCGAACTACTTCGCCGCTCACATCCACGCCACTTCCGCCGCGTGGCGGCAACGTATCAAGTGGTCGGACGCAATCGTCTTCGGCGATGTGCGCAAGCCTGCCGAAGCCAAGGTGCTCTGCTTCACCTACTCCGACGTACGCGGCGGAACGCGCGTCGACCGTGCCACCGGCAAACGTATCTGGTCCGGCCCCGACAACAACGACTTCCGCCCTTACGCTTCCATCCCACGTCCTCTCATCAGCCGTGATGCAACAAAGGTATGGTTCCACAGTAGCATGCTCATGCCGACCGAAGACTGGACCGGCATCTATATCGCCACCCTCCGCCGCCCTACCGCGCCCGGCGAGGTGTCGGTCAAAGACAACCGGATCACATGGAAACCTGTCGCCGGCGATGTCGAGACCAAGGGCTTTCGCGTTTATCGAGTGGTCGTCGGCGACCCCGTTATTGAGCTAACCAAGGACCTCATCCCGGCCCGCATTGAGGGCGAGTTGCAGGATCACTACTCGTTCGTCGACGAAACGTCGAATCAGAAGCCCCACACCCCATTGTATTTCGTCACGGCGGAAGAATGGTCCGGCCTCGAAAGCGACGTGACAAGCCCGCTCGCAAGCGCATCCGGCTTGAAACCACCACTGAGGAAGTTCGACACCACCCCGCCGCCAGCGGTCAGCGATTTCACGGTCACGAAGGAAGCGGATACGGCCGGGCAGTATCGTCTCAAATGGTCGGCGTCGCCCGCGAGCGACGTGCGTTACTACAACGTCTACTTCAGCACGAAAGGCAAGCCCGAGATCAGCCAGAAACGATTGATCGCCTCACCGCTAAAATCGATGACGAGCTATCTGGATTGGTCGGCCCCGCTCGACGGCAACGCGCACTACGCGATCACCGCCGTCGACCGACAGGGCAACGAATCCGAGCCGTCATTCGTCTCACCATGACCCTCCCATTCCCATCGTACAGAGCGCCCCCCTCGCGGACAGCACCTGCATCGGCCTGCCATCGTTCCAGCACATTGAGACGAGCTTCATAATGAGGTAGAATGCCTTGTTCACTCTTGGAGAGGTGTGAGAGTGGTTGAATCAGCAGCACTGGAAATGCTGTAAACGGGAAACCGTTTCGGGGGT
>JBBCIV010000063.1:0-7535 GCA_037189665.1 Phycisphaerae bacterium | reverse complement strand
CAATTGACGGCGTTCAAGAAAACCAAGGGGCGACGCAGGCGTCGCGGCTACAACATTCGGTTTGTCGCTCTACCAGAACTGACGGCAAGGCATGACCATTCAACTATGGTTTCTGTCCCGCGTCCATCGCGAACTTCTGGCGATTCAAGTGGCCATTCAATGCTCATCCTGGTTGTGAGGCACCTCATTTGCCCAGTCAAAGCCACCGCCGCACTGGCTGCATCATACGCAACATCTCGCGCGTGGTTCGTCGCGGCCGGTCGGCTCGTTCGCTTGCGGATATTGCTTAGGCACGTGTGCCAAACACAGCTATGATCTGCGTGGCAACGCCGATGTCCTGCATGTGTGAGCGAAACTCAATCAACCAACGCGTAGGGGCCGTTGGAGATCGTGGATAACGGCAATACGTTTAACGCCAGCGGAGTCATAATGACGGTCAAGCGCATGGATAACGTCGGCATCGTGGTGGGAGACCTGGATGCCGCCATTGAGTTCTTCGTCGAACTTGGCCTTGAGCTGGAAGGCCGCGCCGCCGTCGAAGGAGACTGGGCGGATCGCGTCACGGGGTTGCGCGACATGCGCGTCGAGATTGCCATGATGCGCACGCCGGACGGCCACAGCCGGCTGGAGTTGTCGCGTTTCCTCTCGCCGGCAGTGGTGGCCGATCACCGCAACACTCCGGTGAATGCGCTGGGCTACCTGCGCGTCATGTTCACCGTGGAGGACGTCGACGACACGCTCGCCCGGCTTGGCAAACGCGGCGCGAAGCTCGTCGGGGAGGTGGCGCAGTACGAACAGATGTATCGGCTCTGCTACATCCGGGGGCCCGAAGGCATCCTCATCGGGCTCGCCCAACAGCTCGGGCAGCAGGGTCCCCGAGCGAATCCCATGTGACTTGAAGGCGGAGCATTGACGCAGTCCGGCAAGGTGCTGAAGAACGCCCTGCGAGACCGGCGCGGCCTTGCGTCCCACTCTCATCCAGATCTTCGTCTCTTGGATACTAAATGCTCGGCCAACGTTGGTTCTTCGCCTGCTGGTTCCCGTGCATAATCGCCTCGTGCGCCGCAGCCGCGTACCTCTTCCTTGCGGTCGACGATGGCATTCCCATGCCGAGGGGGCCGGGCGGCGGCGGGGAAGGAATCTTCTTCCTGCTCGTATCGTTCCTTCGTCTGCTCACGCTGATAGCGATTGCGGCTTGCCTGATGCTGATGCCCCGCGGGAAAGCATGGAATGTCAAGGCAGTGGTGATGTCGATCGCCATGTGGTCCTTGATAGTTGCCGTTGTTGCCATCGTTTTTGGCAAAGGCGCAACCACTACGGTACATGTTCGGGCATTCGACACTACGGGGCGTCCGTTACCAGGCATACGCATGGACTACCGCTGGTCGAAGCGGCTTCCGCTGATGCGGCTGACGCAGGGCCGCGGCGCAGCGGCCTCAGACTCGAACGGAATCGCGACATTTCAGGTTCCCATGTTTGACGCTCTCTATGTGCATGGCGACCCCAACCTGCTCCCCAAGCATGACCTATCCGTATTCAATCATCGCTGGAGCGCCACGCTCCAAGTGCTTCATACGAAGGGGGGAAAGTCGGACCGAAATACCTATTCTGCCACCCCGCCCAAGGCATCCGAATTGGACATGTCGATGGAGTTTGATCCGCCGCCGCCCCCGCCGCCGCCGAACCTGCCAGCACCCGGGTTCAGGTGATGAGCAAGAGTACGTGAAGCGCGACGCGAATGACCATTTCGTGTCGCATATTGACGGAGCATGTCGCAAAAGGATCTGGTGCGGGGTTGCGGGGTTTGATAGACGTTGAGGGCATGAAGGATCCACTCTGCATTCGGATTGTCGCGGCGGCGATGGCGATGCTTGTCGCGTTTCAGGCGGCGGCGCAGGAGATGACCGTTGAGAAGGCGCGGGAGATGCGCAAGGATGCCGCGGCGGCGGAAGAGGCGATCGGGCGGGTAATCGAGAAGGCGTCGCCCGAGGTGCAGAAGGATGCGGCGGCGGCGAAGGAGGCGGTCGGCCGCATCGGCGGGCAGCTCGATGGGTACATCGCCAATGCCGATGCGGCTGCGTCGCAGAAGGCGGCGGACATCTACGACAAGGGCAAGAAATACCCGCCGGCGTCGAGCGTGGAGATCAAGCCGTTTGACGTGCCGGTCGGCGCGACCGAGGTGCACGTGCCGGTGACGATGGACAAGCCGAGCGTGAACACGGTGATCGCGCACATCCGCGTCTTCGACGGCAAAGGCGGCCGGGCCAACCCGGACACGCGCAAGGCGGTCATCTTCCGTCCCGGCGATCCGCTGACGAAAACGGTGAGCTTCAACGTCCGCGAGATGAAGGAAGGCAACACCGTGCGGGCCGTCCAGCAGGAAGAACCCGATGGCGGCAAACGCAAGGGCGGCGCGATCGACATCGCCGCCAAGACCGGCGCGGCGAACGAGCCGATCGCCGACACCGGCCGTGCGGGGATGAAATTCGAACCGCTCGGCCAGCCGGTGTACGCCGAGACCGGCGCGACGATCCAGTACGACGACAAAGGCGGCGCGAAGACCTTCTCCACCGCCCTCTCGCACGGCCGCACGCAGGTCGGCAACGGCGAGACGGGGTATTACGGCGAGGTCGAGCTGAACGGTTTCTCGCGCTCGGACGAAGGCCTGGTGCTCTCGACGCGCCGGCTTGATGCGCCGAAGAAGGTGGGCCAGCCGGCAATGGAATATCCGTTCCTGGCGACGATGCTATCGGGCCACAAGACGCCCGAGACGTACTTCAAGTACGGCAGCGTGGAATGGGTGGTGAAGATGCCCAACCGCCGCGGTTCCTGGCCCGCGCTGTGGCTGCTGCCGGTGGACGGCTGGCCGCCGGAGATCGATGTGTATGAGGGCTTCGGCTACAACGGGTCGTGGGTGTTCAACTCCGACCTGTCCACCAACCTGCACGGCGGCGATAACCTGCAGCGCACCTTCACCCGCCCTGCCATGCGGATGAAGATGTCCAGCTTCGGCCTGCCCAACACGCTCGACAGCGAGTTCCACACGTTCTCGGTTATGGTCACGCCCGAGTGGATCACGATGTGGGTCGATGGCGTGGAGACGATGCAATACGCCAACCCGTTCAAAGGCGAAACGTGGTACCCGCTGACGAACGTCGCGGTGAAGGCCAACCCGGACGCGAAGTACGACGACGGCTCGGGCGACATGGTGCTGAAATCGCTGAAAGTATGGCGCGCGGAGTAAGCTGGGCCGGACAAGGATGGCCTTCACGCCACCTCGTCCGGCGCACGCAAGAACGCCGGTGCGCCCCATCGCCGCCTCTGGCGCGATCGTCCATCTTCTCTCGACAGAATCGCCATCCGGCGTCACTTGAAGAGAGATTCGGCGGCGGATCAGGCCCGGCGGTATGATGCCGGCGGGTCGGACGCGGGAAAGCTTTCCATCATGGCTTCGTCCACCGCGTCTTCCGGCCGCTGGTCGGCGGGACGAGTGGAGTCGCCGGCGAACGACGCCGAGCCCATGTCGCTGGTCACCCGGACCGGATGTCCGCGGCGCGACGGCGTGCGGTCAAGCCAGCGGTTAATCCACATCGCCGCCCCCGCCGCCACGCCCACGCTGGCAAGCAGCCGGCGATGCCGAAACAGTTCGTAAGCCACCAACGCCCCGCCCGCGACGGCGGCGCCCTTGAGCGCCATGTTGATCAGTTCGGGCGACAAGTCTTTCTGTACCGGAGGAAGTTCTTTTCGCATGTTGGCCTCACATCCTTTTTCTTTTCTGCTTTTAAGTGCTTTCGTCCTGTCGTACGTAACTGCCTGACTCTAGACCGGACGGCACAATCGCTGGGGTTAAAAGTGGTTTAGGCCGATGTTTATTCAGCGAATCCTCGCCGATCACGCCGGTTATGCCGGCTCAGATCGGACAGGAGACAAACGAATTGGCTAATTTTTTCGGGTTCTTTTTGACAAGGCGTAAGCCGCCGGGCAACCTCAGCGTCTTTAGGGAGCATCACCGGCTACGCCATTGAGGGTCCGGCCTCTCCGTAATTGAAGTAACGACAAGGAGCTATGATCGTGATTCGTCGAACCGCCCCGCTCGTCCCGAGTGTCCGCCGCGCCGCTTTCGAGGCCCTTGAGCAACGTAAACTCCTGCACGCTCCCGTGGTAGACGTCATCCCGTCGTACAACGTGCCGGTCGGAAACACGATCCAGATCCCGATCACCTCGACCTACGACCACGCCGACAAGCTCACCTATACGGTCACCGACAATTCGGCGCAGGTCGTCACCGAACTGCGGGCGGTCACCAACACGTTCATCGAAATGAAGGTGGAAGGCTACGCCACCCCGATGGTGTTCCAGCTTTTCGATGACATCGCCCCGGACACGGTCCGCCGGATTAAAGGGCTGATCCAGGCGGGCTTCTACGACGGGCTGACGTTCCACCGCGTGATCAACAACTTCGTCATCCAGGGTGGCGACCCGAAGGGCGACGGCTCGGGCGGGCCCGGCTTCCAGTTCGACGACGAGTTCACACCCGCCGCCAGCTTCACGGGCGACGGGCAACTCGCGATGGCCAACTCGGGCAAGGACACCAACGGAAGCCAGTTCTTCATCACCGAGGGACCGCAGCGTTTCCTCGACTTCAACCACACGATCTTCGGCCAGCTCGTCCGCGGAAAGGCGACCCGCGACGCGATCAGTGACGTGACGGTCGACGGTTCCAGCCGTCCGAACTCGGTCATCCGCATCAGCACCGTCCGCATCATCGCGAACACCACCGACGCGGTCCTGCAGGTGAAGCTGAACGGCATCGCCACCGGCACGATCACCGTCAAGGCGACCGGCGCCGAGGGCACCGCGAGCCGCAGCTTCACCGTCACCGGCGTGGCCGACGCGGTCAACAGCCCGCCGATCCTCACCAGCAAGCAAAAGGTCTACTACACGGGCGTAAACCAGAAGATCAACATCCAGTTGACCGGCGTTGATTCCGAAGGCGATCCGATCGAGTACGGCGGCGAGTACGTCTCGCAGAACGGCGCCACGGCACAGCTCAACCCCGACACGGGTCTGCTCGAAGTGACGCCGAAGGCCGGCTACACCGGGCCGATCACGCTGTACGTCGGCGTGAAGACGCCGAACGCCTCGTCGCGAGGCAGCTCGTCGGCGACGTCGGGCCTGCCGCTGGGCGGCATCTTCGATACCCAGCTCATCACGATCGCGGTCGGCGAGCAGCCGGTTACCGCGTCGGGCGTCAACATCGACGCCACCAGCGGCGCGCCGGCAAACAGCGTGCTGGTGGCCACGTTCCGCGATGGCGATTTAAAAGGAACGGCATCGAATTTCACCGCCAAGATCAACTGGGGCGACGGCTCGGTCACGACCGGCGTCATCGTCAAAGACTCGGCGAACGGCTACTCGGTCTACGGCACCAAGGCCTACAGCGCCTCGGCCAACAACGGCGAATACCCGATCACCGTCGATATCACCGGCAACCTCGGCGCGATCGCCGCCGCCACCAGCCGGGCGCTGGTGCGGTCGTTCGCCTCGGTGAAGGCCGGCATCCTCAGCATCTTCGGCACCAGCGGCCACGACCGCATCGGCATGGGCATCAAGGGATCGAACTACGTCGTCACCGTCAACGGACAAACCCGCGCGTTCGCGAAGTCGTCCGTCAACACCATCCACGCATACGGATACGAAGGCAACGACCTCCTCCAGATGATCGAGTTCGGCATGCCCGGCGCGTACCTCGACGGCGGCAATGGCAATGACGCGATCTACGGGTCCAGCGGCAACGACACCATCAACGCCGGCGCCGGACGCGACACGGTTTACACCCGCGACGGCGACAACCGCGTTGCCGGCGGCGACGGCCATGACACCATCTGGGGCGGCGCCGGACGCGATCGCCTCTTCGGCGGCAACGGCAACGACTACATCTCCGGCGGTCCGGGACGCGACATCCTCGGCGGCGATGCCGGCAACGACACGCTCCTCGGCGGCAGCAGCAACGACACGCTCTACGGCGGCGAGGGCAACGACATCCTCAACGGCAATAACGGCGCCGACTACCTCGACGGCGGCCCGGGACGCGACCAGACGAAGCTCGACCCGAACGACGTAGCGCGGATCGCCATCGAAGTGCTCGTCTAGCCAGAAGCCGGCCACGCGCGCGGGCAACGTCCGCCCGCCCACATAAGCGGCCGGACGAAATTTGAGCCATCTGCATCCAAATCAAGGCGAGGTGACGTTCTTCATCGTCACCTCGCCTTTTCCGTTCCGCCCGGCATTTTTGAACCCGCAAAAATGTTCTGAAATGTGAACTCGACGTGAATTCGCTCGTACAACAACCTGGGGACGGAAGAATCCGTTGCGATTCCGTCCAGATAACGCTACGTTTGCGACCATTATTAACTCAGGGGATTCGCTCCGTTCGACGGCCGGTCATCGTCGTGGCGGGGATGGGAATGGAGTATTCATGGCTCGGGGTCTTGGCGCACTGCGCGCCTCAAATCTGAATCTTAAATCCGTGTTCGCCGCGATTGTCGATCTGTTTCCGCCTGGCACAGCCGTGCCTGCGACGGCATTTCTGAAAAGCACGACGGCCCTGCTTCGGGCAGAGCGCTCGGCGCTGATCGTCGTGAAATTCGAAAGCGACCACACCGCGCTGCGCGTCCTGGACAGCACTTACGTCAACGCTTCCACGGATAGCGAGATGAAGTTCGACGAAGACGTGCGCAACCGCCGCGCCTGGTCATCCGACCCGATCGCCAATCGCATCCACCGTCGCTGCGCCCGCCGGCCGTGGGCGGCGTATTCTTACAGCACAGCCAACTGGGCCAAACGCCTGCAAGGCCGGGCGCACGAGAGCTTCTCGGTTCAGCTTCTCCGAAAAATGGGCGTCAAGCACGAGATGACGTCGCTGGCCCCCGTCGATTCCAACATGTACTCTCTCATCGCGCTGCACCGGATCGGCGAGAACGCCAAGTCGTTCCACCGCGACGATCGCCGGCTGCTCGTCGCGCTGCACCACGCCTTCAACGACCGGATCATCGACCTGCGCGCCCGATCCCTGCGGCAGGAATTGCCCGCCGTCCTGCACCCGACGTTCACGCTGATGCTCGCGGGGAAAAGCGAAAAGGAGATCGCCCGCCTCACGCATCGAAGCCCCAACACGGTGCACGATCACGTGAAGCGCATCTACCAGCACTTCCGCGTCACCAGCCGCGGCCAGTTACTGTCGCAGTTCGTCACGCAGGACGCGCTCCGGCTACCCAAAGACATCTCCGCAGACGCCGAGACATAAGCCAACCGCCCCGGGCGTTCGTTCAACCCGCATGAAATGCGAATCGAACAAACACCCGGGGCGGCACAATCGCGTTATTCCTGGCGTTTTTCCTACGTGTTGATGGTCCCGATCGCCACGTTCGAGAACAGCTGGCCAGACGTGATCGTGATGTCCTGCGCAGGCGTCGTCACCTTGTAGCCCTTCGGAACAACACGGCGGATCTTGTACGTCCCGGCCGCCAAGCCCG
>JBBCIV010000062.1:0-41215 GCA_037189665.1 Phycisphaerae bacterium | reverse complement strand
CACTGCACACCGGGGGCCACCCGTTACGTACAACTCGACATAATCTAAGGGGGACAAATGACATCAGTAGAAGAAAAAGAGCTATTCAACGATCCGAGATTAGCTTCATTAGAAGCTCCTGTAGGGGCCGTAGAAGCTCCTATATGGCTCACAAATGATCAGCAGGAAATGGGATCGAATCACATCGGAACTCGCTTTACTTGGTTTGGATTCGCCTACAGATCGTGCTTTACTTGAGCAATACATCGGTATCTGGCAGACGATCAAAGAAGCTGAAAAGATCATGGCTATTGAAGGAACTCTCGTCATGGGCAAGTCAGGAAGCTACAGGATGAGCCAAGCCTACTGCGTATGGACAGGCTCTATCGCCATGCAGAACAAGTTGTTGAATCAGCTTAGCCTTACTCCTCTCGCCAGAACGAAGATCAAGGGAAAGAAAGTAGCTGATGATGAATTGAGATTGGAGGACTAAAAATAAGTGAAGGGGAATGGGCGGGCAAACCGTTCGTCCTCTTGTCCTGGCAACGCGAGTATCTCAGCGAATTGTTTGGGTGGAAGAGGAAGGATGGAACGAGAAAGTGCAAGCGTACTTTCCTATTCATCCCGCGAAAGAACGGTAAGTCAACTTTAGGTGCAGGTATCGCACTGTATCTCTTGCTTGCAGATGAAGAAGCCGGGGCACAAGTATACTCAGCAGCGGCCGACAGGCAGCAGGCATCAATCGTTTTCGATGAAGCAACGAAGATGATTGAGTTGTCACCACGCCTGAAATCACTCGCAACGATCAAACGAAACGTAATCGGTGTCACCAAAAACGGATCGAGATATCAAGCTCTCTCCGCAGACGCATTCACCAAACACGGATTGAACGCTCATGGCGTCATCTTCGATGAACTGCACGCCCAGAAGAATCGCGATTTGTGGGATGTACTTACGCAGTCAGTAGTTGCAAGACGTCAACCAATGATCGTCGCCATCACTACAGCAGGATCAAACAAGTTCGGAATCTGTGGTGATCTATATTATTACAGTAAAAAGATCATCTCAGGAAGCGTGAAAGACGACACTTTTCTTCCATGGCTATATGAACCAGACGCTACCGATGATCCTCACGATGAGGCTACATGAAGTAAAGCCAATCCGTCACTAGGCGAGACAATCAAGTTAGAGTACATGGAGGAGGAATCAGCACGTGCGAAAGCATCACCATCCTACCTCAACTCGTTTCTCACGTATCATCTAAATCGATGGGTATCACAAGAATCGAGATGGATCGACCCAACACGATGGGAAGAATGCAAGCGTGATATCGATCTTGAGCAGCTTCGCGGTCGTGAGTGCTACGTCGGAGTTAATTTTTCGAGTGTATCAGACTTAACAGCAGCAGTTCTCATTTTCCCAAATGAAGATCGAAGCTATACGGTCATTCCTCATTTCTTAGTTCCTAGAGAAACAGCAAAACAGAAATCGTTAGGTGCATCAGGAGCAGACTACATCACATGGGCAAGGGAAGGTCATGTAACTATATCAAGCGGAAGGGCTATCGATCAAAAAGAAATCATCGCAAAGATCAGTCAATGGCATGAGCAGTACGACGTAAAGGAACTCGCTTTCGATCCGTACAACTCATGGAGAACGATACAAGACTTGGAAGAGGCGGGATACGTCGTTGTCTCAGTGAGACAAGGTGTCAGCTTGAACGCTCCATCAAAGCACTTTGAAGAGTGTGTCTTGAAGCAAACGATACATCACAACGGGAATCCATGCTTGGCTTGGAACGTGGCAAACGTAACGTTGAAACGAGATCATCAGGGAAACATCTGGCCAGATAAGACGAAAAGAGAAGAGAAGATCGACGGAGTAGCAGCACTCATCACAGGACTATCAAGGGCAATGCTAATGGCATCGGAAAGAGAAAGGTACACGCTTGGCCAACCAATTACACTTGGTTACTACCGTACTGGACGAACGATGAATGCTGTTGGGGGATGGAGTACGTAAATCCAGAATTAGACGAATCACCAATGACGCTCCCTTATCCGCGTGCAGGAAACGGGAGAATTTTGTTAGATATGGATGAGTTTGATATCAGATTGTATTCCGATTCATCCTGCACAACTCCAGCAGTAACCAACAGATGGTCACCCTTACGAGCTGCAACGCATGATCGTCAACTGGAAAACCGCCGGACCTAACAGAGTTTCCGTAATGTGTTATCTCGGGCCGATGAATCGTGCAGCTAGTCACGCTTTCACAGCGATCAATCAAGAGATGACAAGCTGGTACTTCGATTCTCCAAGTCTAGGAAACAGTTGTTGTTACTCAACCGTACATGATGGAACAGAAAATGGTCCGAGAGAATACTCCGAAGAGATATGGGATTGGGATGAGGAACTAGAGGACTATGTGGAAATACTTGTCGGAACATTCGGACCATTTTGCCAGCATCCCGTAGCACCATACGGAGAGGCAAAGCTATGTACTTTCATCTACGAAGAGATGCCTTAGCTCTTGCAAGTCAGATTGAGTCCTGATAATCAAGTTAATCTACACCGTATGCCGGAAGGCAAGAAAGAGAGAAGAGGATATGTCCACAGCAGCAAAGCAAAAGACTCTGTCTCAGTTGATTGATGAAAAGAAGAAGATCGAAGGCGAAATAACAAAGGCTCGTGCATATACGCTCAAGGAGTACATCAAGAAGCTGAAACAGGCTCTTAAAGCCTATAACAAAGTCGCTATACAAATCGGTTTGCGGAAGAAGGAACTCGTCGAGGTAGGGGAAGAGGAGAAGAGCAAGGGAACAACGAAGAAAAAAGCAAAGAAGGCTGTATCTCTCACAATTGAGCAGCAAGAAGCAGTAGACAATGAAATTAAAAAGGCTGGCGGGAAGACCATCGAAGTGAAGAAGCTAAAGCAACTGACTTCCCTAGATGGGAAGATCATCTCAGCAGCGATCAGCAAGCTGGTAGCTGGCGGAACTGTTGAACGTACTGGCAAAGGCGGCTATTCGCCTGTTAAGTGGATCGGCAAGTAGCTTCCAGCTTCACCAGAACGAGCCACAGCGTCTTTCAGGGCGCCGGGCATACGCTCAGGTGCTTTTTCGTTTAGGCAGGCGGGCGTTCCAATGACGCGGCAAATTTCTACTTGCCAGTGCGGCGGTGCATCCTGTAATTCCTGGCTATGAATGATCCAGTTTCCACAGAGGGATGGGGTAAAGCCTTGACGGTCGCAAAGGGCTATGCTGACTTAATCCTAAAACCGCCATTGACTGAAATCGGTCAAGTTTTGGGAGACTACGTCAACTGCTGGAGAACAAAAAACAAGGTTCGGCTTCTTTTAAAGGTGAAGGATTTTTGTGAGGCTAAAGGGATTGATCCGAAAAAGATTGATCCAGATGTATTTGTGCCACTATTGGAGGAAGCAGGGAACACGAGCAATGAAGAATTGTCAGATATGTTTGCTCGCCTGCTTGCCACGCACGTCGATGATGCTAGGTCGTCACAGGCACATACCAGCTTTGCGAAGGTGTTAGGTCAATTGTCTTCGGAAGACGTAAAGATCTTGAACATAATCGATGAATCTGAAAGAGCATCGTTCGAGCCAGACCCTACTCATCTCGGGGTGAGAGGGAACTATTTGATTGAGAAAACAATAATCATTGAGAAATCATTCGGGCTGCATTCATTGGACGTCACAACGGTCGCGTTGAGCCTTCAAAATCTAGAGAGGCTTGTAATTATTGTTAACGATTTCAGCACATTCACTCTAAATGCTGGTGAGCCTAGTCGTGTTCGCTATACGATTACGGCGTATGGCGATAAATTTCTTCGAGCCTGCAATGATCCAGGAAAATATTGGCGAAATATCATAGGTAATATTGATGAGATCAAAAATATTCAGCAGACATTTGAGCGTAATTCTGAACTAAGATTTCGGAAGAGAATGAAGGACGTAGTTGAAAGCAACTTCAGGGTAGCAGCCGGACTTTAGCGTTGTTTGTAGCCGGGTTTCTATTGAGCTAGATACGCTGCGTAGACAGCATCGCAGGCATCGCGGGTAATCTCGGGATTCCTCATGACATAGTTGTCCTGCAAGCCTGTAGCCTTATGGCCTGCTAGTACCCTCGCGAACTTCTCCTCTACTCCCTTTTTCTGCACGGCAGCAGTGTATGCACCGTCTCTGATATGGTTGAATTTCACGTTCTCATTCACGCCAACTCTTTTCCTCAGTTCAGCGAACGCCATGCGAAGTGAGATAGCAGAATACGAAGTTCCATGGGTAGATGAGAAAACGTAGTCAGTTTTTGTTTTCATTTTCTTGACAGCTTCAATCGTCTCATCCCACAATGTTGCTGCACGGATTACCTTCGTCTTTGCTCGTCTTGTGACGAATGTTTTCTTCTCTAAATCCAAGTCGTCCCATTTCACAACAGAGCACTCCTGCAAATAAAGGCAACAATTCAGTGACAGTAGGAGTATGGCTCTCCACAGGTCATCAGAGCCGTCCAGCAGTGTCCTAAAGTCTTCCTTCGCCATTGGGGATGGTGTGTATCCCCCTGTAACGGATGGTGCTCTTAGTGTCAGTAGAGCATCATCGACGGACGATCCGATTAGGCCAGTCTTTTGAGCCAATGAGAAGACCGATTTGATGTATGCAATCTTTGTCTTCGACGTTTGGGCGGACCATGAAGGCTTAAATGATTTCCTGTATGTGGCAAGTGATTTGACTGACAAATCATCAGTCGTCTTTCCGACGATCTTCATGAAGCGTTTGAATTCCTTTTTCACCTTGTAAAAAGTCTTTTCTCCAACGTTCGCTTCCCTGATGTAGTTGTCCAGCAGATCAGAGAATGGCGTTGCCTTCGTGACAGCAGGGGATTTCAGGTTGGCTACTTGCGGAATGCCGACACGTTGGGAAATGTAGAGAGAATTTGTCAAAAGCTGGTCGCGTAGCCAGTTCCAGAAGACCGTTTCTTTTACCTTGATGTATGATTCGATTGACTTGATTTTGGCCGGGATGATCGGCCCCTGCACGTCGAAATCGTCAGGGAGATACATTGTTGTCATCCTGATATTGTCAGCCTCTCCTATGGCTTTAATTCGTTCCTCAATGTTCATTGAGTCATCCCCAATGGGAACGGGGATTTCGAGCGTAGCGTCTTTGCCAGTCAGTTTGCGGAACTTGGCGATGGCCATTGCTTCGTCAGGCTCGCTAAACTTCGTAGTGCTACCGATGATTCTCCATCGTCCGTCTGTTTGTCTCGTCAAGCCTTCGATGCTCCGGCCGTCCTGGGCGACGTAGTGGTTCGCTTTTCGTCCTGTTTTTGCCATGATTTAAGCATAAAAAACAGATTAAGTTTTTACCAGTGTTTTTACCACTTTCTCGATTGTGATTTTTTAGTGAAGGGTATAGCGTGCATCCTGTGTGGTCACTAAAACGATGGCTCGCTCGTTTGTCGTTCTCGTTCCTGATTCTAGGAGGGCTGTGCGGCTGGACGGCTTATCAGGCGATCCAACAATCGGGTTGGACGGCAAAACCCTTACTCCTTACCGCTGGTGCGGCGGTGGCGGTGGGAACAGGGCTGGTGGGGGTGCGTGTCCGGCAGGATCTGATGCGCGAGGAGTAGTGAGGTTTCGGCCGCGCCAATTCTGGGGCGGTTCAAGATTTTGCGCCGGGTTGTCCGATAAATGCCACATCGACCCTGTTCGGTCGAAGTTCACGGGTTGGGAAACGCGTTATGACGACGACGACGAGGCATCTGCCATGTCCAGCACAACCCATCGAATGCTCCGCAACGAAGCCGCACTGATGACCCGCTTCGTCGGGGCGTATCAGGAAAAGTTTACAGCGTTGATCGACGAACTGAACCGCACGCCGACATCCGCTCATCCGGAGCGGTGCATGCGGCTGTGCGTCGAAACGATCCACATGCTGCTCTCGACGCAATCACAGCTCGCCGATGCCCTGTCGCGGATGGATGAGGAACAGCCGTCCGTTATTGGCCGGGCTGCCTGAATTGGTCGCTATCAGACGATCTCCCGCTTCGGCACGCGGGATGCCATCCACACGCCCAGTTCGAACAGCAGGCACAGCGGCACCATCAGCGCAATGCTGGCCGTGATGACGTCGCCCGGCGTGATCACCGCCGCCACGATCGCCATCACGAAGTAGACCATCTTTCGCGCGTTCCGCAGCGTGTCCGGCTCGAGGATCCCCACCGTGCAGAGCGCCAGGATCACCAGCGGCATCTGGAAGCTCAGCCCGAAGACCACCAGCATCCCCAGCACCAGGTCGATGTACTCGGTCAGCAGGATCTGCGGCGAGACGAGGTTTTCCGGGCCGAACTGGATGACGCGCACCTTGCCCGCCACCATCATCTTGAGGCGCTGCTGGGTGGTGTCGAACCACATCGACAGGTCGGGCGCGTTGGCCGGGTTGCCCGCCAGTTTCGGCACCTGCACGAACTCCGCCGACTGCGTGGTGGGAGCGGCGGCGGGGGCGAGGTCGGGCATCGGGATGCTGATGCTGAACGCCATGAAAAACTGGATCGTCCACGGCAACACCAGGTAATAGACGAACAGCTCCCCGCCGACCAGCAGCGACAGGCTCAGCGGCACGTATCGCGTGACGGTCCTCCGCTCGTGCGGGTACAGCCCCGCCGCCACGAACAGCCACAATTGCCATACGATCCACGGCGCCGCGATCACCAGCGCCGCGATCATGCTGATCTTCAGGTAGACCATGAAGCCGTCGGACAGGTTCCCCATGAACAGCATGGGGTTTACCTCGTACTCCTGCATCACCTCGAGCAGCGGCTTGCAGAAGATCGCCAGCACTTGCTTGCCGAAGACCAGGCAGCCCACCATCGCCACGCCGAAGCCCAGCAACGCCAGGATCAGCCGGCGGCGCAGCTCTTCGAGGTGATCGCCGAGGGACATGCGGTAGTCCTCGGGGTTCTGATAATCAGGCGTTGGTCCTGCCATGGGCGAGGCGGATTGTACGGGCGAAGGCGGGGCGTGTCGTCTCCTTCGCGATGGAGAACGGGATGCGACGGGGGCGTGTCAACTGACGTGCTGGCCCTCACCCTGACCCTTTCCCGGAGGCCACCAGAGGAGGCCGAGGGCGTCGAGGGGGACGGTGAGCATCGACTGCGGGCCGGGAACGGGCGCGGTGGCCGGTTGCGTGGCGGCGGGCTGGGTGGCGGCGTTTCGGGCCGCTTCGCGAGCGGCCTCGCGGGCGGCGCGGATGGCCTTTCGTTCGCGTCGGGCGCGAAGCTCTTTGCGGGCGCGGCGGGCCTTCAGTTCGCGATGGGCGATTTCCTCCGGCGTCAGCTTCGGCCGGCGCGGCGGGCGGTCGGCGATGACAACGGGACGGGTGGCGGGCAGCTTGCGCCAGTCGGCGGCGGGAACGACCACTTCCATCCGCGACAGCCACAGCAGTCCGTTTGGATCGTCTACCTTCGCCACCAGCGTGGCGGGCTTGATGACGCCTCGCTCGATCATGCGATACAGCGCCGCGTCTTTCTGGCGGAACTCGGTGTGCGGGCCGACGAGGAACGTGGGGTTATGTCGTGCGACCAGTGACGGGTACTTGGTGATCGCGCCTCCGTCGAGTCCGAGGATGCGTCCGCTGCGCACCTGCCTGCCGCTGAAGTAGGCCAGAACGTTGGCGTTCGGGCCGATCACCACCTCGTTCTCCGGCACGTGCTCGCGGATCAGCTTCGCCATCTCGATGCTGCGGAGGTAGGCGCCCTTGCGATAGGTCGCCAGGAAATCCCTGGCGTGCTGTTCGTATACGAACGCCACGTACCCTGACAGGTTGCAGAAGTTCGCCATGGAGATCAGCGCGAACAGCGCCCAGTCGCGAAACATCGGCCGCAGTTTCTGGGTCAGCCAGAGGATCGCCAGCACGTAGCCCACCCACATCGCCGGCAGCACCATGAGCAGGTATCGCGGCACGTCCGACAGCAGCAGCATGATCACGCACAGGATGAACACCTGCAGCCCCCACAGCGGCCTTTTGATCGTGACCAACAGGGCGCCGAAGAGCAGGAAGACCGAAAACGGGATGCTGGCGCTCGACAGCGTTTCGCCGTAAAAGGTTTCGGTCAGCTCGGTGGTGAAGAGGTTCGGCAGGTTGCCGATCACGCGCGTGCCGAAGTCGCGCGTGAGCGAGAGGAACTCTTTCTCGTAGGCGCCCTGGAGAATGTTGAGCCCGCGCACGCGCGGGTCGGAGATGGCGAAGATGAGCCCCACGCCCATCAGCACGCCCAGCCCGATCATGCTGCGACGGTCGCGGTGGCGAACGATGTTCCAGGCGCACGTGACGACGAACGCCAGCGCCAGCACCCAGAACGTCGGCCGCATCACGACGGCGAGCAGCAGGCCGAACGCGAGCAGTGCGATCGCCCACCCGAGCGGCCAGCGACCTTGGTTGGCGGGGGCGTCGAGCGAGGCCGAATCCGACGGAATCCCGTCGGTCGATCGCCTGCGGCAAAGCCTTTCCCAGCCGAGCATCGCCGCGATCACGCCGAGCACAAACGGCATGTCGGTCATCACCTCGTGCGATTGTTGGACGAACTTTACGTTCAGCCCCACGCCACACGTCACCACCACGGCGATCCACGTCGGAAACCGCGAGCGGACCAGGTGATACGTCGCGATCAACGCCAGTAGCGCGCAGGCGTTCATCACCACCAGCACGGGCCATACGTCGCGAATGCCGGTCAGCTTCTGCATGCCCGCCAGCAGGAACGGCAGGCCGGGGTAAATCTGCTTCTGCGGCAGGCCGGCGAACGTGTAGCCCTTGCCGTCGATCAGGTTGTCCGCCACGCCACGGTAAAGCGAGGTGTCGAGGCCGATGCGCCACTGCCCGTTGAACGGCAGCACCACGATGACCGCGACGAGGGCGAAGAAGGCGTAGCGATACTTCACCAGCCAGCGCGTAAATGGCGTATCAAGATAGATGAACGATCGTGGTGAAGTTGCGGAGGGGGCTTCGCCTTCGGACATGGAGCGTTGTCGCTTTCCTCAGGCGAATTGTACCAGTTTCTGAAGGGTTTCGCGCGCCTTGCCGGAGGTGATCGCATCATCAACGGCGATCAGGCCTTGCGCCAGGTCCCCCGCGCGGCCGGTGATGACCAGGCCGGCGGCGGCGTTGAGGGCGGCGATGTCGCGCTTGGGGCCGAACTCGCCGTGCATGATCGATCGAATGGCGGCGGCGGAGGCGTCGACGGAGTCGACCTGAAGGTCGGCGAGCTTCGGCTTGACCAGCCCAAGATCAGCCGGATCGAGCGTCCAGCACTCGACCTTGCCCTTGTTTAACTCGCAGATGTGGGTCGGGCCGAGCGTGGAGAGCTCATCCAGCCCGTCCTCGGCGTGCACCACCCACGCCCGCCGGCTGCCGGTTTCCTTCAGGACGCCGGCCAGCAGTTCGGTGAGCGGTTTGGAGTAGACCCCGAGAAGTTGAAACCGCGCCTGGGCGGGGTTCGTCAGCGGGCCGAGGAGATTGAAGATCGTCGGCACGCCCAGCGATGTCCGCGCCGCGGCGACATGCTTCATGGCGGGGTGATGATTTCGGGCGAACGCGAAGCAAATGCCGGCGGCCTCAAGGCAATGGCGCAACTGCCCGGGATCGAGATCGAGGCGGACGCCCAGCTTTTCCAGCACGTCGGCGGAGCCCGATTTGCTGCTGGCGGAACGGTTGCCGTGCTTGACGACCTTCACCCCGCACGCCGCCACCAGAATCGCGGCGGCGGTCGAGATGTTGAACGTGCCCTTGACGTCGCCCCCCGTGCCGCAGGTATCGAGGACGACCTCGTCCTCGTCGCGCTTCACCGGCACGACCTTCTCCCGCATCACGCCGGCGGCGCCGATGAGTTCCTCGAGATCAACGCCCTTGGTCGCCAGCGCCATGAGCAATCCGGCGACCTGCGCGTCGGTGGCCTGGCCGGACATGATCGTCTCGAACGCGATGCGCGTTTCCTCGCGGGAGAGGTGCTGCCTCTTGATCAGCTTGTGAAAAAGGTCACGCATGGGTGAAACGCGAAAAACGTAGAAATCCAATGCCGGCCGTCAACGACGCCGCGGGCGGCAATATCGAAGATTTCGCGGCAAGTAGCAACTGCCCGCGGGCGCGGCGGTCGGGCTTTACAGGTCGCTGGAGTCCGGTTTCCACTTGTAGAACAGGCGGACGACGTTATGCGCGGTTTGATTATAGAGATTGTTGCGGATTTCCTCCGGGCGGAAGCGGTCGGTGCCCTGCACGGGGTTGGTTTCGGCCCCGATGGTGCGGCCTTCGTCGATTTCCACGGGCCAGAGCGTGTCGCCAGTGGCGGCGTCGATCACCTTCACCAACACCGATGCCTTGCCCTGCAATATCGATCCGCCTCCCAGCGAAGAAACGCCACCCGATTGCAGGTGCACGTACAGCACTTGGTCGGCCTGCATTTTCTGGGCGATCTCGGTGACGGTCATCTTGGCGAACTCTTGCTGTCGGTCGGCCTTGAACTCCAGCAGGCGTTCGTGCGGAACGAGGGGGACGAGCGATCGCTGGTTGATCTTCAGGTGAATCATGCGGGCCAACAGGTCTGCGTCATCAGAGGCAATGCCGGAGTGGCGGTAATTTTCGACGAGGACCAGCGTGGGCTTCTTCGCCAATTCGTATTGCGCGGGCACGTCGGGCTCGCCCACCGCTTTATAAATCAAAGCCCCCGCAGCCTGGCAACCAGCGATGAGCAGGAGGCCCGAAAGCAGGACCAACGAGCAACGGCGGTAGGTGGTGGTCGTCGATTTCATATCGGAAAGCCCAGTCGTCTCACGCCGGCGAGGAAGGATGGATCAGCGGGAATCGGGGTCTACCACGCCCATGGAGTAATCCGGGTGCTGGAAGAACCGCACTGCCAGCTCGGTGGTAATCTCGCCGACCGTTCCGACGTACATAAATTGATCGCTCTTGTTCAGCTCGCCTTCCTTTGGGGCGGATCGGGGGAATTTCACGCGGATATTCGGTTCGGTAAACGCGACGGTGGCCTTGCCGTCTTCGACTTCGATCACCTGCAGGGTGGTGTCGATCTGGCCGAGATACATCGCCACCGTGCCTTCGGCGCGGGTGGTGAACGAGTTGACCTGCACGTAGATCAGCCGCTGTACGCCTAGTTTCGGGGCGACGTCGGTGATGGGCAGGGCCTCAATGCCGGGGCGCTCTTTCTGGTAGCGAACGATCGATCGCGGCTGGTAAGGGAAGGTGGTGCCGGTCAAGTCGGTCTGCTTGTTCTCCGCCTCGGCCTTCTGGGCTTCCTTCAGCTTGTTGTCGAGGCTATTGGCGATGTCGAGCTGGAGGCTCGGGAAATCCATCTGGGTGGATGGGTCGATGTAAACCATGATGCCGACACTCTTTCCGGCCAGGCCTTTGTAGGCCGCCAGGATGTCGGGTTTTGGCGCCTTGCCCGCGATCGCGCCGACGATGTTGCATCCGGCGACGAGCGGAACGAGCGCGCCAACGAGAAGGGCAGACCGAATTCGCGAAAACAAGGGTGCGTACAACAAAGGGTGCCTCCGGCGAGCGGATAGTCTACCCGGATCGCCCGGCGGATGCACCGTTTTCGTACGAGCAGTTATCAGATCGGAGCGAATCCTTTATCCAACCCGAAAAACCCCAGCACGCCCGCCGACGTCTCGATACGCTGTAGGGGACGGAGGACACGAATGAACGAACCCAACACGTTCTCCCGCCGGCAAATGCTCGGCGGGCTGGGGGCACTGGCGACCGCGGCGATGTTGCCCACGTCGCTCTGGGCGCAGGCCGCCAGGCAGGCGGCCGATCATCGGTACAGGATATCGGCGTGCGACTGGATCATGCTCAAGCGACAAAAGCTCGGCGCGATCAAGCTCGCCAGCGAGGTCGGTTGCGATGGCGTGGAAGTCGACATGGGCGGGCTGGGCGATCGCCCGACCTTCGATAGCCAACTGGCAAAAGAAGAAGTGCGGGGACAGTTCAAGGAAGAGGCCGCCAAGTACGGCATCGCGTTCAGCTCGATCGCGATGTCCGGCTTCTACGCCCAGTCGTTCGCACAGCGCGACGGCATCGATCGCGTCGTGCAGGACGCGGTCGACACCACCACCGCCATGGGCGTGAAGACGATCTTCCTGCCGCTGGGCGTGCGCAGCGATCTGGTCAAACACCCTGAGCTGCGCCCCGCGGTGGTCGAGCGCCTCAAACGCGCCGGCGAGATGGCGGAGAAGGCCGGCGTCGTCATCGGCATCGAGTCCGCCTACGACGCTGCCGCCGAGGCGGAATTGCTGGACGAGATTGGCTCGAAGGGGATTCGCAGTTATTTCAACTTCGCCAACGCGCTTCAGAATGACCGCGACCTTCATGCCGAACTGAAAACGCTGGGCCTGGAGCGCATCTGCCAGATTCACTGCACGAACCAGGACGTGTTCTGGCTGCAGGACGACCCGAAGATCGACATGCCGAAGGTGAAGCAGACGCTGGACGAAATGGGTTACCGGGGCTGGCTGGTCATCGAGCGTTCGCGCCGCGCCGATAAGGGCCGCGACGTAAAGCTGAACTTCAGCACGAACGCGGCGTACCTGAAAAAAATCTTCCAGGCGTAGCCTGCGCGCTATTTTGTCAGGCTGAGGTCTTCGTAGATCGCGGTGTTGATGGCGTGCTGGCGTTGCTGGTGTTTGGCCTCGCCGGGCATGCCGTTGGTACACCATGCCACGACAAGATGAGTCGCCGGGTCGGCGAAGGCACAGGAGGTTTGGTTGCCGCTGTGGCCGAACGTGTCATCGGAGGCGTGCTGGCCGTAGCCGTACTGCTCGAGTTCGCCGTAACGCTTGCTGTCCAGCTTGAAGCCGAGCGCCCAGTCGATCTTCTGCTTGAACGTCTCGTCGAACATCCCCTCGCGATGTCGCTGGATCATCAGTCTCGACGTCTCGGGCTTCAGTAGCACGCCGTCGTGATGAAGCAATGAACGGTAGACGTGCGCCAGATCGCGCATCGGCCCTTGCGCGTTGGCGGGGGGGCGGGGAACCGTCCAGCCATCGACACGCCTGTTGCCGGGGAAGTCGGGCACGATCAGCGATTCGTTCCCGGTTTCCTCGCCGTCCGGCGTCCCCAGCGTTGAGCCAAACGCATCCACCGGCCGGAAGACCTCTTCACGCACGTATCGGTCGATCGGGCGGCCATCAAGCAGGCGGACCAGTTCGCCAAGGATGAACCAGCTTGACGCGATGTGATATCCCGCCTTTTCGCCCGGGGTCCAGCCCGGTTCCTGACGCAATCCGCAGCATCGCTCGACGATCGTCTCCCAGGGCCCAGGAGAAAAGCTGTTCAGCGGCCCGCGAAAGCCGGCGGTGTGGGTGAGCAAGTGGCGGACGGCGATCGCCTCCTTGCCGTTCTGCGCGAAGGCCGGGATCAGGTCCGCCACGCGCGTGTCGAGCGTTGCCTTGCCTCGTTCGATCTGCTGCATCATCGCGATGGCGGTGATCGGCTTGCCCGCGCTCATCCAGAGCATGCGCGTATCTCGCGACATCGGCAGGCCGGGCATGGCGTCGCCGGTGTGGTATTCGAAGAAACGCCCGTTCGGCGAGAACACGAAAAGCTGTGCGCCGGAGTGCAACCCGTCGCGAACGCCGGCTTCGATGACGTCGATGGTCTTGTTCATTCGCTAAGAGGTTAACAGCGAACGCCTTAAGACAAAGAGTGGACGATAACTCGCGGCTGCGCGGCGCAAGTCTTGCGCGAGTCTGATAAGAGCGTTGACGCCGCACGGTCCGCATATTTATGCGTGCGGAAGGGTCGAAATCCGCTGTGGACCGATAAATTGTTGGGGAAATCGGGGGATTAACACATCTAAAGTGCGCCTGTCATCCAAGACGATTCTACCGAAGTTCGCGTCCTTAGCGGTCGGCCTCAAAGTCGCCTGTCGGGTGGTCGAACGAACGAATGGCGAGCCCTGAAACAATCGCTCGCGGGTTCAATGTGGACAGGAAAGGAGTAATTGGATCGAGTCATGATGATGTGGAGTGCTGCTGGCGGGTTGTCCCTTTACCACAGCGGTCAAAATCACCAAGGGAATGCGTGACGGTTACGACGCCGAGCCTAACACCAACCTCAGGACCGCAGATCCTGAAAACACGCAAGAGATCACGGCGATCGTACCTGGAAATCGTCTAGGGAAAGACAATGAGCAGAATTAACACCAACGTGGCCTCGCTGATCGCTAAGCGAGTTCTCACGACGAACAACAACTCGTTGAATCAGAGCCTGGAGAGGCTCAGCACTGGTTTGAGGATCAACAAGGGTTCGGATAACCCGGCTGGTCTTATTGCGTCGGAAAACCTTCGCGCCGAGAAGGCGGGCATTTCGCAGGCGATCGATAACGCCGAGCGGGCCAGCAACATTATCGGTACTGCCGAAGGCGGCTTGTCGGAAATCAGCTCGCTGCTGACGGAACTGCAGTCGCTGGTCGGCGAAGCCGCCAACGCGGGCGGCCTGTCGCAGGAGGAAATCGATGCCAACCAGCTTCAGGTTGACTCGATTCTCTCGACGATCAACCGCATCGCCGGCACGACGTCGTTCCAGGGCAAAAAGCTGCTGAACGGCTCGCTGGACTACACCACCTCGGGCGTGGCCAGCACCGCCGTCAGCGACCTTCGCATCAACGCGGCCAAGCTTGGCACGGCCAGCAGCCTGGCGGTGACCGTGCAGGTGGTGACCAGCGGTCAGACCGCAGCGGTCAACTACACCGGCGGCACGACGACGGCGGCGGTCACGATCGAGATCGCCGGCAACCTCGGCACTGAACAGCTCAGCTTCGCTTCCGGCACCACCGAATCGAACATCATCGCGGCCGTCAACGCCCTCAAGGACGTTACCGGCGTGTCGGCGACCGGCGCGGCGGGCAGCGGTGGCGGCGGCTTGTCGTTCAACTCGGTCGAGTACGGCTCGGCCCAGTTCGTCAGCGTGAAGGCCATCTCCGGCACCTTCACCACCGACGTCCAGAAGGACGAAGGCCAGGACGCCGAAGTGCTGATCAACGGTTCCAGCGCCACCGCTAACGGGCTGGACGTCAGCTTCCGCAGCGGTACGCTCGACATCGAGCTGAAGCTCGTCGACGAGTTCAACGTCCCGGGCGCCTCCACCTTCAACATCACCGGCGGCGGGGCGACCTTCTCGCTCGGCTCGAAGGTGCGCGAGGCCGACAAGGCCTCGCTCGGCATCGCGGCGGTGACGACCGGCAGCCTCGGCACCAAGTCGCTGGGCTACCTCGACTCGCTGAAGTCCGGCGGCGACAACGCCATCACCGGCGACAGCCTGAACGACGCCCAGAAGATCGTCGATACCGCGATCAAGCAGGTCGCGCAGCTTCGCGGTCGTCTTGGCGCGTTCCAGAAGTTCACGCTTGGCTCGACGATCAACAACCTTGGCGTCGCGCTCGAGAACGTGTCGGCTTCCGAATCCGCCATCCGCGACACCGACTTTGCCGAGGAAACCGCGAACCTCACCCGTTCGCAGATCCTCAGCCAGGCGGCACAGTCGGTGCTGGCGCAGGCTAACGCGTCCCCTCAGTCCGCCCTGCGTTTGCTCCAGTAACAGCAGGGCAGTTTCCGAGGCTGGCCACGTAAAGCTGTTTCCTATCCTGTTCTGAACCCAAGCCCGCCCCCGGCCTTGACCGCCCGGGGGCGGGTCGTTTTATTCCGCCGTCGATCGGTTTAGACTGGCGCTGGGAGCACAATGCCAACCAGCACCGTCGAAGACTACATCAAAACTCTCTACGTCGAGCAGCAGCGCTCGCCGGAACAACTTGTCGCGCTCGGCAAGCTGGCGACCGCGATGCAGGTCGTCCCGGGCACCGTCACCACGATGGTGCGCACGCTCTCGGACGCGGGCCTCGTAAAGTATGAGCCGCGCGTGGGCGTCGCGCTCACCGAGGCGGGCGAGAAGCTCGCGCTGCACGTGCTGCGGCGGCATCGGTTGGTGGAGTTGTTCCTGGTGGAAGTGCTGAAGTTCGACTGGTCGGAGGTGCACGAGGAGGCGGAGGAACTCGAGCACGCGATGAGCGACAAGCTGATCGAAAAAATGGACGCCTACCTCGGCCGTCCTACGGTTGATCCGCATGGCGACCCGATCCCGTCGGCATCCGGCGAGATCAAGCCCAGCCAGACCGTCCCCCTCTCCCAGGCCGCCGCCGGCGCGAAAGTGCGGATCGCGCGGATCGACAATCAGGACTCCCGTTTCCTCAAGTACGCCGACGACAACGGCCTGCGCCCCGGCGCGGAACTGTCGGTGGTGACCTCCGACGCTGTCGCCGGCGCGATCACCGTGCGCACGCGCGACGACAACCTCGTTGCCCTCGGCTTCGCCTCCGGCGACGCCATCCTCGTCTCCCGAGAGTGACATGCGGCCCGAAGAGCGTGGCGTGAAAGAAAGTAATCGTCTCCCTTCACGCCACGCTCATCGCCCGCCACGCTTCACGCCTTTTTCACGGTCGCCCACAGCTGTTCCAGCCGCTTTTCCGACACCGGGATGACGGTCTTGATCTCCTGGGCGAACAGTTGGAGGCGGAACTCTTCGAGCGTCCAGCGGTATTCGTCGAGGGCAGGGTCGATGACGCCACGTTGGGCGTGGCGACGGGCCTGGTCGAGGTACTTTTCCATCAGTGGCCGGATGACGCCGAGGCTTTGGAGGTCTTTGGCAAGGCCGGCGTTGGTCAGCCGGTTCAGCCGCACGTCGATGCCGCGCAGGTAGCGGGGCAGGTGCTCCAGCTTCGCTGCCGGCAACGCAGTGAGAAACCGCTTGGGCAGCAGCATCTTCAATTGCTGCCGCATGTCCTCGATCGAATCGAGCAAGAGCGGCGGGTAGTTCCGGCCCAGCACGGCCGCGAGGGTTTTGTGGCGATCGATGATCTCTTCCAACAACTTGCCCAGCGCTCGCGATACCTCGAACATCCGCTTCCACGCCGCCCCGGCCCGACGGGCGAACTCGTCGTGCGTGCGGACCGCGCCCGACTCGGCGAAAAACGCCCGGTCGGCGGTCAGCAGGGTGAGGTCGGCCATCATCTCGTCGCCGGTGCCGAACGGGCGATAGTTCAGCCGCAGCGGTTCCAGCCGCGGCAGGTCGCGGAGCGTCGATTTCAAGTCCTTCGCCGTCTGCACCATGAACAGCTTCCGCAACCCCGCCGGCATGAGCGCCGCCGACGATTCGGCGGAATCGAGGAGGCGGAGCGAGACCGTCTCGCCTTGGTCGATCAGCGTCGGATAGCCGTATAGCATCGCGCCGGCGTGCTCGACCGGCACTCGCTCGGGCAGGTCGCCGAAATCCCACTTGCTGAGCGAATCGCGCGTGTATCTTGGATCCGACAGCGACGAAAAAGCCCGCCGCACCTTCTGGCCGAGCTTGATGCGAAGATCGGCGAGGTTTCGTGACTCCGCCAGCGCCTCGTCCTTCGCGCCCACGACGCGAAAGTTCATCGACAGGTGCGGCGGAATCGAGTCCAACTGGAAATCATTCCGCGTCACCGTCTCGCCGCTCATCTTCCACAAGATGCCCGCCACCTGATCCACCAGCGCCCCCACCCCAAACGGCGGCAGCTTGGCGGCCACCTTCTGGGCGGACTCGTTGGCGGGGACGAACAGCGTGCGCAATCGCTTGGGCAGCGAGCGGACGAGCGCTTCGATCTTTTCCAGCACCATCCCCGGCACCAGCCACTCGACCCGCGCATCGGGAATCTGCGACAGCGCGTTCAGCGGCACGATGGCGGTGATGCCGTCGTCGTCTTCGCCGGGCTCGTACTTGTATTGCAGCGACAGTTTGATGCCGTCGAGTTGCAGGTGATCGGGATAGCCGTGGTCGATCAGGGGGCGCAAGTGTTCCAACGTGGCACGGGTTTTTAACCCGTGTTCTGGAACATGGGTTGAAAACCCATGCCACGAAACATCGCGCAGCAACTCGATATCGTGCAGTTCCAGTTCGTGCGAGTTGCTTCCCCTGCCGCGCTTGGTCCACTCGTCGAAGGTGGGGCCGGAATAGACGTGCTCGGGCACGCGGGCGTCGAAGAAGGCGTAACGCGTGGCGTTGTCGGTCAGCAGATCGTTGCGGCGCAGCTTGCGCTGCCACGATTCGACCAGCGCGATCTGCTGCCGGTTCTTCAAGATCGACGGATGATCGGTTCGGAAGTCGTTTTCCACCAGCGCGTGATGGATGAAGAGCTGTCGCGACGTGAACGGATCGATCGGGCCGAAGTGAACCGATCGCTTTGGCACCAGCAACAGGCCGTACAACGTGACTTTCTCGAACGCATGGACGTGCGCGGTCTGGCCGTGCCAGTGCGGCTCGAAGTGCGTAAGCTTGACGAGGTGCCGCGCGTATCGCTCGATCCATTCGACGCGAACGGGCGCGACGGTGCGCGCGTACAGCTTGGCCGTCTCCACCAGTTCCGCCGCCATGATCCACGGCGGGCGCGAGCGGAAGAGGGCGGAGCCGGGCCAGACGCCGAACTTCGTGCCGCGGGCGCCGGTATAGCTGGCGGCGTCGGCCTTCATCGCGAGGTTGCTGAGCAGGCCGGGCAACAGCGCGCGGTGCACCTTGTCGCGCAGCGTCGGCGGGAACGGGTCGGCCGCGTGGTCCTGGGCAATGGGGCGGACGGCGCCGGCGCGGTCGTTCCAAGGCTTGACGTGCAGCATGTCGCACAACTGATGGTGGATGTCCGTCCACTCGCGGAATCGCATGTACGAGATGAAGTTGGCCTTGCACCACTTGCGGAACTGGTTGTTCGACAGCTCCGCCTGCTCGTGGCGGACGGCCCGCCATAGTTTGAGGATGGAGATGAAGTCGGACTGGTCGTCGCGGAACTTGGCGTGGGCCTGGTCGGCGGCGTCGGATTGGTCGGCGGGGCGTTCGCGCACGTCGGACACCGAGAGTGCCGCCGCGATGACGAGCACGGGCTCGATGCAGTGCTCGTCCTGCCCGCCGACGATCATCCTGCCGACGCGCGGATCGACCGGCAGCTTCGCCAGCCGCCGGCCGACGTCGGTGAGGTTTTCCTTGTCGTCGATCGCGCCCAGTTCGTGCAGCGTCGCCAGGCCGTCGCGGATCTGGCGGTAGTCGGGCGGATCGATGAAGGGGAACTCCTCGATCCTGCCCAGCCGCAGCCACTTCATTTGAAGGATGACCGAGGCGAGGTTGGTGCGGAGGATTTCCGGATCGGTGAAGCGCGGCCGTTCGAGCAGGTCTTTTTCGGAATAGAGCCGAACGCAAACGCCCTCGCTCACGCGACCACAACGGCCCTTGCGCTGGTCGGCGCTGGCCTGGGAGATCGGCTCGATCGGCAGGCGCTGCACCTTTGTGCGCGTGCTGTAGCGGCTGAGCCGGGCCAGGCCCGTATCAATGACGTATCGGATGCCCGGCACCGTGACCGACGTTTCGGCGACGTTGGTCGCCAGGATGATGCGCGCCCGCTTGCCGTCCGGGTGAAACACCTTCATCTGATCGCCGGCGGACAGCCGCGAGAACAGCGGCAACACGTCGGCGTTGAAGTTCGATTTCTCCAGGGCTTCAGCGGTATCGCGGATGTCGCGCTCGGTGGGGAGGAAGGCGAGCGTGTCGCCCCGGCCCGCGGAGGAGGCCCACAACTCCCGCACCGCTCCGACGATGCCTTCGATCTCCGTCAGGTCGGCGTCGTCTTTCGCGACTTGTTCGCGGTCATCTTCGGTCGTCCGTTCGTCGATCGACAGAGGCCGATACAGCACCGAGACCGGATAGGTTCGGCCGCTGACCTCGATCACCGGGCAGTCGTTGAAATGCCGGCTGAACCGCGCCGGGTCGATCGTCGCCGACGTGATGATGACCTTCAGGTCCGGCCGGCGGGGGAGGAGGCGCTTGAGGTAGCCGAGCAGGAAGTCGATGTTCAGCGACCGCTCGTGCGCCTCATCTATAATAATCGTGTCGTACTGCCGCAGTTCGCGGTCGTGCTGCGTCTCGGCCAGCAGGATGCCGTCGGTCATCAGCTTGATGAACGTGTTCGGCTTGGTGATGTCGGTGAAGCGGATCTTGAAGCCCACCGCGTTGCCCAGCGGCTGGCCCAGCTCTTCGGCGATGCGCGTTGCAACGGTGCGGGCGGCGATGCGTCTCGGTTGGGTGTGACCGATGAACCCGTCGAGGCCACGCCCCAGTTCCAGGCAGATCTTGGGTAACTGAGTGGTTTTCCCCGATCCCGTCTCGCCGCAGACGACGACAACCTGATTGTCTCGGATTGCCTGCGACAGATCGCCGCGTTGCTCAACGACGGGCAGGTGCTCCGGGTAGACGATCTTCGGAAGCGCCGCCTGGCGGGCGGCGCGGTCGAAAGCGGGGCGAGGCGGATGTTGGCGCGGAGCGGTCCTCACAGGTCAGCCTCTGATTATTCCCGACCCGGCCTCCGCCTGCCATTGCGCGGGAGCGCTTGTTGCAAGCATTTATCCACGCGTTGACCCTCTTTGCACGAATGTGCACCAAATTAGGCGTGCGTGTCTAAAAAAAAGGCGTCCAGAAATGAAATGTTGCCAATTCGTTAATCATGAAGTGGTGTGGCAATTTGTCCATGATTTGCCTATTGATTACGCGGCAATGCCCGCTATCATGCACGTGTCGAGTTCGGGAAGGATTGGTGAAAGCCAAGTCTGGAACGAAGGAGATAAAAAAAATACCGGCGGCAAGTTGGTGGCACGGGTTTCGCAATGACGATTAGCGTCGAAAACGAAGCTCTGCAAAATCGGATGTAACCGATTTTAAATCAACAAGTTGTAGCCAGGTGTTGTAATGAATCGTGAGTTGTTTAGGTCGTTTGTGAAGTGGATCAGCATCGCGACTGCGGTTGTCATTGCGGCCGGGTTGATCTACCGCGGGAACACTTACTCGGACCATAACGGACCGGGAATGACAGTTCCGGTGATGTGTGTGTTAACCGCCTTGTCGCTGGTTGGCACAACGCTTGCTTTGTTCATCAGGCCGCGTGAGGCGTGGTAGTCCACGCGGCGTAACAATCCTCCTCCTCCGCCACCCCGGGCCTGCAAACCCTCCGCAAGGCCCGGGGTTTTTTATGCGCCGACCGAATTATCTCGGTCTGGGTGATCGCGCTGATCGCCGATTCATATGACGCAATGCAACTGGCCAACCGATCATGGGATTGCCGTTCCATAGCGAGTTCCTGTCGGCGAGGCTGCGTATTGACTGATCACACCTGCCCACATTCGCTCGATTTCGGGCACGAGCGCGCCGAACGCCTGGGATTCCGCATGCCGCCTTGCCGAGTCGACCGCTGCGCTGGTGCGCCAAACACTCGATAATTCGCTTTTTCGGCCGGTGCCTTCCGCGAGGCCGTAAATAAATCCTGTTCGCACATCCAGCAACGCTGCCGAGCAGGTGCTGGTGACCCGGGCCTCGTGGTTGGGGAGAGTCCCTAGCGTGATTACGCCGAGCGGACCGATTTCGTGATCTTTGACGCGGAAGGTGGTGTCGAAGGAATAGATCAGCAGCAGATCGGCTCCCAGCCGTGCGGCCGCCTGGCGGAGGTCGCGGTCGGATTCCAGCGTGCTTGGTAAAACGATCCGGTTCAACATCGCCAGCCCCGCAAGTTGCGGCAACTGCGTCAATCGATCGACATCAACGTCTTTTTCCACTTCTCGGCTCGTCACCACGCTGTAGCGGCCAGTCCCGTAGCTCTGCACGCTCTGATTGTAATATCCCGATCCCTGCACTCGTGCCACCGCCACCCTCGCCGGGAAAGCCGCCATCGGCGCCGGCCGATCCATCGATACATCCGTTCTCCCCAACGCTCCCGGCGTCACGCCCGGGCCCGGCGCAACATAATGGCTGCTGCATCCAGTTAGTAACAATATTGCAATAACACTGGTAAAGGCTGCCAGAGCCATTCTCATATCAGTTTTCATTTTGACTGATCCTTCATTCAATTCGAGTCTTTTCGCGGGTTGGAGAGGCGCGATGAACGCCCGTGGATTACGTCAGGCCCGTGTTTATCGACGTTCACCCACGGTTCCAACGGCCTTTTCCGGGACGGTGGTTTCGTATTTCACGCCGTCGGGAACAGGCACGGGCTGGATGACGGTCGTGCCATAGCTGCCGTCCGTTCGACGCGTGCTGTCGACCGCGACGAAGCTGGTGTAATCGCTCATCAGGCTGTAGTTCAACGCGATTTGCTTCACTTCCTTTGCCAGGTCGATCTCGGCATCGTCGAACATCGCTTGATCGCACAGCGCGGCGATCTGTTGCCGCGCCCACACGCTGGCGATCGCGCCGCCGGTTTCGGTGGGCCGAACGTCGAACGTCCGTTCGACGGCCTCCCCGCCCACGCGGCCTCTCACCACGATCGATCCGCCGTCGCCTTCAAACCGCCCGGTGACGATCGTCGCCCGTCCGACGTAGACGTCGCCGATCTTGAACGGGTTGATCTGCGCGCCCTGCAACCCGGAGGCGTCAATCTCGATGTTCGTCATCGCCGGCCGGCTGATTCGTTCGAAGAACGGCCGCATCACGTCCTCGCCTTTTTCCTGAAGGCTCAGGTACGCCACCGCGCCCGCCCCGGCGCGGCTCATGCCGTCGAGCAGATATCGATTCGGCGACGAGCCGACCCCGAAGCCGAACACCCGCGTCTGACCGCGCAGCTTTCTCGTCGTCTGGATGATCTGCCGCTCGTTGCCGATATAGCCATCGGTCATCATGCAGACGTACCGCACGCGGTCTTCGTCCACGGTCTGGTTCAGCGATCGGGTGATGCCTTCGAGCATCATCGTTCCGCCGCCGGCGCTGGTATTCTCGATGAACTTCCTGGCCTTGGCGATGTTCGATTTGGTTGCCTGCAACGGCGCATCGCTCAACTGATCGGCATTGCTGGCGAAGCGGATGATCTGGAACGTGTCGTCCGGCTGCATCATGTCCATCGCGGCCCGCATTGCCCAGCGGGATTGCTCGATCGGCGCGCCGATCATCGAGCCCGACACGTCCAGCGTAAAGCACAGGTCCACCGGCCGCCGAGGCAGGTTCTGCGTCGTGGCAGGAGGATAGAGCATGAGCGTGAAATACCCGCCGCCGCCACGCGGGTCTTTCTGGGCGATGATCGCGCTCTTGAGCGTCTCGCCCGCCACCTTGTATCGCAGCACGAAGTCCTTGTTCGGAATGCGGTCCGACTCCCTGATGCTCACCGCCGCGCGGGTTTGGTCGGCGAACGCGATGTCGATCGCGTGGTTTACCGAATCCACCTGCTCGATCGCCACGCCCGCGGCGATGTCCACGCGGAGCGATACCTCGTGCCCCGTCCGCTCGCCGGGCGACAGATACTGCACTTCGGTCTTCTGTCCCGATGTGCCCGCCTCGCCACGCGCCGACGCGCCGATGCCATCGGTCGTGTGCGGCGGGTTGAACCGCGGTCCCACCACCATCGGGAACGCGAACTCGTACCACCCGTCGACGTAGCTCAGCGTGTGGAAGTAGCGAATGCCGATGTCCACCTGTTTGCCCGGCTCGATGTTCGCCACCTTCTGGGTAAACACGTTCGGCCGATCCTGCTCCAGCAGCGATGCGACGTACCCCTGCTGCTTGGCGTCCTGGTAGATCTGCCGGGCTTCTTCCTTCTCGCGAATGATGCCGCGCACCACGCGATCGCCGATCGTCATCACAAACTCGTTGACGGCCGCGTTTTCCGGGAGCGGGAAGACGTATACGGCTTCGATTTTTTCTGCGAACGGATTGTGATACTGCTGCGTCACGTTTACCGACGCGATGTAACCGTCCACCTGCGCCTTCACGTCCGTGTGCTTTAGCGGGAACGGCAGCACCTTGTCGTCCTGTTTCACCACCAACGCGCCGGAGCGCGGCAACTGCTCGTCGTCGACGGCTGCGGGCCGGGCCTTTGGTTTGGAGATGATCCAGAGTTCTTCCGATGGATTGGGTAGCGAGGAAAGCGGTACCGGCGGTTGGGCCGTGCCGCGATTGAGCCCGCCGCCAAATGCCATGCCGCGCGGCCCCATCAATTGCGTTGTTGGATTATTTTGGGCGCCGGGATGACTTAGTGTGAAATCGGGCGCATTCGAAAAGTCGGGTTTTGCGTTGATGAGGTCGCGAATGTCATAAGTTCGCGTTTCGACGTCTGGCGATCCGGCAGTTGGCGCTTTGCCTACCTTCGCGCTTGGCGACGTGCAGCCTGCCAACACCATCGCCGTAATCAGTAGAGCGAGGGCGAACAGGTCAAAACTCCATTTACGGATCAACTTACGCATGATCAACTCCTACGCTTTTGTCAGACGATGGCCTGGACCGGCGAGCCGCAAAAAGACGGAAAAACAGGGTAAAATTCAGTCTTTTCCTTCTCTGTTCGCGGGCGTCTCGGCGGCGGGGTCCTCTTCGATAAACGGCGTGAACGACGTTTTTGCTTCGATCGGTTTGGCGTTGGCATCGCCGGCGACGATGAGCTTCAGTTCGTATTCCGGCGCCTCGTGGCCGCGAATCTGTAAGTGGATGCGCGCGACGCGCGTCCTGCCGCTCGGCAGCGACGAATCGGTGCTGAACGCCGCCAGGATGATGCGCGATTGCTGGAGCGCCTTGGGATCGTAGTAGGGCGGCTTCTTGAACGCCTCGCTCGTGCCGCCTTCGACGCCGACGAGCCGGACGTCGCCGTGGGTCGCTTTGAACTCGACCTGATAGGCGCCCAGCGGTGTGCCCAGCGGATCGATGAACACATCGACGGCCGCAAAACGCGTGACGGGTTGCGTTGTTTGAGCGCTCGCCTGAAGGCCGACGCTGAACGTCAGAAGAGAAACGAGAACCAACCACCAGCAGGATACTGACGCACACCAATGATGGAACAAATTCTTATCGGTGTTCATCTTTGCCCCCTCTGTGGCCAAACCGATTTCTCGCGAAAAAGAGGATTTCATCGTTGCTCCTCCAGTTGGACCGCCATCATTGCGAGGCGATCGACGTCGGCCGGCGCCCCCCCCTGTCGCGCCAGCACGAGAGCGTCGAGGATGTTGACCGCCTGGTCGCGGTTGACGTCGGCGGCCAAGGCTTCGATCGCAACCCGTGACCCCGTGTCATCGCGACCCGCCAGCACGGCGATCCCCACCGTTGCCGCCAACCCGACCGCCGCTGCCGTCGCCACCCAGGCCCGCCACGCCCGCCGCCGGCGCAGGTGCGTCCTTGCCGAGGCCAGCACCGCCTCATCCACCGCCTGCGGCACATCGACCATTGGCGATGCCTGCCGCTTCAACTCGCGGACGAACGCATCGGGAAGTTGGAAATCGTCATCGACCATCGTGTTCACCCCATGAAGTGCGCCAGATGGCGAACGGTTCAAAAAAAATGATCGCTCCGAAAATCGAGTCGTGCAGACTCGGATAGCGCGCGGCATGCCAGTTTCTCCACGCTATGCCCCGCTTCGCATGCTACTCTAATGTTCTCAAGAACATTGGAATAATGGCGAGCCGGGTACCGGTGATGACGCAGGTGAGACGTCTTTTCATCGTCATAAATATCTGCGAATGCTGGGGTTATTGCGCAGTTGGAGGATCGCGTGGTGGAGGCGGGATTTGACCGTGCCGGCGGGGATGGCAAGGAGGGCGGCGATTTCGTCGGTGGTGAGATCGTCGACAAATCGCATGAGGATGACTTGGCGATGTTCGGCCGACAGCGATGCGAGCATTGCGGGCAGGTCCTCGGTGTCGCCTGAAGTTGGGGCAAGTTGCGCGGCAGGCAGGTCGAGGTCGGCAAGGTTGATCGCCAGCGACATCGCCCGCTTTCGCCTTGCCTGAAGCGACAAATGCCGCACCGCCGGCCAGAGGAAAGTGGTCAGTCGCGCGGTGAGCGTGAAGCCGGGAAACTTACGGTATAGATAGATGAACGTGTCCTGCAACACGTCAAGCGCGTCGCTTTCGTTACCCGTGAACCGCCGGGCGAGACGGACGACCCAGTCGCGGTAGCGGAAGTAGAGCATCTCAAACGCGGCGGCGTCGCCCGCGTTGATGCGGGAGATCAGTTCGCTGTCCGATGGATCGGCTGACCCCACAGTGCGGGAGTATAGCGACCTTGCCCACGTCCGGTTGGACACATCTATCATCTGTGTTATCTCTGCCGCCTCTCGCCCGCTCCGCGTTGCACGTGCGGCGGAGCGGTGTATGATCACCGAAGTAATGAAGATGACGCGAACCACGACGACCACGACGACGACCGACTGAGTCGGGCAGGTGTGTTTCGCGCTTCTAAGTTTGACGAAACGAACGACGCCGCCCGATGATGCACATCGGGCGGCTTTTTTGTTGATGTAACGCGCGGGCGCTTCGTCCGCGGAATATCGAGGAGATCACGGGCGAGAAGTCCGTGCTACGAAAACCATGGCAATCGCAATTCTGCCGGACGGATCGAAACGGGAAATCGCTGACGGCTCGAGCGTGTATCAGCTCGCCGAGTCGATCGGCAAAGGCCTGGCCAAGGCGGCGATCGTCGGGCGGGTGGATGGCAGGCTGGTCGACCTGTCGCACAGGCTTTCGGGCGAGCATCAGGTCGCGATCGTCACCGACAAGGATGCAGACGGGCTGTTCGTCATGCGGCACAGCACGGCCCACGTGCTGGCGCAGGCGTTGCGTCGCCTGTACGGCAAAGAGTTGCAGTACACCATTGGCCCGGTCATCGAAAACGGCTTCTACTACGACTTCGAATTCCCCGCCGGCGTGAAGATCACGCAGGAAGAACTCGCCAAGGTCGAGGCGGAGATGAACAAGATCGTTTCCGAAGACCTCGCCTTCGCCCGCGAAGACGTTGAGCCCGAGGCCGCGCGCGTGCGCCTTCGCGGTGAGAACCAGCGGTTCAAGGAAGAGCTCATCAACGAACTCGAGCAAGCCGGCGAGAAGACCGTCAGCGTCTATACCCAGGGCGATTTCACCGACCTGTGCCGCGGCCCGCACGTGCCCAGCACCGGCAAGATCAAGGCGTTCAAGCTCATGAGCATCGCCGGCGCATACTGGCGCGGCGACGCGAAACGCGAGCAGCTCGTCCGCATCTATGGCACCGCGTTTTTCGATAAGAAGCAGCTCGACGCCCACATCAACCGGCTGGAAGAAGCGAAGAAGCGCGATCACCGCGTCATCGGCCCGGCGCTGGGGCTGTTCGCCATCGATGATCAGGTGGGTCAAGGATTAGTGCTGTGGAAGCCCAAGGGCGCGATCGTGCGTCAGGAACTTCAAAACTTCATCGGCGAACATCTTCGCCGACAGGGCTACAGCCAGGTTTTCACCCCGCACATCGGCCGGCTCGATCTGTATAAGACCAGCGGTCACTTCCCGTATTACCGCGAAAGCCAGTTCCCGCCGCTGGTCGACCGCGAGTTCACCGCCAAGCTGGCGGAGGAAAAGTGCTCGTGCTCGGATTTGGCCAACCTGATGGAAAAGGGTGAGATCGACGGCTACCTGCTCAAGCCGATGAACTGCCCGCACCACATCCGCATCTACGCCTCCGAGCAGCGCAGCTATCGCGATTTGCCGATCCGGCTGGCGGAGTTCGGCACCGTCTATCGCTGGGAGAAGTCCGGCGAGCTGGGCGGGATGACCCGCGTGCGCGGCTTCACCCAGGACGACGCCCACCTGTTCTGCATGGAAGAGCAGGTGCCGCAGGAGGTGGCGGGATGTCTGGAACTGGTGAAGATCGTGCTCGGGACGCTGGGCATGCAGGACTACCGCGTGCGCGTGGGCTTGCGCGACCCGGATAGCGCCAAGTACGTCGGCGATCCTGCCCAGTGGGACCGCGCCGAGGCCGCGTGTATCTCGGCGGCGGAGTCGTTAGGCGTGCCGTTTACGAAGGAGCCGGGCGAGGCCGCGTTCTACGGGCCGAAGATCGACTTCGTCGTCAAGGACGTCATCGGCCGCGAGTGGCAGCTTGGCACGGTGCAGGTCGATTACCAGCTTCCCCAGCGGTTCGACCTGTCCTACATCGGTGCCGACAACGCCCCGCATCGGCCGGTGATGATCCACCGCGCGCCGTTTGGGTCGATGGAGCGCTTCATCGGCGTGCTGATCGAACACTTTGCCGGCGCGTTCCCGCTGTGGCTGGCGCCGGTGCAGGTGGCGGTGCTGACCGTCAGCGAGAAGACCAACGACTACGCCCAGAAGGTCGCGCAGCAGCTCAAGGACGCCGGGATCCGCATCGAGCTGAACGACGGCAACGAGAAGATCGGCGCCAAGATCCGCAGCGCCACGCTGAACAAGGTCCCCTACATGCTTGTGTTGGGCGAAAAGGAGATCGCCGAGGGTAAGGTGGCGGTGCGTCATCGCACCGAAGGCGACAAAGGCGCGATCCCGGTGGGAGAGTTTGTGGCGATGGTGACGAAGGCCGTTGCCGATCGGGCGTAATTGCCTGAAAAACCGAGGAAAGAGGAGGCGATTGGCCGCGGCGGATATGATCTGCTGCCATGGATCCCAACCTCTTCCGCCAGTCCGACCTCATCGAAGTCCGCCGGGTGGTCAATCGTGGGAAGGGCGGGCGTGGCGTTTTCGCGCGGGTGGATATTTCTGATGGCACGGTCTTCGAGCGCGTTCCGGTCATCCTGATCCCGAAAAGCCAAGTCTTTGGCGATACGCCCGAGGCGAAGCGGGCCGCGCGGATTTCGTGGTACGTCTTCACGTGGATTCAGACCAAGCGGCAGTACGTGGCGATGTCGCTGGGGTACGGGTCGATCTACAACCACAGCGAGACGCACAACGCCCGGTACCAGATGAAGATGCCGGACATCATGGAGTACTACGCCATCCGCGACATCAAGGCCGGCGAGGAGATCACCATCAACTATCGTGGCGATCAGGCCAGCCACGGCGACCTGGGCTTCGATCCCGATGCCGCCGACGCGCAGCCTTCACCGCCGATGTCGGAGGGGGACGAGGCTCGCGCATAGAAATTAAGAGCCCACGCGATGCGGTGTCACGTCACCAATTCCGCATCGCGTGGGCTTAGGAAAGAGTGCACCATCTCTTAGGGCGGCGCAATGGCCTGCGCGCGGCCGTAGCGATGTCAGGCTGGCCGCCTTGTTTGTTTGCGCGTGGCTGCGCGAACGGAAACCGGACGAGGTTGCGGCCGGGCGGTGATCGCCAGCTGTAATAGTTCGCCGAACGATCTCGCCACCATTAGAAGCGCCTGTATCGGGGTGCGCTCATTCGCCCCGGTCAAAGGCGAATGGCGTGACATCTCGAACAGGCGTTCCATCGCATACCTCCAGTCAAATTCAACACTTACAGTCTATCGTCAGGCGCATGAACGGGCGATGAAACTCTTCTGAAATTCATGGCCAGACCCATCCGCAACGCAGTCCTTCTCGCGTTTTTGCTTCTGATGCGGACAATAGGCGAGCGCGCTATCGGAAAGATGTTGCGTCTGCCATGATCCTCACTATTTTTCGTCCCGGCCTTGAAGCGGTTCGCCGATTCTGGAAGCCGTTCCTGCTCATCGAACTGTGTGGCCTGCTCGCAGTGGCTGGTTATTTCAAGGTCGACGTGGTCCACCACGCGTTCGAAACCCTCCGCGCCTGGAAAGAGGCCGGCGGATACCTTGCCGCCATCCTCGCCAGCGGCGTGTCCGGCGCAATCGTGCCGGAACTCGCCAAAACCCTCGTTCTCGGCGAAACTCGATTTGACCGCGCACGCTGGAATCATCTGGCGTTCAATTTCTCCGTCTTCGCGCTCCTGGGCGCCTATGCCGACCCGTTTTACCGACTCCTCGGCCATCTGTTCCCCTCTTACGGCTTTGATCGTTGGGCAGTGCTGAAGATGGGGATCGATCAGTTCATCTACTCGCCTTTCGTCACGCTGCCGACCGTTGCCTTCCTGTTCACGCTTCGCGAAGGCGGCTGGAGCCTGAAACGCACGTTTCAACAACTTGGTTGGGGGTGGTATCTCCGCCGCGTGGTGTCGCTGATGGTGTTGTGCTGGTGCTACTGGGTGCCGATGGCGCTCTTGATGTATTCCCTGCCGAAAGGGCTGACGTTCGTCTTTGCGATGTTCGCCCAGGCGGCCTGGGGCCTGCTGTTGATATTTGCCGCCGCCAAGCCCGAGCCCGAACCCGACCCGATCAAGCAGGCCGACCTGCCGGCGGTTCCGGTGACGCAGGGTTGAGCGGCATCATCTCAAACCCGCGCGCCGCGTTCTCCTCCGGTTCTTTCACCAGCACGCCGACTGTCGATTCCGCGTAACCGACCGCCGCGCCGCGCGTTGTTGGCGCAGGCGGTCAATTCATCTTGATCGACAATGAAAATGGATTAGAAAGTCCTATTTCGATGGTTGGAATTCTACGGAAGGTATTTTGTCCTCTTTTACGATCATCCAGGGTGGCATGGGGGTTGGCGTCTCGAACTGGGTGCTTGCCCGCGCGGTGGCGTCGGCGGGACAGTTGGGCGTGGTGTCGGGAACGGGGCTGGCGGTCGTGTTCGCGCGACGGTTGCAGATGGGCGATCCCGGCGGGCACATGCGCCGCGCTGCGGAGGCATTTCCGTATCAAGCGATCGCACGGAGAATCGTTGATCACTACTACATCGAAGGCGGCAAGCCTGACGACAAGCCGTTCAGGCCCACGCCTTTGCCCGATTTCCCGTTCGGCGGTCCGATCGCCGAACTCACGGTCCTGGCGAACTTCGCCGAAGTGTGGCTCGCCAAGCAGGGGCACGGCGGAGCGGTGGGAATTAACTACCTGGAGAAGATTCAACTCCCGGCGCTAGCGCAGCTCTTCGGCGCGATGCTCGCCGGCGTGGACTACGTGCTCATGGGGGCCGGCATTCCACGAAGCATTCCCGGCGCGATCGATGCGCTGGCGGCGGGGCGTACCGCTGAACTGAAGTTGGACGTGGACGGCGCAGAGCCCGGCGAAGAATGGATCAATCGTTTCGATCCCGCCGCGTTTGCCGACGACGGCGCTGCGCCGAGGCTGCGCCGGCCGAAGTTTTTCGCGATCGTCTCGTCGGCGACGCTCGCGATGACGCTGGCGCGCAAAAGCAACGGCACGGTGGACGGTTTCGTCGTCGAGTCGTCGGTTGCCGGCGGGCACAACGCGCCGCCGCGCGGGCCCATGCAGCTTACCGTCGCCGGCGAACCCATCTACGGTAAGCGAGACAACGCCGAACTCGATAAAATCCTTGCTCTGGGCAAGCCGTTCTACCTCGCCGGCGGATGCGCCTCGCCTGAGAAGCTGCGGGAGGCGATCACGCTGGGCGCCAGCGGGATCCAGGTCGGAACGGCGTTCGCGTTCTGCGATGAATCGGGAATCTCTCCCGATCTCAAACGCCGCATCCTCACGCTCAATCGCGATGAGGGCGTCCGCGTTTTCACTGATCCGTCGGCGTCGCCGACATCGTTCCCGTTCAAGGTGGTGCAGGTCAGCGGGACGATCTCGGATGCGGACGTCTACGCGTCTCGCAAGCGCATCTGTGACCTCGGCTACCTTCGCAAGGCGTACCGTAAGGAAGACGGCACTCTAGGGCACCGTTGCGCCGCCGAGCCGGTGGATGCTTATGTGCGCAAAGGCGGCACTGCGGAGCAAACGGTGGGGCGCAAGTGCATCTGCAACGCGTTGTTCTCGACGATCGGCCTGGGGCAGATTGACCGCTCCGGCAAAGCCGAGCCCGCTATTGTCACCGCCGGCAGCGTCGAGATCGACCTGACGCGTTTCTGCGCGCCCGACACCTCGCACTACTCGGCCGCGGATGTCATCGCGGTGCTGCTGAAGTAGCTTTGTTCCGCCCTTATGCCGGCCACTCGTGCAACAAGTGCGCGCGTGCCCGATGTGCTCGCTATCGTACGCATTCTCTGTTACGGGCCACAATCAACTTCGAGCGCGAAACGGCGCTGCCCTGCGCCGGATTTACCTTACCTGAGCTACTGGTCGTTCTGGCCGTGGTTGCGGTTTTGATCGGAATGGTTTTGCCGGCGGTCAATCTGGCGAGGCGGCAGGCGAGAGAACTGCAGTGCCTCAGCAATCTGCGGATTTTCGGCATCGGCTCGATTGCATATGCGGCCGATTTTCAGGGAGTTTTGCCGTGGGATGGGTATGCGGAAGGGGACCGCCCGATCCGCCATGTCGGGCCCTGGGCCGAGCAGGCGACGTGGTTTAACTCTGCCCCGCGCTATGCTGGCACGAAAGGCTACTGGGATCTCCTTGCGGCCTACGAAGCCGGCGGCGCGCCGATTCCCCGCGCCGGCGACCGCTCTATTTTTGTTTGCCCTTCCGCCTTCGTCGCAGGAGCCGGGCCGACTTCGGACGACACGGTCGCCGACGGTTACTTCTACTACCACGGCCTTGATTCGTCCGGCACCGTCGTCCTGAAGCCGACGTTCTGGTGCTACGGATTCAACACGCAGCTCGACGGCGGCGTCGAAGACCGCAACGTCTCCTATCGCGTGTGCGTGCGGGTGGGGTCGCTGCGCGAGCCATCATGCACGGTGTTGATCTCCGAAAAGATGATGACCCCGCGCGAATATAAGCCCACCTACGCGGGCAGCGTTGGGCAGCAACAGGTGAGCTACAAGGAGTTTACGACGCGTCACCGCAAGGGCGGCTACGTGCTCATGGTGGACGGGCATGTCTCCTGGTTTTCGCTTAAGGAGGTGCGAAGCCCGGCCAGCGGCATCTACGACCAGCCAGGAAAGATCATCTGGAATCCCCGTCACTAGGCGGGGTGGTATTGAGTTCAGGATAAGTAGGGAGATATAGCAATGAATCGAAAGCAATCGCTCGCCTTGTCGGCGTGTGTGGCCGCGATGTTCTCAGTGCCAGCAATGGCGCAGTTTTCGACGGACGGACTCTTCGTCGTTCGTCTTGGTGATGCCGCGTCACCCGTGTCGGGAGCAGCGGCGCAGAAGGTGTATCTGGACGAGTACACCGCCAGCACCGGCGCTTTCGTGCGTTCCATCGGGCTTGACTACACCGGCTCTACCGCGTTTACGCTCAGCGGCACATCCAATTTGGACGACGGCCACCTGAACCTCTCGACTGATGGCCAGTCGCTCGTGCTGGGCGGGTATCGTGCCAACCTCGGTTTCAATGAGCCGCAGAAGTCTTCCGCGAGCGACGTGCCGCGTGTGATCGCCACGGTTAACGCCGCGGGCACGGCCAACACGTCGCTTGCGCTCAACGATGCGTACAACAATGTCGTCATCGCAGCGGTGATCTCCGACGGCCAGCACTTCTGGACAGGCGGCGCCTACAGCACCACGGACAATGCCGCATCGGTCAATTCCGGCGGGCTGAGATACGTCGAAGGCCCCGGCAGCACCACCTCGACCAACATCTCGGCGCGGACGATCAAGGCCGGTTCGAATGAGCCCGACAGCCTGCGTAACATCCGCTTTGTCGGCAATGAGATCTACGTCAACACGCCGGCTCAGAAGTCGTTCGTCAATCGCGGCGTCTACGCGATGTCGCAAACGACCCCAGGCGGAACACAGGTCGCCACGCCGGTCATCGTCAACCACGAAGGCCAGAACATCGACGACGCCGGCAATGTCGATAAATCCGGCCAGATCACCGGCAAGTGGTACCCCAAAACCGATGCCGTCTTCTTTGATCTCGATCCGACCGTTCCCGGCTATGACGTTGCTTACGGTACGGGCGGCAAAGAGGACTATCACAAGTGGTCGCTTGTCTTCAACCCTTCCGAAAACCAGTATGAATGGATTCGCAACACGCAGGCTTTCGTCGGTGGACAGGATTCCGGCCTGGAGATCAACGCGCTGGACGCGCGGCTGGTCGATGGCACGGTTGAACTGTTCGCCACGCTCGATCAGGGCGTGCTGAAGCTGCAAGACACCGCCGGCTACAACGCGGCGATGAGCTCGCTGTTCGCCGATCCGGACATCGATACCGGCGCCGGCTTCTTCTTCACCGCGGGGTCCGGCACGCAGTTTCGCGGGCTGGCCTTGGTGCCAGAGCCGACCATGCTGGCGCTCGGTCTGTTTGGTCTTATGGCAATACGTCGGCGGAGGGCCTAATGGTCAGGACGAACTTGCGCAGGGCGTTGTTGGGCCTGATCGGCATACTGGCGGGGGCTGGCTGCGCGACGCATTCGGCGTCGATCGCCCCGGTCTCGTCCAGCCAGTCGGTGGCGTTGAATGAAACCGACGATGCCGCCATCTGGGTGCATCCGACCGATCCGTCGCTCAGCCTTCTGCTGATCGGCAACGAGCGGTACGGCCTGCAGGTACACGAGCCCAACGGTCTCCTGCGCAAGCACCTGAACCCCACCGCCAAACCCAACAACGTCGACCTGATCTACGACTTCGATCTCGGCGAGAAAAAGGCGGACCTGGCGATCGCGTCATGCTTCATGGACGAGTCGCCGGGCGTCATGATCTGGCGCATCGACGCGGCCAAACGCAAGGTGATCGAGTCGCGTGAAGCGCCGATCCCGGTGCTTGGAGATTCGGTGCCGCTGGGCCTATGCACCTATCACAGCCGTAAGACCGGCAAGTGCTATTTTTTCGTCACGCAGGCGAACGGCGAGATCGAGCAGTACGAGCTGATCGCCGGCAGTGATGAGAAGATTACCGCCAAGCTGGTGCGTTCGCTGAAGAACAAGACCAAGACCGAAGGCTGCGTGGCCGACGATGAACGCGGGGTCGTTTATTTCGCGGAGGAAGATGTCGGTGTCTGGCGCTTCAACGCCGAGCCCGACGGCGGCACGAGTGGAACGATCGTTGTTCGGATTAACGAGAACGGCCTCGTTCCTGACATCGAAGGTCTGGCGCTCTTCCAAACTCGCGGCGGTGGTGGGTATCTGTTGGTGGTGTCGCAGGGCGTGGTAGGCGGGCGTTCGGTGGTCAATGTCTATGACCGGGCCGAAGGGAATGCGTATATCACCTCGCTCAGGTTGACCGAGCCGGTCACCGGAGGCATCGAGCGGGCATCGGGCTTGGCCGTCACCAGCGCGGCGATCTCGCCGCAGTTTCCTGCCGGGATGCTCGTCATCAATGATCACGTCACCGGCCAGCCGACCGAAGACATGAAGATCTTCTCGTGGGCCGACATCGCCAAGGCCGCGCATCTGTCGGTAGATCCAGCGTGGTCGCCGCGCGTGGGCAAATAAGCCGCGACGGAAAACCACCGCCGGCGGTTTCCTTCCGTTCGGCGGTGTATACACTGCTTGCCCATGCGATCTGAATCCTACGACTTCCTGAAATCGATCGAAGAAACCCCCAGCGTCTCCGGCTATGAGCAGCCGGTGGCGCGCATCATCCGCAAACGGATGGGCAAGTACGCCGACGACATCATGACCGACGTGCACGGCAACGTGATCGTCGCGCTGCACCCGAAGACCGGCAAGAACGGCGTTCGCGTCATGCTGGCGGGGCACATGGATCAGATCGGGTTTCTGGTTAACCACGTGAACGACAACGGTTTCATCCACGTGGCGGCGGTGGGCGGGATTGATAACGCGGTGTTGCCGGGTTCGCGCGTCACCATCCACACGAAGAAGGGCCCGGTCGAGGGCGTCATGGGCCGCAAGGCGATCCACCTCATGAAGCCCGAGGAACGCAACGGCGGCAAGATCGAGCTGGCTGACCTGGCGGTCGACATCGGCGCCAAGGACAAGAAGGAAGCCCTCGAACACGTGCAGGTCGGCGATCCGATCACCTTCAAGCTCGGCGTCACCCGGCTGTTGAACGATCGCATCGTCAGCCCCGCCCTGGACAACAAGGTGGGCGCGTTCGTCATCATGGAGGCGCTTCGCCTGCTGAGCGAGGGCAAGTGCAACTGCTCGGTTTACGCCGTCGCGACGGTGCAGGAGGAGATCGGCCTGCGCGGCGCGCGGACGAGCTGTTACGGCATCGACCCGCACGTCGGCATCGCGGTGGACGTCACGCACGCCAGCGACTACGCCGCCGTCGATAAGCGCATCGCCGGCGACGTGAAGATCGGCGGCGGGCCGGTCATCGACATCGGCGCGAACATCAACCCGGTGGTGAGCGACCTGTTCATCGACACCGCCAAGAAGAAAAAGATCGACCACCAGCTCGCCGCCGCCCCTGGCGCGACGGGCACCGACGCCAACGCGATCCAGATCTCCCGCGCCGGCGTGGCGGCGGGGCTGATCAGCATTCCGAACCGCTACATGCACACCCAGGTCGAACTGTGCGCCCTGCCCGACCTGGAAAACGCCGCCATCCTCATCGCCGAGACGATCAAGCGGATCGACAGGAAGACCAGCTTCATCCCGATGTGATCCAATGGGACTTCGCCATTTCATCGGCAGCGCGACGCAGGCGATCGTCGGCGGCGCGCTTATGGTCGCCGCTGGCGCCCTCGTGATGCGCGCGGCCGCGCGGTAGGAAGCGATCGATCCCGCCTCACGCCATGCAGGTGGGGCGATGTTGATGATCATCTTGTTTACCCTATTCGCGCTGTTGATCGGCTTGCTTGGCCTCTCTTTGCTTCTCGTGCCTTTCGTCTCGTCGAGCTTCTGGTCGAGACTCGTTCGTCCGCCCGTCAGCGGCCAGCGAGACGCGCCGGGGCGGCACGCGGGTTTGGGGATGTGGCTTTGGATGTGGTTCAGGATCTGGCGATAACCTGCTGCGATTGAATATCAGGAGCAATCGCGAAAGTTGTGTTGACACGCGAATTGTGCGTATGGTAACGTCCCCGCGTGCTCGCTTCGGTTGCATAGATCGCGAAGTCGCTGATCCCGGGGCTCGAGCAATATCCGCGAACGCAACCCAGTTGAGTTTGCTTCGCACAGCGTGCTGCGCTGGAGGAACGCCACATCGCGCGTTCATCGCGCAGGGCAGAAGGGGATTTCAGATGAAGTCCACATGGTTTATTTCGGATACGCACTTCTCTCACGCGAACATCGTTCGCTTCAGCAAGCGGCCGTTCGCGAGCGTGGAGGAACACGACGAGCAGTTGATCGCCAACTGGAACGCGTCCATCCGGCCTTCGGATGACGTGTTTTTCCTGGGCGATCTGATCTTCGGCAAGCGCGATGCAGCGCTGGCGCTTCGCCAGCGATTGAACGGACATATCCACTTCATCGAGGGCAACCACGACTCGGCGGCGCACTCGATCCGCAACACCTTCGCGTGGTATCGCGAGGTGATGATGATCAAGGTGAACGGCCGGTACGTGTGGCTGTCGCATTACGCTCATCGGATATGGGATAAGTCTCACCATGGCGCGTGGCACCTCTACGGCCACAGCCATCACTCGCTGCCGGACGACCCGGACTCGCTCAGCCTCGACGTCGGCGTCGACGCGAACGCCGTGCGTCTCAGCACGCCGGATGTCTACGGCACCGGCCTTATTCCCGAAGTCGGCCTGCGACGGGAGACGTACCGCCCGATCCACTTCGACGAGGTCGCCGAACTGATGTCGAAGAAGCGCTTCGTGCCGATCGATCATCACGGGCGACATTGATTTGCCGCGGCCGCGCGCGCGCGTTTGCGCGGGGCCGGCTACGCCGCACAGCGGAAGATCAACTGCACCGATCGCGCCAGCGCGGTCTCCGGATCGCCTGGCGGCGAGGTGAGTCGCGCCGCGGCCTTGGCGGCGGGGCGTCCGTAATCCATCGCCACGCCCACGCCGGCCCAGGCGAGAAGTTCGCGGTCGTTGTTCCCGTCGCCGAACGCCAGCACTCGGCCGCGCCGAATGCCCAGATGATCGGCCAGCCGGCTGATCGCGACCGCCTTGTTAACGCCCGATGCGGTGAACTCGAAGAAGTACGGGTGCGTGATGACCGTGCTGAGCCGGCCGGCATGCCAACGCGCCAGTTCGTCGGCGATCGCCGCAAGTCGCTCGGGATGGTCGGCCCAAATGACCTTCAGCCATTCGTGGTCGGGCATCGAGCGCGGGTCGACAATGCGAACCGACGTCGTGCCCGCATCGCGCCGGTATTGCTCGGTCCACACGTCCTCGCGACGCGCGTAGACCGCGTCGTCGGCGAAGCAGAGAACCGTCATCCCGCGTGTAAGCCCGTCCTCGATTACCTTCCTCGCGTCTGGCTGCCGAAGCGGTTGCCGATAGAGCACTTCGCCGGTTCGCGGATGGCTGACCAACGCCCCGCCGGACGACACGACGTATCCGTCCAAGCCCAGCAGGTGATAGAAAGGCAGCGTGTTCTGCGGCGACCGGCCGGACGCGAGCACCACCGATATTCCGCGATCCTGAAGACACGCGATCGCGCTGCGGTTGGCCTCGCTTAACGTCCCATCCGGGCCGAGCAAGGTGTCGTCGATATCGACTGCCGCCAACGCAAATTGGGTTGCCTGATATTGCATATTATTGCGTGTTTTTCTCATTTATATTTACATTATGACTTATAACGTGCATAATCAAGATAAATTAAGGAAGATCAAGAAATGCTCACGGCGGAACGTAAAACGAGGATTGCGGAATGGCTGGCGCGCGACGGCCGGGTGATCGCGGCGGACCTGAGCGCGCAGTTCGGGGTCTCCGAAGATACCATCCGGCGGGATCTGCGCGAGATGGCGTCCGAAGGCCTGCTGAAACGGGTGTACGGCGGCGCGGTGCCGCGCTCGCCCTCCGTGCCGTCATTCGCGGGGCGTGAAGAGCAGTCCCCCCGCGCCAAGGTCGCGATCGGCCAGCTCGCCGCGGAGCAGCTGCGGGACGGGCAGGTGGTCATCCTCGATTCGGGCACCACTCCGCTTGAGGTCGCCCGGCACCTGCCCGCCGAGCGCAGGCTCACCGTCGTTACGCACAGCCTTCCCGTCGCATCGACGTTGGCGGCCCATCCGAACGTCAACGTCATCATGCTCGGCGGGCGACTGCTGAAGGAATCGCTCTCCATGGTCGGCGCCACCACCATCGCCGGCTACGCGCAGGTGCGGGCGGACGTCTGCGTGCTGGGCGTGGTCAGCGTGCACCCGGAACTGGGGCTGGGCGTTTTCGATTTCGAAGACGCGGAGGTCAAACGCGCCATCCGCGCGGCGTCGGCCGAGACGATCGTCGTCGCGTCGTCCGAAAAACTCGGAACCGCCGCGCCGTTCATCGTTGGCCCGATCGCGGGCATCACGCGCCTTATCACCGATGCCAGCGCGCCCCTGTCCAACGCCGATGCCTACCGAAAACTTGGCATCGATGTCCTGAACGCTCCCCTCTAAAAAAGCTATTCCGATATTCTTGGAGAACATTGGGATAGCGGGCGATTCGAAAACTGCTTCTGTGCGAGACATGCCGTTTCCATGCCCGTAGAGGCGATTGGTCAGAAGGTAATCGTAAGCGCGAACGGGCTGCGCGACGCCGTTCGTCGTTTACGTCAACCCCAGCAGCGGGCATAGCACCCACAGGCCGGCGAGGATGATGAAGAAGCCGATGATGTCGAAGAGGATGCCCGCGCGCATCATGCGTGAGAGCGGGACCAGCCCCGATCCGTACACGATCGCGTTCGGCGGCGTGCTGACCGGGAGCATGAAGCCGTAGCTCGCGCCCAGGCACGCCCCCAGCGCCGGCGGGACCGGGCTCACGCCGGCGGCAACGCTGATGGCAATCACGACGGGGATGACCATGTTCGCGCTGGCGGTGTTGCTGGTGGCCTCGCTCAGCACGATCGCCATTGCGATCGAAAGGGCGGTCAGCGCCCAGAGGGATTGAGCGCCGATCTGCGCGGTCAGCGCCTTGCCCATGGCGTCGGCGACCTTCGTTTCGAACATCAGCGATCCCAGCGCCAGCCCGCCGCCGAACAGTAGGATGGTGCCCCAGTCGATCTTCTGCGCCTCGTGCCAGCTGAGCGTGAACTCGCCTTGGCTGAGCTTGGTCGGCAGCATGAACAGCACGATCGCGCCGATGATCGCGACCGTCGATTCGGGAAGCCGCTTGGACATCCACGTTCCCAGCGCATCGATCGTCGGCATGGATTGGAAGATCGGCAATTCGAGGATGCCCGGAAGGATCCACAGCACCACGGCGACGCCGAAGCCGATGAGGGTGTTGACCTGCCCGCGCGTCCATCCGCCGAGCTTGCGGCGTTCCTCGCGGATGTACTCCATCACCTCCGCGCCGCTCACGGCGGTCTGCTTTGCGCTTCGGTCGCGGTGGAGGAAGTACAGGATCGCGAACAGCGCCACGCCCATGACCAGCATCAGGGGCACGCACAACATCATCCAGGTAAAGAACGAGATTTCGAATGGCGTGCCGTCGGGGTTTTTGACCGAGTTTCGGATCAGCCCGATGCCGATGAGGTTCGGCGGCGATCCGACGGGCGTGCCGATCCCGCCGATGCTCGCGCCGTAGGCGACCATCAGCATCATCGCGGTGGCGAACGGCCAGGTGCGGGCGTTCATCTCGCCCGCCGCCTCGTTGCGCGCCACGCGCAGGCGGTGGATCGCGCGCAGCATGCCCAGGCCGATGGGCAGCATCATCGCGGTGGTGGCGGTGTTGCTCACCCACATCGACAGGCCCGCCGTCACGATGCCGAGGCCCGCCAGCATGCCGACGCGCGTGGAGCCGATGCCGGGGATGGATAGGAAGTACAGCGCGATGCGCCGGTCAAGCTGATGCACGCTCATCGCCCGCGCGATCATGAACCCGCCGAGGAAGACGAAGACGATCGGATCGGCGAAGTAGCCCATCGTCTTTTTCACGTCCGCCACGCCCAGGATGACGCACAGCGACGCGCCCAGCAGCGCCGTGACCGGCAGGGGGATGACCTCGCTGATCCACATCACGCCTACCCCCGCCAGGATCGCCGCGAGCGTGCGGCCTTGCGGGGTGAGCCCGTCGCAAAGCCAGTAGACGACGAAGAACGCGATCGGCGTCAAAAACACGCCGGCGATCTTTCGCCATCGCTCGAATTGTTGCTCCATCGGCGAGATCTGCTCGTCGTACGCCGAGGGTTGGTTGGATGGGGTCGATTGTGCCTCTGTTCCCTGTGACATGTGCCTCCTCGTGGCTGGCGGGAATTCTATTTACTGCGTTCGATCGATGACAGGCGCATTTGCAGTTTTGACGCTGAAACGGTCCGGTGTGCCCACGAGAAAAAACTTATCGGCGATCCGGCCATCCTTCGTGCTGGCCGTGAGTTGCGGCACAATTCCGTGCGTTTGCTGGCGTCGCAGATGACCCAGGCCGCCGTACCTCCCTGGCTTTTGCAGGGGAGAAGGCTGTCGCAAAACACGGCGCGTACGGAAGGGAACGCGACCATGCCGGGAGCCCAAGCGCGGCCTTTCATATAGACCGGGGCGCG